>NZ_SJPI01000001.1:3389405-3689405 GCF_007859865.1 Rubripirellula amarantea | reverse complement strand
TCGGACTTGGTCGCAGCGGTGGGAGCATTACCGACCACGGGTGCCATGTTGGCGTCGTAGTGGAACCGCAAGAATTTCAGTTCGAGCGTTTTGGTGCCCTGACTTTGGTTCTGCCAAGCAGTCAAAACTTTTTGGAGTTGAGCCTGGGCTTCGGGGGCTAGCGGACCAAAGGGAGCCTGAGGAGCCGCTTGGGCCTGGGATGCCGAACGCTGTCCGGGGGCTTGGCCCAGTGCCGATGGCTGCAGCAGCGAAACCGTCATGTACACGGCCATCATCGTGGCCAAAGTCAATCGCATCATCCGTGACGCCTGTCTTATTGCGTGAAACTCGGTGGACGGACGGTCATCCTCCGTCCAATTCGCCTCGCTTGTAGCAACGTCGACAACCTCGCCGAAAGGCCAGATCTGAAGAAGAACCATCCGTGGTTTCGTCGATGTTTCGTCGATCACCAGCAGATTCTTAGCGATCTGCTGATGATCCGAACGCGAGCTCGATCGAGAGCTACATTTTCTTCAAAGCTTCCATGCTTTGCTTGATGCTAGCCAGGGCGTTTGGCGACTGGTCTTGCTCGACGTGGCAATGAGCGATTCCGTGTTCGCCAGCCGCTTCGATGATTGCTTCGATGTTGATCACACCATTGCCGATTTCTTTGAACGCTTCCTTAGGCACCCCGTCGTAGGATGGCGTTTTGACGGACGCGTCGAGGTCCTTCAAGTGAAGCTGCGAAATACGGGACCCAAGCTTGCTCATTAACTCGATCGTATTAACGCCGCCCACTTCGACCCAGAACACATCGAGTTCGAACTTCATGTCTGGCGAGAACTCTTCGATCATCACGTCGTAGCCACACTTGCCATCTTCGAGTGGTTTGAACTCGAATGCGTGGTTGTGATACGACAACTGGATCCCAGCAGCCTTGGCTTTCTCGGCGGCCTTGTTGCAGTTCGCACAAACTCGCCGGTAATCATCCAACGAAGTTCGGAATTGGTCGCCCAAGTACGGAATGACCAAGTGGGTCAAACCAACGTCGTTGGCTTTTTCGAGCACCGTGTCAAAGTAGTCGTCGTCGCTAGCATCGTTGTTGACGATTGAGTCGCTGTTGAAGTGCGAAGAGTGCAACTTCAAACCAAATTCGTTTGCCGCTTCGATCATGGGTCGGCAATTGGGAAAGCCATACGGTTCGGCCTGCTTGTAGCCCGCTTCGGCAACAGCCTTCAGCGTGGCTTTGACGTCCTTGTCGATTTCGTTTCGCAGCGTGTAGAGCTGAATCCCAATTTCGTTTCGGTAAGCATTGTCTTTATCAAGTGCCAAAACAAACTTCGGCATGGACAGGAGGGCTGTGCCTGCGGCAGCGGTGCTGAGGAATTGACGTCGTTTCATAAGGACCGATGAAGGTGAGAGGAATGGCAGGAGGGGCCGACCGGAACGAGCAAGGTCGGTGAGCCGATTATACACGGCCCGATGGACAAATCTAAACGACTAGCGGAAAGCTAGCTGCAAAAACTGAGGCAAGTAATCTCGCCAAACGTACCAATTGTGGGCTCCCTCGGTTTGCACGAATTGATGAGAAATGCCTTTTTCGTTGAGCTTCGCGTCGAACTGAACGTTCTTGTCATACAGAAAGTCGTCACGTCCGCAGGCGATCCAAAACAGCTTGCGCTGCTGGGCATTGTCGCCAAGAATGTCGATTTCGTTATCATCCCACCACGAATCCAAAGGAATCGCGGCGCTGAACGCTCCTACCCAAGCAAACACATGAGGATTGGCCAACCCGGTGCTGATCGAATGTCCGCCGCCCATCGACAACCCGGCTATCGCTCGCCGCTCGGCGGTTTCCGCTACCAAGTAGTTCGACTCGACCATCGGCAGCAAGTCCCCAAGGATGTCTGAGGTCATCTTTTCGAGGTTACGGCTGGCGTAGTCGTCAGACCAATCTTTGGATTCCAAAGGCTCGGGATGACCGTGCGGCATCACGATCACCAGCGGCTCGATCTTGCCTGCCGCGATCAAGTTGTCAGTGATCAAGTGAGCCCGTCCCGTCACCGTCCATGCTGATTCGTCATCGCCGTAACCATGGCACAGCACCAACAACGGATAGGGTTGGTCGCGTTTAGGGTCATAGCCCGGTGGTGTGTAGACGATTGCCTTTCGCTGGTACCCCGCCGCTTTGGATCGGTAGTAATGCGAATGCAACACTCCATGCGGCACGGCCTGTTCTTCGGTCACCAACGGGGTGTCACCGGGAACTTCGAATTGATTGCGAGACGAGATCCATGTCTTTACCCAACGATTTTTTTTGTCGGTGACTTCGGCGCCGTCAACGCGAAAGATGTAATCGTGAATTCCTGGTGGTAGCGGGTCGCTCGTGAATGACCACTTCCCCTCGCCCTGGTTTTCCATCGCGTAGGTCTCGTTCACAAGAACGAGCTCGACGGTCTGGGCATTGCCACCATCGAAATGGAAGGTCGCCGACTTGTCTGCATGAACAGTCGGATTGCCCACATTCGATCGGTATTGAGCGTTGGCCACAATCGGCATCAGAAGGCACATTAAGAACAGTGAAAGTCTCATCGTTAAGCGGACGAAAATCCGCGCCCTCGAGGGTGTTGAAATGGAATCAAGAACTAAACCTTAGAAGTCAATCAGAACCGCCCGGTGGCGATGCTCATCAGCGACGCTTTCTAGGCTTGAGGTTCCGTCATTTTCCACGGGTCAAGCGCTTCGGTCAGCGTGTCCTCGGGAAGAATCTTCTTTTCCAAGCATAACTCGCGGATCGTTTGGCCGGTGCTGAAAGCCTCTTTGGCAAGTTTCGCCGCTTGTTCATAACCGATCAAAGGGTTCAAACTTGTACACATCGACAAGCTTTGCTCCACGGACGCTTCGCATTGCTCGACGTTAGCTTCCATTTCGTCAACGCAAAACTCGACGAACGCATGGGTGCCGCTGCTAAGCAGGTGGATCGACTCGAGCGTTGTGTGGGCCATCACCGGCATCATGATGTTGAGCTGGAAATTACCGCCACTCGCCCCGCACATCGTGATGCATGTGTCGTTGCCCATCACGCGAGCGGTAAGCTGCATCATCGACTCGCACATCACGGGATTCACCTTCCCCGGCATGATCGACGAACCCGGTTGGCGCGACGGCAACTGAACTTCGTAGAACCCGCAACGCGGACCGCTACCGAGCCAACGAATGTTGTTGGCGAAATTGAAGAGAGTCTGCGCGATGCACTTCAGTTCACCGTGGGCGGCGACCAATGCGTCGCGTTGAGCGTTCGCTTCAAAATGGTTCACTGCCTCGACGAAGGCGATACCGGTTTTATCGGCGAGAACCTTGGCCACTCGGCTACCGAATTCCGGGTGAGTGTTGATGCCACTGCCGACCGCCGTTCCGCCGACGGGAAGTTCAAGAACCGCGTCACGGGCCTGTTCGGCTCGCGAGATCGACAATTCGATTTGCCGGGCGAAGCCGCCAAATTCCTGGCCAAGACGCAGCGGCGTGGCGTCCATCAAGTGCGTGCGACCAATCTTGATCACCTTGTCCCACGCGGCGGCTTTGTCAGCTAAGGCTTTGTGCAATCGCTTCAGCGACGGCAGCAACGATTCTTGAATCTGCACTGCTGTTGCAACATGGATCGCAGTTGGGAACGTGTCGTTGGTGCTCTGGCCCATGTTGACGTGATCGTTCGGATGGATCGCCTTCGTGGCCTGCATCCGGTCACCACCAATGATCTCAATCGCGCGATTGGAGATCACCTCGTTGACGTTCATGTTGCTGCTGGTGCCGCTGCCGGTTTGGAAGACGTCCACCGGAAACTGATCCACCAACTTGCCGGCGGCGATCTCTTCACACGCGGCCAACATCGCGTCCACTTGCGCGTCGGTCATCGGATTTTTGCCGGATCCGGTTAATTTGCCGAGATCTCGATTGGCGACACCGCAGGCATACTTAACCCATCCCATCGCCGAGATCATCGCCGGTGGCATGGGCCAGCCACTGATCGGAAAGTTTTCGACGGCACGTTGGGTTTGAGCACCGTAATAAGCGTCGGCGGGCACATGGACTTCGCCCATGGAATCGAGTTCAGTTCGTTGCTTGGACATCGGCAGGTGGCGTTGGGGAGGGGAAGGGGAAGAAAACGACGCCATGATACGATTGAGCAGGCAAAGTGGCATAGGCGTCTCGTGGGAGATGACGAGCAAATTAGCCGATGCCGACGCGGGTCAGCCTCGAAGTTGCCATGAAATCCCGAGCAAACGCGTCATCGAGAAGCCGCGAACCCGAACGTGGTAGCAGACGTATACTGAGGGACTGAGGTCTTATTCTTAGCGAGTTGTCCCTTTCCAGAAATTGTTGAAACGATGAAGAAGTTCCCAGTAATTTTGGCGCTGACCGCCATTGCCAGCGCCGCGACGGGATGGGCTATCAACCACAATCGCTACGGCTATCGCGATACCTACTTCGGCCCCCTCGATACCAACGGCAAGGTCACCTACGCCAATATCGAAGAACACGTGCTGCTCTCTGCCGACAGCAACCAAGGGGTGGGCGAGCTTGAACTCGAAGGTGATTCGAGGTTTGACTTCGGCGTGATGAACCCTGACACACCGGGTGAACACGAATTTGTGATTCGCAACGTCGGCGACGGCCCGTTGAAGTTGCGTCTCGGAGCGACAACCTGCAAGTGCACGCTCAGCAATCTCGATAAAGACCTGCTGCAACCAGGCGAAACGACTCAGATCAAGTTGACTTGGACGGCGAAAGCGGGATCCACCGAATTCAAGCAATCCGCTCAACTTCACACCGACGATCCGAAGATGCCTGTGCTATCGCTAGAGATCGCTGGACAAGTGATCAAGGATTTCCTCGTTGAACCGAAAGTTTGGACGTTTGGTGATATCGCAGCAGGCGAAGGTTTCGAAATTTCCGGCGAAGTCTTTAACTTCACCCAAGACAAAATCGAGCCCACCAAGATGCGGTTCACGAACCAGGAAATGACGGACCTGGCGACGTTCGACGTGCAAGAGATCCCGGCCGATGAATTAGCGGAAAAGCAAGAGGCCGCGACTCAAGGTTTTCGCGTAACCGCCAAGGTGGATAAGGGAATGCGACAAGGTGTGATCTCGCAGAACCTGATGTTCCACTTCAGGAAGGCGGCAACCGCCGACAATGCCTCGGATGAACAAGCAAAGGATGATGCAGCAGAAGACGCTGCCATTAGTGATGACCTTGCCAACGAAGACCTTACCAACGAAGAACCCGGCGCAAGCGAAACGGCAAGCGACCAAACGAGCGGCAACGAATCCGCTGACGACACCGGCAATGAAGAAAGCCAACCCAGCAGCCTTGCGAGCGCTGAAAACGAGTCAGCCAAGAACGATAATGCTGTGATGTTTGTGCCAATCCCCGCGCGAGGCCGAATCGTGGGGGCGATGAGCATGATCGAAAGTAGCAAGCTGACCGGCAAGTCGGGCGGTGGATACCACTACAGCTTTGGAAAAATTCGTCGCGGAGATTCAACAATCGCTAAAACGTTTGTTGTGCTTAAAGGCAAAGACCGTGAGAATACGACTCTACGGGTTGGGGAAACTTTTCCGGATGGCATCCTGAAGGCTACCTTGGGCGAACCGAAAAGTCGGGGTTCGATGGTTCTGTATCCTTTGATACTGGAATTAGTGCCAGGCACCGAGCCAATTGAGCGGCTTGGGAAAAACAAGGATGACTACGGAAAGGTGTGGATTGAGTCCGATAACCCTAAAGTGACGAAAATGGGGATTGTGGTGACTTTCGCATTGGATGCGAAGTAAAACCGCCAAAACGTTGGGCTTTGGCTGACAACGGTTGGATCTTCCCAGATTGAGTCACGGCAGTTTCTAAGAATTTGTGTCGCGAGCTCTCTGAGTCGAGGTTGTCGGTTTTGTTCATGAATGGATTTTTTTCCCACCATCGCAGTTCGCTCCACATGCGCATGACGGCACTTTGTGCGGTCTGCAGTTTCATGTCGTTGGTGGGATGCGCTCCTCCCGCGAGTTTCCCGTCCCAATCCGACGGGCAACTTTCTGATTTTCAAACTGCCCAACTTGATCCTCTTGATCCCCCTAGCGAACGGTCGACGGACGAGTCGCGTCACTACCTCACTTCGATCGCTCCGCCAAGCTTGTCCGAGACCAGCGTGTCCGCACTCAACGGCTTGGAAACATCGCCGACGATCACCTTGCGTTTGGGTGACGCGACCACGCTCGTTCAAACGGCAAGTGGTTCTGAGGACGTACCCTCGGGCGTCGAAATCATTCCCACGCCACCGGGCGAACGTGATCCCGCGATGACGCCCCAAGCGCCGCCATCGAGTCCCAAGCCGGCTACGCCTGTACCAGCTACCCCTGTACCAGCTACCCCTGCACCGGCTACGCCCAAACCAGCAGAAACAAAACCAGCGAGTCCAACGCCAGCGAAATCGACGCCGATGGATTCTGCGAGCGCTGCTAGTCCTAAACCGGGCGCTCCTGCGGCACCTGAGGCCAAGATGGCCGACGCTTCGGAAGCTCAACCCAAGCCGGTCAACGCACCGCCAAAGGCAGGCACCGATTCGATTGGGGGACCAGAGGACTACACAACTTGGACCAAGCCCCTGGTTTCGATGGTCTTCACGGGAAACCAGCATGGCTACATCGAACCGTGCGGTTGCACTGGCCTGGATCGACAAAAGGGCGGCGTTGCGCGTCGATTCACCTTCTTAGATTCACTTCGGCAACGCGGTTGGGATGTGATTCCCATGGACGCGGGAAACCAAGTTCGTCGCGTCGGCAACCAAGCCAAGATCAAGCTGCAACAGAGCGCTCGGGCATTGTCGGAAATGGGATACCAAGCGGTCGGGTTTGGCCCTGATGATATCCGCCAAGGTGCCACCGACTTACTTTCGATCGCCTACGCTGACTCGCCCGAAGAAGCAGTTTTCATTTCAGCCAATGTGCTGGTGCTCGATCCAGAATTCGTTGCTCGAACGAAATTGATTGAGCAGAACGGTTTGAAGATCGGCGTGACCAGCATCACGGACCCAGAGTCACTGTTGGCTCAGACCAACGAAGACATCACCGTGGGTGACATGGCGGCGTCAGCGAAGTCCGCGATTGATGAAATGGAACCTCAATCACCCGATTTCTCCGTGCTGCTTTTCTTCGGCAAAGAAGAGGCCGCCGAGGCACTTGTGCGAGAAGTGACGGGGTTTGATCTGGTCGTCGTGGCCGGCGGATTCGGCGAACCGACTTACCAGGCGAAGCCGATCCAAGACAGCGACACTCGGATCATCGTCACCGGTGACAAGGGAATGTACGCCGGCGTCGTCGGATTGTTCGGCCGCCAAGGTGCCGAGAACGGCAAGCTCGAGATGAAGTACGCTCGCGTGCCACTGACTCACGAATTCAAAGACGCGCCGGCAATGCGAGGGCTGATGAAGGACTACCAAAATCAGCTCCGCGATATCGGATTGGAAGGGCTGGGGTTGTTGCCACCGATCCCACATTCGTCGGGTCGTAAATTTGTCGGCACGCAAACCTGCGCTAAGTGCCACACCTCGGCGTACGAAGTTTGGGAAGGCTCGGCCCACGCTCACGCCACGGAATCGATCGTCAAACCTTCGCAAGATCGAGGCGATGTGGCTCGCCACTTCGATCCTGAATGTCTCAGTTGCCACGTTACCGGCTGGAACCCCCAGGAATATCACCCGTACGAATCAGGCTACTTGTCGCTCGAGAGCACTCCGCATCTAACGGCCAACGGATGCGAAAACTGCCACGGCCCCGGGGCCGAGCATTCCGCAGCGGAAGAAGGATCAGGGGTCAGCGACGAAGTTCGAGCACAATTGCGTTTGGCGATTCAGCTTCCCCTGGAAAAGGCTCGCGAAAAGTGCATGAGCTGTCACGACTTAGACAATAGTCCTGATTTTCACGAGCCAGATGCGTTTGAAGACGTTTATTGGCCCGAGGTAGAACACTACGGTTTGGACTAATTCGTGGTCGGGGGCGGGTCCCCAGCGCCGTGATTCCGCCAAACTTTGACGTTCTGAGCCCAAACTTCTGGCCCGTTCTTGTCGTTTCGCCCTGGCTGGCTTAACCTGCTCGGTTTGAAATTCGCCATCTATAAGTTGGAGCATCGCGGTGTCGGGAACTTGTGTCATTGGTCTGCAGTGGGGCGACGAAGCCAAAGGTAAACTCGTCGATCTGCTGGCCCCGCGGTTTGATCTGGTCGTCCGCTATCAAGGCGGCGCTAACGCCGGTCATACCGTCGTCGCCGGTGACCAGACCTATAAACTGCACCACATCCCCAGCGGCATCCTGCATTCGAAGGTGCAAAACCTGATCACGCCCGGTGTGGTGATCAATCCCACCACCATGCTGGACGAAATTGATGGACTGGCGGGTCGAGGTGTCGATTGCCGTGCGAACTTGCGAATTAGCGAGCGAGCCCATTTGGTGATGCCATGGCACATGGCCGAGGACAAATTCATCAACGCCGCCGCCGTGCGAGGCGAGTCCATTGGCACGACCAATCGTGGCATTGGCCCTTGTTACCGCGACAAGGTGGGACGCACTCACGCGATTCGTATGGCTGATCTAGTCCAAGCGAATCGAGACGAACGAATCGGTACCGTCGCCGAAGCCAAACTGGCACTGCTTCGCGGAATGGGTGCTCCCGAAGAAGACCTCGAAGCGATTGCCCCGGAAAAGATCATCGCTTTGGCGGCATCCTGGGCTGATCGTCTGCACGATATGATCGGTGACACCACGGATTTCTTGCTGGACGCTTGCGAAGCGGACAAAGCGATTTTGTTCGAAGGCGCTCAAGGGGCCTTGCTCGATATCGACCACGGCACCTTCCCGTTTGTCACCAGCAGCAATAGCAGCGGAGTTGGTGTTTGTGCGGGTGCGGGCGTACCGCCTCGTTGGATCAACCATGTCTTGGGAGTCTGCAAGGCTTACTCGACTCGCGTCGGTGGTGGCCCATTCCCTACTGAACAAGACAACGCCGTAGGCGAACAAATTCGCAAGCTCGGCAATGAATTCGGCACGACGACCGGTCGTCCGCGTCGCTGCGGTTGGTTTGACGCGGTTGCTGTTCGCTACACGTCACGACTCAGTGGCGTTACTCGACTTGCTTTGATGATGATGGATGTCCTGGCTCATCTCGACGAGATCAAAGTCTGCGTCGCCTACGAACTCGATGGTGAGCGTATCACGCGAGTCCCATCGCATGCTGATGAACTGCGTCGCTGCGTTCCGATCTACGAAACCATCCCTGGATGGAAAGAACCCGTGGACCACGTTCGCAAGATGGAAGAGTTCCCGGCCGGAGCGATGGCTTACGTTCGCCGCATCGAAGAACTGGTTGGCGTTCCCGTCGGTGTACTCAGCGTAGGTCCTGATCGAGCGCAAACGATCTTCACCGACCAAGCGTTACCGCTGCAACCCGAACCTGTTGCCTAGTCATGTCGGATGCTGATGTGACCCTCGCCGGTGATCCGCCCGCTCACGTCGCCATCATCATGGATGGCAACGGACGCTGGGCGCAGGCCCGCGGCTTGCCTCGCATCGAAGGCCATCGCCGCGGCGTTGGTACAGTCCGCATGATTAGCGAAACCGCGACCGAGCTTGGCATCGACGCGGTGACGTTGTATTGCCTGTCGAGCGAAAACTGGAAACGTCCGCAGGCCGAGCTCGATTTCTTGATGCACTTGCTCGAGCAGTACTTGATCGAGGAACGCCGGACCATCATGGACCAGGGGTTGCGATTGAGAGTCATCGGACGCCGAGATCGACTTCCCCAAGCAGTGATCGAGCAGATGAACCGGACGCTCGAAATGTCGGCGGATAACCCAGGCACACAACTCGTCCTTGCGATCGACTACGGTGGACGCGACGAAATTACCCGCGCAGCCCGCTCGCTCGCTACCGCGGTAGCCGCAGGAAAACTGAACGTTGACGACATTGATGAAGCTCGATTTGGGCAACACCTTTACACCGAGGGGCTGCCCGAAATTGACTTGATGATTCGCACCGGCGGCGACATGCGTGTGAGCAATTTCCTGCTCTGGCAAATCTCCTATGCCGAACTTTGGGTCACGGAAACCTGTTGGCCTGAATTTGATCGAAACCTCTTCATCACGGCGTTGAACGAGTTTGCGACACGCCAGCGACGCTTCGGTGGCCTCAACGTGAATGAATGAACGCGAGCGAGGACTCATCAGGTCGCTAACCAACGGCACGGTCGGGGCGAACTAGGTGCGTCACGCTGGATCGTCGCCAGCAACGCTGCCATTCGTTACGGCGATATTCGCAGCAGTGATATTCGTTGCAGTGACATTCGTTGCAGTGACATTCGCAGCGGGACATTCACGGCGATGATTCATTGCATCGAGTTCACGAGCCGCCCATCTCTCGTGCCTTACGCTCTCGCTTTTGCTTGTCCTTGAATCGCTTCTTCCGCTTGGCATCCTTTTCCTTTGCCAACTCTTCACGCTCGGCGACCTCTCGAGCGGTTTGAGCTTTTTCAAACTCCATCATCTTCGGCGTCTCGAGTGTCAACTTCCCGAGACCTCCCGAGCGAAGTTCAGTGACGAGTATTCGTGACGCGCGGTCAATGTCGATGGTGTTGTTACGTCCCAGGCAACCGCGTTTGCGACCAATGGCCTCAATCGTTTGCAGTTCTGATGTGGGCAATTCATCCAAGTCATATCGCTGCATCAGCCGATCGGGATACTCACTTAACAGATACTTGGCCGCGAAGAAGCCCACGTCCGCGTAATCCATCGCCGTCTCTTTGATCGAACCAAGCAACGCAAGTCGATAGCCACTCTTGTGGTTGTGCACGTTCGGCCACATCACGCCGGGCGTATCGAGCAGCGTTACGCCATCGCCTAGGTTGACTCGCTGTTGTTGCTTCGTCACCGCCGGCGTATTGCCCGTCTTGGCCACCTTTTTGCCAGCCAGATAATTGATGATCGTGGATTTTCCGACGTTGGGAATGCCGACGATCATGGTATTGATTGCCGTTCGCCCTTCGCGATAGGGGACCATCTTTGCCGCGACATGCTTTAACCGCATGATCGTGGGTACGTCTTCGGTCGTAACGGCACGGGCGGTGACATTCGCGGTCTCTTCAAAATAGTTCAGCCACGTCTGCGTCATCGATTCGTCAGCCAAGTCACTCTTGCAAAGCACCTTCAAACAAGGTTTGTCACCTCGCAGCTCAGCCAGCATCGGATTTTCACTCGAATACGGTATCCTGGCATCGAGCACTTCAATCACCACATCAATCTTCGGAAGCGCAGACTGGATTTCCAGCTTCGCCTTGTGCATGTGACCGGGGAACCATTGAATGGTCATGACAATATCGTGGGGATGAGTGAGGAAACGGACTACCACTAGTGTCGCTGCTTCGCTTGCAATCGAACAGCCTCCCACTGGGGGCGATCTTCACAAGAGTGAAGGCGGTGTCAACGATAGGCACTGACCACACGAAAATGTCAGCGAATCGATGGAAATTGCTTGCTAGATGGAACATGAAATCGGCTATGAACATTGATGACCTGATCGCCCAAATGACGCTGACGGAAAAAATTGGCCAGCTCAATCTGGTCAATCCCGGCGGCCAAACTCTCACCGGGTCGGTCGCCAACAGCGACGTGCATCGGAAATTAGTCGACGGACAAGTTGGAATGATGTTCGGCACGGCATCCCTTGAATCGCGATGCGAAATCCAATCCATCAGTGTCAATCAGACCCGACTTGGGATTCCGATGCTGTTCGCTTGCGATGTTATCCATGGCTATCGCACCGCGTTGCCGTTGCCCATCGCGTTATCGTGCACGTGGAATCTAGCCATGATCGAAAGAGCGGCCCACCTTAGCGCCACTGAGGCCCGCGCCGACGGGATCGACCTAACCTTTGGGCCAATGGCCGACCTGACACGAGACCCGCGATGGGGGCGAGTCGCCGAAGGCAACGGTGAATCGGCAACGCTTTCATCTTGGATCACAGCAGCCGTGATTCGAGGTTATCAGGGCGACGGTGAAACCAGTCAACCGTCCGACATCGATCGGATGCTTGCTTGCGTTAAACACTTCGCCGGTTACGGGGCCGTCGATGGCGGACGTGAGTATGCGTCAGTGAACCTTGGTCCCATCGAACTGCATGAATCTCACTTGCCACCCTTCGAAGCCGCCACCTGCGCCAAAGTGGCGGCCGTGATGCCAGGCTTCCATGCCTTGGACCGCATCCCGGTAACGGCCCACCGTGATTTGTTGATTGGCGTTCTGCGAGAACGTTGGAATTTTGAAGGGGCTGTTATTAGCGATTACACCGCGATCAATGAACTCGAACATCATGGGTTGGGTGACTTGTCGAGCGCCGCAGTCGCCGCGATAAACGCAGGTGTCGATGTTGACATGGTGGGTGAATCTTACATCACGACTTTAGAACAATCCGTTGCATCGGGGCGCGTAGATGTGGCGAGGATCGATGCGGCTTGCCGAAGCGTATTGAAGCTCAAACGCGACGCTGGACTCTTTGATGACCCGTTTCGCGCACTGGATCCTGAACGAGCGAAGCAAGTCCTCGGGTGCGATGCGCATCGCAATGAAGCGCGTCAGATGGCCGCAGCGTCTTGCGTGCTGCTTAAGAACAAATCGGAAACGTTACCCATCGGCAAGGAATGCCGCCGCATCGCATTGATCGGTCCGCTAGCTGATGATCGTTCCAATTTGCCAGGAACGTGGTCGGTATCAGCCATCGCTGAAGAATGTGTTAGCTTGGCCGATGGACTTCGAAGCACCGTCTGCGATCAAACCAAAGTGGTCGTCGCAAGAGGATGTAACTTGGTCGATGATCCAGTCCAAGCCGAACGATTAAACGTTTTCGGAACCACTGTGACTCTCGATTCACGTGACGCTCAAGCGATGATCGACGAGGCCGTTGCCGTTGCTCGGGATTCCGACGTGGTAGTCTTAGCGCTGGGCGAAGCCAAAGAGCACGCTGGCGAATGTTCCAGTCGCACGGATCTGCAACTGCCACCGCCTCAACGATTATTGATTGATGCCGTCGCTGATCTGGGTGTTCCCATCGTGCTGTTGGTATTCGCCGGTCGTCCACTAGTGCTGACGGGTATTGCCGATCGGGTCAACGCCATGTTGTACGCGTGGTATGGCGGCAGCATGGCCGGCCCGGGCATTGCCGATGTGCTGACGGGATCGCACGTTCCCGAGGGGAAATTGACGATGTCGCTGCCACGATCCGTTGGTCAAATTCCTGTGCACCACGATGCACTTCCGACGGGCCGCCCCCTGCCGCCCGATTGTGAGTTCATGAAGTTTAAATCCTGCTATCTCGATGAGCAAAACGATCCGCTGTATCCGTTTGGTTTTGGCCTTTCGTATACCACCTTCGCGTATCGGTCGCTTTCAGCTCGAACGGACAGTGGCCGCGTTATCGTATCCGTTGAAGTAAAGAATGAAGGGCAAAGGCGCGGAGTGGAAATTGTTCAGTGCTATCAATTGCCAGGCGTCTGCAGTGTTTCGCAACCCTTGCTTAGTTTGAAGAGTTTCGAGCGAGTTCAATTAGAGCCAGGGGAAACTCGATTGGTGGAATTCGTTATCGATAAGCAGACCGCTAGCTCCCTGGAAGGAACAAGCTTGACGAATGTCAGTCGGGGGTTCATTCCCGGATTGTTTCGTTTCGCAGTGGGTCCAAACTCGCAAGACTTGCAACACGTGCAGATTGATTGGCGATAAACTGAAGGAACAGTTCGCAAGCAACTCCGATACGCTGGGTCCTAAAGTGTCGTTCGTCGAGAAAGTCAAACGCATTTGCGTTCGCACCACTCGAGGCAACTCTCTTCGCCGCCGTGCGATGTGACGAAGCTGCTTGTGGATCATTGCAAGATGGGATTAGAGCCCGATCTGTCCGCTGCATCGCTCGCATCGCGTGGTGACAGCTCGAGCGCCCACCCCTTTCTCTCCCCGAGGTCCGTTTATGTTTCGCAACACTCCCATCGACCGACGTAGTTTCCTGACCCAAACGTCCGCCGCTACAATCGCGTTGACCGCAGGAGCGTCGGCGTTTGCGGATGCACCGAGCCCTAGTTCCGAGACCCTGGTCGGACGACTATTCACTTCGCTTTCGGAAAAACAAAAGCAGCACGTTTGTTTTGATTGGGACCACGTCGATAAAGAACGTGGTTTGCTTCGAAGCTATGTTTCCGCCAACTGGAACGTTACGAAGCCGTCCATCGTCGACGACTTTTACAACGAAGATCAACGGGAACTGATCAAAGAGGTCTTCGAATCAATCATTCATCCAGATTGGCACGCCCGTTATTACCAACAACTCGAAGACGATGCTGGCGGATTTGGCAACGAACAGGCAATCGCTATTTTTGGAAAGCCGGACGACGGAAAATTCGAATTGGTTCTGACAGGTCGTCACATGACATTGCGGTGCGACGGCAATTCCGCCGATCACGTCGCCTTTGGCGGTCCCATTTTTTATGGTCACGCACCGGACTTTGACGAAGCTCCGCACCACCCTGGAAATGTTTTCTGGGAGCAGGCAGTTGCCGCGAATGACTTGTACAAGATCCTTGACGGACGGCAACAGAAAGAAGCGTTACTCGCCAATACGCCACCGGAAACGTCGGTTCACTTTCGAGGCAATGGCACGATCCCCGGTTTGCCAGTCACGGAAATGTCCTCTGATCAAAAAGCTCACCTGCAAAAAGTGCTTGGCTTACTGGTTCAAATGTATCGTAGCGACGATCAATCCGAGGCACTCAAGTGCATCGAAACCCAAGGTGGTTTGGACGCCTGCTCGCTGGCATTTTTCAGCGATGAAGACCTGGGTGACGATAAGGTGTGGGACAACTGGCGACTCGAAGGCCCTTCGTTCGTATGGCACTACCGTGGCGCACCTCACGTTCATGTTTGGGTTAACCTGGCCGACAGCGCTAACGTGAAGACCAACGTTTGAATCTCCGGTTCACAGTTCAGTGATGAACTATGGAATGGGAGTTCAGTGATGAACGATGGAATGGAAGTTTAGTGATGAACTATGGAATGGGAGTTCAGGTAGTAATGAATCCGACGCGGCTCGCACGATTTAGCTGCGAGCGCAAGGGGGGACCGTCTTCACTATCGCTTCACCAAGTCCCTGTCACTTCACTGAGTCACTGTCGCTTTACTGAGTCCCTATCGCTTCACTAAGTCACTGTCGCTTCACCAACGGTCCTAAGACGTTACCGGATCTCCCCACTGCGACAGCTTTGTTTCGATAAAGTCGACGACCAGTTGATGCTGTTGAGCTCCGCGATTGGTAATCGCCATTGGCTCTCCAAAGGCAAAGCGAACAGTCTTGCTAGGGTCGATCGGCCCGATGTCTTTGATCCGCTTGCCGTTTCGCCACGCATCTGTTTTCAGCGCGATTGGAACGACGGGCACTCCCGCGCGCATCGCCAACTTGACTCCAATCGAATTGAATTGGTCGGCATCAAACGTCGAAGAGCGTGTGGTCTGCGGAAACACGATGACGGACACTCCGCGCTGCAAGCGACCGACACCTTCCTGCATCACCACCTTCAAATCGTCACGAGGACTCTCGCGCGTGACACCGATCGGATCTCGCGAACGAAGGATATGCTTAAAGACGGGGTAGTCGATCAAGCTTTGTTTGACCACGAATGTCACATCGCGAATCGGTTGAATGATCGCTGGCAACACCATCGTTTCCAGCATACTCATATGATTGCCAACAAACACGCAAGGCGATTGCAGAGCTCGAATGTGTTCGGTGCCGCTGATTTCAAATTGCACTCCCACCGACTCAAGAGCCTCAATGACGCCGTGACTGGTTCGAGTCCATTCGGTTCCGTCATAAAGGCCTCGTTGAGCAGTGCGAGCGGAACACCACACATCCCAACCGAATTGGCGGTAGAACGCCAACGAGGGATACTTGCGAGAAAACCACGAAACGGGCTTTTCTGGCGTGCGATAAACTCCGCCGGGATAATCCAGCGGTTCGATTAGATCTGACATTCGCGTCTAACGTTGACCACTAAGCGTGCGGCAGAATTTCTTTGGCTCGCTCGAACTGTCGAGCCGCCTGAAGTGCCGGATGCTTGGCAAGGATAAACGCGATCATTGGAGTGCGAGAATCGGCATCCAAGAAATCAGCGAGGTGATCTTCGCTTAACGTTTCACTGCGAGCCGCCCAAATCATCTCATTCACCGCGTCACCGAACGGCGTGTACGGCAGGTCCGCCAACGTGCTTGGCCGCGTCTCGAAATATTCTTCGGGCGACGATGCCGCCAATTCCGGAATCAATCCCATGATGCTTTGGAAGTCACCTTTTTGCTCATAGATGTCCACCAGCAGGCCACGGACGACTTTGTTATCCGGTGCCTTTTGCAACAAACGCCGTGCGTCGGCAAGCGCGCGTTCAACATCGCCGGTGAACCAACGAGCGCGAATCAAATCAGCCTGAACTGAAATTGAAAACGGATTCAACAATTGTGCTTGCCGCAGATGCTCGATCGCCTGATCGTCCTTGCCAAGAGTCAATTGCAGCAATCCGAATTGGTGGTGAATTTGCCAACGTTGCGGCGCCTTCATTTCAAGTTCCATCAGCTCGCGATTTGCGTCTTCGTATTTCTCGCGGGTCTGCCATTTAAGCATCGCGTCCGCTAAGCGAACCTCAACTGATCGTCCATCGATCTTGCTGGCTTGATCAACGTAGCCTCTGGCCTGGATGATCGTTTCGACTGCTTCTTCACGCGGCAACTGGGCGGCGACCGTGATCGAGGTCAGGGCGAGCCCGGCTAACGGTGCTGCGAAATCAGGGTCGGCTTCATGGGCTCGTTGGAAACACATGATCGCGCGTTTGAGCCCCTCGGGGCTATCCGGTTCCGACCGCAATTCGCCATCGATCAAGCACTCGAACGATTTCTCGCACTTCGTTAGATCATGCCAATGCGTTAACGAAAGTTCGCATCCAACGACCTTGGCAACGACAGCGGCGATTCGCGTTTGGCTCAACAACGATTCACCGCTAACCAGAGGAACTCGTTTGCCCCAAATCTGATTGCCGGTTTGTTGCGAGATCAACTGCAAGTCAAGAAAAGGCTTTCCATTGGTGCCTTTCTGAATTGTGCCGGTCAACAAAGCTTCCACACCGAGTCGTTCGCCCAGCTCACGAAACTCGTCAGGAGTCGTCGCGCGAAGCGGCTGAAACTTCGGAACTCGCAAGTTCGGAAGTTGCGAGAGTTCATGAACCAGCAATCCGGCCAACATGTCACCTCGAGAAAGATTGCTGACGCCGATCGGCTTGCTCAAAAATCCGGGACGACTCTCACTCGACAAACTCGATCCATCATCAAATGAAAGGACTGCAACCGACTCAATCGCGGCTAGCGACGTGTCAGCAGGAAAAAAATAAGACAAACCGGAAACGGTCGATGCAGCTACACCCGCAATGCCAAGCCCCATCACCGCACGCCGAGTCATTCGATCCGAGCGTGGCGCCGAGAGGGTTGCGATGGAAGAGTCCGAGGCATTGCGTAAGATCTTTGCGATCAACATTGCATTAGCGGGTCGCGAAGACGCTTCCTTTTGCAAACATTGATCGATCAATTCAGCCAATGGTTCATCGTCTGAACGACGAGTGATGTCCGATTGGGGCACGTCAGTAATGACGGCTCGAATGCGAGCGGACTTAGTGGTGCCTTCAAAGGCACGCTTGCCATAGAACGCTTCATGTAAAATGCAACCGAGCGAAAAGATATCTGCCGATAGGGTGACCGGTTCACCGAGCGCTTGTTCGGGAGCCATGTAACCGGGGGTGCCCAAAATCATGCCTTCGCGAGTTCGATCATCGCGACCTTGGCTGGACTGACCATTGTCGTTGGCTACTTCATCGGTCGGAACACGCGAGAGCCCAAAGTCAAACAACTTGACCATCATCGTTTCGGTGTCGTGCTTTGCCGTTTCAATCGAATCGATGCTCGAATCTGAATCACCACGTTTGACCAACATGATGTTTTGCGGTTTCAAGTCGCGATGGATCACTCCCGCAGCGTGCGCGGTTGCGAGCGCATCAGCGATTTGCGACCCCAACCGACGAACTTCCTTGGCGGGTAAGCGACCTTGTTCGAGTACGTCTTCAAGCACCACGCCGTCAAGGAATTCCATCACGGCGTAGGGAAGTCCACCGAAGCATCCCACATCGAAGAGTTCAACGATGTGCGGATGGCTGATCGCGGCAACAGCACGTGCCTCTCGTTCAAAACGTTCGGTCAGGTCTTCGCGTCGAGCAATTTCAGCGGTCAACGTTTTGATTGCAACGCGTCGATTCAGCCGATGATCGCTGGCACCATAAACCACTCCCATTCCACCGCGGCCAAGCACGTCTTGAATCGTGTATCGACCGAGCATGTCGCCGATCTTAGGCAACTGGAAATCTCGGTTGTTTGATGCGTTGGGACAATCAGGATCGACTGCCTTGCCATTGGCTCCTGTTCCACTAGAACGCTGTTGGTCGCTTGGCGGGTGAGTCGAATGGGTGCTGGACGATGAGGAAGACGATACCACTTCTTCGTAAATGGATTGCAGTTCTTCGCGCAATTCATCACGGTGCTTGCCACCGTGATCGCTTTCGTAACGATCTAGAAACTGCTCAATCGATGGCGCGTTTGTTCCTCGTTCTTGAGCCTGGCGCAATTGCGATTCGTAGTCGAGGCACAACTGGTCAACAATCGCGAGATCAGCGGCGCTCATTTCATACAATTTCATGACTCATCAACCTCCTCAGACCACAACTTGCGAATCAACTGCAAACGTCTTTCCACCGCTCGTTTACTCATTGTCAACTTTTCAGCAATTTCGTCGACAAGGTAGCCGTCCATCCGCATGATCGCGATTTGTCGCAATTGTTCATCAGCGAGTTGGCTCAGCAAACCCTCGCATGCTTCAGCGAGTTCGACATGAATATCAGGAGCGTGTTGGTCGCCGGTCACGCCGCCGATACCATCGCCCCGACGTTCGCCACCCTGATCCATGAAGACCGACTCACCGCGAATGCTGCCGCCGCCACGTTTCTGGCGCGTCTGGTGCCGCAAATGCGCGTGAGCTTTTCGACCGGTCAGCGTGATTAGCAATCCCCAAAGATTGTCGGGTCCACTAAGGTCGGGATACTGGTCACGTCGAATACCGGCGATGAAACTCTGAAACGCCGACAACGCAATGTCTTCTTCGTCACCGGTGCGACGCAGGTTCGCGGGTAAGCGACGTGCTGCGATGCGAACGAGTTGTTGGAAGTACTTCTCCCAGAGCTCAGTGGTGGCTTCTTCGTCACCCTGCCGAACCAGATCAAGCAACTGCGTGAACTCGACGTTCTCGTTGGAGGGTGACTTTTTCACAGGCTCACATTGAATAGGCGTAGGTAGAGGAGCAACCGGTGGCGCTACCATCGTACCAAGATTAGCCAATTTGTTCGTCCACCGACCAGGGTTCTTCGACGGGGCCAACCCCGCGGGAAATCGCGATCCAGGTCCCCCCACTCGATTATGAATGCTACTACGTAACGGTAGCGGTGAACGTTCGACCGCTGGTTTCGTCGCGGCCTTCCGCTGTGGAGTGAGGTTCAAAGTGTGTTCTCCGTGCATATCCCAAGGCAATCGAGCCATTTCCATCGGCTGCGACACTGGTCAAACGCCCCACCGTCTTGCCGTCCGCATCGAGCGTCGTGCCGACCGGGGGTACGCAATCAGCGATCATCCAGCGGACCAGTTTCCGTTGAACTTGCCCGAGAGCGTCCAAACGGGCAACGGTTTCCTGGCCGAGATAGCAACCTTTGGTAAACGAAACCGCTAAGTCGTCGCGATCGAGTTCCTGGGGAAGATTCTTTTCGTCTAAATCAACGAAATACCATGGAAACGCGGCCGCAACACGAGCCTGGTGAAAGTGATTTTCGTCAGCCAGTTCAATGTCCTTCTGAGCTAACCATCCGCACACTTTTTCGTACCCCTCGGCGGGGACTAAGCACCACAACGTACCGGGCCCCAAGATCGTTGTCGAATACAGCACCACTGAATGCCCTGCAACGAGGCCTTCGACCACCTTGGGATCAATTCCCCCCGGTAAAATCAGCGATTGGTACGAATCGGTCATCGCGCGAGGCACGGCGTCTTCGCGTATCGTGTATTTGTCCAAATGAGCTGCGAGGGTTTCGGCTTGGTCACCCGCCCCCAGGAAACGGAACCCAAAGTCGTGACGGATAACGTAGCCATGGCCGATCGTTTTGCCTCGAACATCCGTGATAAATGTCTCACGCCCTTCGCCCGGATTACCTGATTCGCCCGCTTTGAGCGACTTGATTTCGTTCGTGGTGACGTTGTGAACGATCGCGGCAGCGTCTTTTCCGACGATGTCCAGCACGGTGAAGTGGTTCAGTGGGTAGACGACGTGGTGATTCCGATTGCTCATGGGACTCGAAGATACCAGCGGCCCGCCGGTAACAGAATGATAGGGGCGTCTGAGGCCCCAAAAAACATTGCCTAAACGTCAAACTTCATGGAAAAACGGGGCTTCACCCAATCTTCATCGAAACCTCGCCGAAGTGTGTCTCGTCAATTGTTAAGACGGATGATAGCTTGGCTGAGACGTTAGGCAGGCCGGTTTAAGGCCGGTCGCCCACCCTCATCTTTACCGGCACTCACGCCATTTCCATTGGCTGGCTTGCCACTTCCATGACCATGGATTGCACAAACATGTACCGAATTTTCGGCACCACAGCCTTACTCCTGGCCACCCTGACCTTCGTTGGTTGCGAACCAACGGCGACACCGTCCGTCGATACCTCGACCGACCTTGGCACATCGACGGCCGATAGTTCGTCAAGCAACACCACCGCTACGGCACAAATGCCCGCCGCCAACGGCGAAGCTCCTTCGGCGACCGTCGCAGCCGGCGATGGCAAGGTAAACACGGAACTGCAAGGTAAAATCGAAATCGACGGCAGTAGCACCGTGTTCCCAATCAGCGAAGCCGCGGCCAACCAGTTTGGCAAAAGGTTTCCCAACGTGAACGTTACCGTCGGTGTCTCGGGTACCGGTGGTGGATTCAAACGATTCACCAAAGGCGAAACCGATATCTCCGATGCATCCCGACCAATCAAGGGCGGAGAGTTCGATGCCGCCAAAGCTTCGGGAGTCAGCTTTGTTGAAATTCCAGTCGCTTACGATGGTCTGACTATCGTCGTCCACAAGGACAACGACTGGGTCGATCATTTGACTGTCGATGAAATTAAGAAGATCTTCAACGCTGAACCTGCTGCCAAATCTTGGTCCGCTGTTCGTGATGGATGGCCCGACAAAGAAATCAAAATCTTCGCACCGGGCACCGACTCGGGAACGTTCGATTACTTCATGGAAGTGGTTGCCGGTAAAAGTGGATCGCTTCGATCTGACATGAGCACCAGCGAAGACGACAATGTCTTGGTAACGGGTGTTTCAGGTTCACCATCGGCAATCGGTTTCTTTGGCGTCGCCTACTACGAAGAGAACAAAGATAAGCTGAAGGCTGTGCCAGTGGTCAACCCAGAACTTGGCGAGCCTATTGCACCGACTAGCGAAACAATCGAAAGCGGTGACTACGCTCCGTTCAGCCGCCCGTTGTTCATCTACGTCAACGTAAAATCGCTGTCGCGTCCAGAAGTCAAGCGTTTCGTGACCTACTATGTCGAGAACGCTCCCGCGATGGCTCAGCAAACTGGGTATGTGGCATTGCCAGCGGACGTTTACCAGACCGCTTTGAAGAACGCCCGCGCACGAAAAGCTGGCACTCACTACCTAACCGCTGAAGGTGACAAGCGAGAAGGCCCGGTGACGAAAGTCTTCCAAGCTTCGAACCTGAACACCGGAAAGTAGTGTTCATCAACGGCTCGCTAAGCGAGCCGTCAGTTTCAACCGCTCGCTCGTCGAGCGGTCCAGTTTTGAAAGTAGCTTTGCAACATGATGGCTTCCGCCGATAACACGCTCGACCTTGACCAACGCGTTCGAGCATTGCACGCCTCGGATCGCAAGTCACTTGTTGGCGTTCGCATCCGTGAATTTGGCGTGTACGTCGTCTTGTTTTTGTGTGGCGTTTTTTCGCTCTTGATCACCGTTGCGATCCTGGGCGTGCTCGTCACCGAAACGATCAACTTCTTTCGTGCCGATGAAGTCACGATCGCCAACTTCTTGGGTTCGACTCAGTGGACTCCACTGCTCGGTAACCAAAAGAGTTTTGGAATCTGGGCGTTAATCAGTGGCACGATGTCGGTGATGGTGATCGCGATGTGCATCGCTCTGCCGCTAGGTTTGATCACGGCGGTGTATTTAAGCGAATATGCTCCGCCGCGTGTGCGAGGCGTGCTTAAACCCGTCCTGGAAGTTTTGGCCGGCGTGCCGACGGTGGTTTACGGGTTTTTCGCGTTGATGGTGATCACCCCGACGCTGCAATGGTTCCATAGCGGCTTCGGTGTTTTCAACGCAACCAGCGGTGGAATAGCAGTGGGCATCCTTTGCTTGCCAACCGTTTGTTCACTCGCCGAAGACGCCTTGCAGGCTGTCCCCCGATCGCTGCGGGACGGAGTGTACGGGATGGGAGGAACTCGTTTTGACGCTACGGTCAAAGTCATTATTCCGGCGGCCCTAAGCGGCATCATCAGTGCCTTTCTGCTGGCGATTGCGAGAGCGATCGGCGAGACCATGATCGTCGCCATTGCTTGCGGTTCACGCCCACAAGTGACTCTTGATCCGCGAGATGAAATTCAAACCATGACCGGCTTCATGGTCCAAATGGCGGGCGGCGATGTATCGAACTTTGGCACCGAGTATTACTCGATGTACGCCGTTGCTTTCACCCTGTTCATCATCACGCTGTCCTTGACCATGGTTGGCAACGTGGTTCGCAAACGATACCGCGAGGCATACGAATGAGCCACTCTGATCAACCTGAACGCGACCCCAACGAAATGCCCAGTCATCGTATCGAAGGTGCTGCCGATGATAGCGGCACGTCTACAGCTTCGAGTTCATCTTCGAGTTCCGGCAGTGGCAATCAATACACGCTTCGCGATAGTCGCGGACGCCAGTTCAAAGAGAAAGCGTTTCGTTGGATTTGCGTGGCTACCGCAACTGTGTCAGTCGCCGTACTTGGCTGGCTATTGACGTCGATCTTAACGCAAGGCATTCCAGCACTAACGCCGGAACTGCTAACGAATGCTCCTGAACCTGATCCGAGCCAAGCTGGTATTCGGCCGGCACTTTTTGGAACCATTTGGGTTTGCGCCTTGTGTGGGTTGATGACGCTTCCAATCGGAATTGCCACCGCCATCTTGCTCGAAGAATTCAAACCCAAGAGCAAGTTTGCTGCTTGGATTTACGATGTGATCCAACTCAACATCAGCAATCTTGCCGGTGTCCCGAGTGTCGTTTACGGCATCTTGGGTCTAACCGCGTTCGTGTCCATGTTCGGTCTGTTCGACACATCGGCAACCGAGAACTACCAGGGGCTTGAAATGGGCGTGAAGTATTACGACCAATTCTTTAGCGAAGGCGACCGGTCGATATTGTTGCCAGTGCCAGACGTGAGCGCGGAGATCACCCAACCGTCATCGGGCATGAATGCTTACATGTTTGCTCAAGACGCCGACGGCAATTCGCTGATCGACTATAGCAAGCTTGTGCCGACAAAGATCAACGTGATCAGCTACGACGATGAGTACCCCGAAGACGAGTCAGTGTTGGAAAGCACGATCTTTGAAGACGCACAGGCTGGCCGAGTCAGCCAGAAACGTTGGTACTACTTTCGGCTTCCGTTTGGCCGAGGCGTCTTAGCCGGCGCAATGACATTGATGCTGGTCATCCTGCCCGTGATCATCATCAGCTCGCAAGAATCACTAAGGGCCGTCCCAAGCTCCCTTCGCGATGGTGCTCGCGGGATGGGGGCAACTCCGTGGCAAGTGGTTCGAACGGTCACCTTACCAGCGGCGATTCCAGGAATCATGACCGGCTCTATCCTTGCGATGAGTCGTGCCATCGGCGAAACCGCACCCATTTTGATCATTGCCGGAATTGTCTATATCCGTAACGCTCCGCAGCATTTGATGGACGATTTCACTGTCATGCCGCTGCAGATCTACAACTGGACCAGCCGCCCCCAAGAAGAGTTTCACCACATCGCTGCGGGGGGGATCATCGTCCTGCTGGCGATCCTACTTTCGTTCAACGGCATCGCCGTATTTATTCGTCAAAGAGTGCAAAAACCCCTTAGTTAGAGACTTTTCACAAAGGTCATCTACTTGCCCGAATCTTTCGCACGGTGTGCTAGACTGCGGCAGGCTTATTCCCCCATCAACATCATGAAATCAGTGACCACGGAACTTCCATCAGTGGCGTCCACTCCGACTATCAAGTCTTCTGACCGGACTGTGCCCGGCACGAAGCCCAGCGAGATCTCGCTGTCTATTCAAAATCTCAACGCATGGTACGGCGACTTCCAGGCGCTGCACGGTATCAGTCTTGATATCCCGAAGAACGAGGTTACCGCGTTCATCGGTCCTAGCGGTTGTGGCAAAAGCACACTGCTGCGTTGGTGCAATCGCATGAACGATACGATTGTGAGTGCGAAAGCGACCGGCAATCTCCAGATGAACGACATCAATCTGCTGGATAAGTCGATCGATGTTGTTGATCTTCGCCGACGTGTCGGAATCGTATTTCAAAAAGCAAATCCGTTCCCCAAGACCATCTTTGAAAACGTCGCGTTCGGCCCCAAGCTGCACATGAAGCTGAACCGTTCGGAAATGGAAGATTTAATCGAATGGTCGCTTCGCAAAGCAGCGCTTTGGGACGAAGTGAAAGATCGCCTGCACAAACCAGCATTGGGACTTTCCGGCGGACAACAACAACGCCTCTGCATCGCTCGCGCGATCGCCGTCGGCCCAGAATTGCTGTTGATGGATGAACCCTGCAGTGCTTTGGATCCTGCGTCCACGCTTGCGATTGAAGACTTGATGGAAGAATTGCGAGAGCAGTACACCATCGTCATCGTTACCCACAACATGCAGCAAGCTTCGCGTTGCAGCGACAAGACCGCGTTCTTCTTTGAAGGCCGCGTGATCGAGTTCGGACAAACCGAGCTGGTATTCACCAAACCCAAGAATCAACAAACTGAAGACTACGTTCGCGGTCGCTTCGGCTGATCCAATGTGGACAGGATTTGCCTTGTCTACAGGTTTGTTAGCGGCTCACCATGAACGATCGCTAACATGATCTTGGTCGCCGGTTCGGTGCTAGAACGGCTTCAACTCATTTGCCGCTGCTAGCGACGCGCGGTACCAATTCCAACTTTCTTATGTTACGCAAATGACACGACACCTCGACCGCGAACTGTATCTTCTTCGAGGCGACTTGGTAGATCAATTTGGAGTCGTCGAACAGATGATTCAATTGGCGGTTCGTTCGCTCGTAGAACGTCGAGCCGACTTGGCCGATCGCGTGATCGCGACCGACGAACAGGTTGACGAGAACGACATTCGCATCGAGGAAGAATGCCTGAAGTTGCTTGCCTTGCACCAACCGGTGGCCACTGACATGCGTTGGCTCATCTCGGTCGTGAAGGTCAACGCGGCGCTTGAACGAATGGCAGACCTAGCATGCAATATTGCTGAACGAAGCAAGTCTCTCGATCTGTTTCCGCTGTTCCCCGTTCCCGACGAAGTTAACGAAATGGTGTCGGCAACGACATCGATGGTCAAAATGTCGCTTGACGCGTTCGTCGAACGAGATGCCCAGAAAGCTCGTACGGCAATTAAGGCAGACGAATACGTTGACCGACTCAATCGAATGGTGATTGATCAATTGCATCATGTCATGAAAGATGACTCGCAAATGATCGAACCTGGCATTCATTGCTTCAGCGCCTCGCGACACCTCGAACGCATCGCTGACTTGGCTGAAAGCGTCGCCGAGGACGTGATCTATCTTGTCGAAGGCGAGATCGTTCGTCACCAACACGACAATTACCTCGACACGCCGTAGACGTGCCATCCTCTTGTCTTGTCACTTCGGCGAACAACGTTCAATAACGTTCAATAACGTTCAACGTTGTTCAACACGGTTCAACACGGTTCAACGTTGTTCACCCCGGTTCTACGGTCGCACGGCTTGAGACCGTGGTAAGCCGAGAATAGTAAGTAAACTCGACGTTGTTGGTTGCGACTCTAAGCAGCGCGGTAGAGGTGTTCGCGGGTGGGTGGCATTCCGGACAGACCTTTAGCGGCACGCTTGGTGGCCACGACTTGGTAGAGCTTGATTGATCCGGCACTAAAACCGCCTGATGCGCCTGCAAGATAGGCAACCCACAAGTTGTACCGTTCAAGGCCAACCAAACGAATCGCTTCTTCTTTATTCGCGGACAAGTTCTTGCACCAGAAACGCGTAGTCAAAGCGTAGTGTTCACGCCACGATTCAACGTCGTGCACCTCGAAGCCACTATTCTCCATGAAGTCGGTGGTCATGCCGACGGGCGTCAATTCCGATCCAGGAAAAATGTACTTGAGCAAGAACTTGCGCTCGGGACGAATGCGCTTTGCAAGACGTTGTGACTTTTTAGCTCGCCGCGCGATGGCGTGATTAAGCATCACGCCGCGGTCACGCAGCATCGAGTTGATCTTATCGAAGTATCGTGGATAGTTGGCGACGCCGATGTGTTCGGACATGCCAATGCTCGAGATCTTGTCGTAGCTGCCTTGATGGTCAGCGTAGTCGCAAATCTCGACGCTGACTTGGTCTTGAAGGCCAAGCTGTTCAATCTTTTCTTTTGCAAAGTCGTGTTGTTGCTGCGACAACGTGATGCCGTGAGCCTTGGCACCGTAGTGCTGCGCGGCGTGAAAGATCAATCCGCCCCAACCGCAACCGATATCGAGCATTCGATCGCCGGGCTCCAGCCGAAGCTTGCGGCAAATCATATCGAACTTATCGTGCTGGGCTTGGTCGAGTGTGTTGTTCCAGTCGGTGAAGTAACCGCAGGTGTAGGCCATCTCCTTGCCAAGAAACAGCTTGTAGAAATCGTTTCCGACGTCGTAATGAAACTGGATGTAGTCCTTGTTTTTGCGTTTCGCTTCGGCGCGTCCCACCATGTCGTCGTCATACCCGTGGCCAATTTCGGGGATGTCGGTTTTGGCAAACATGAATGGAAGAGAGTGCATCGCCATCGCAGCCTTGCTGATTTCTTTCAGCTTGTGGCGGTTCGCTCGATCGGTTTTCAATGCCTCGGAAAAATCAATCAGGTCACCACCGATGAATTCGATGTGACCAGTCGCATACAATCGCACGAGAGTTTCAAGGGTTGGCTTTCGCATCAACGACCCAACAACGCCCGGACCGGACAATTTGATGATGTACTTGCCATCGGTCTCTTGGCCCAGTGGAACCAGGTCACCATTCCACAGTTCGATGGATACGTTCAAGTTCAGAGGCCCGGCCACACTGGTGAGCATCTTCTTGATTGAGTTAATTTGCGTTTGGGCTGAAAAAGGGTGTCCCATCCTGGGCTCTCCGGTATCGGCGTGGACTTCCGTGCATAGTTGTCCGACGGTAGCAACTTCAGCGGTCTTGAGTTAGATCAATTCTTAGCCAATGGCACGACGGAGCCATTGGCACAAGAACCTAAACCACAATCAACAATGGTTCGCTCGCTCGGGCTTTATGCGGCAATCCGTTGGTCACGATCAGAGTCGTCATCGTAGGCGACGCCATCAACGTCTGCCTCGCTTCGCATGGACTCTTCAGACAACTGATCGGTGGTAAGCAGCCATCCGGTAGTAACTAGCATCATCGAGTAGGCAATGACTTCAACGGATTCCTCGGCGAACCCCCAGTTCAGTTCTTCAGAAACTTCGGCACCAACGAACAGACCAACAAACGGCAACAGAGGCCAAAGAAAGCCTAGGTTGGCAAACCGAGTAAACGAGAGCCATTGGCCCCGTGTGCGATAGGCGCCCACCACTGTCATCACCACCAAAGCCAACGCGGTTGATCCAGAGATGATGCGTTTGACAAATCTTGGCAAACCAAAACCGTCGAAACCGTCGCCAGGACCAATGCTTTGAATCTCGCGAACACATCCCAACATTGCTACGCAAACGATGGCGAAGGTAACGTACCGCCAAAACCCAGCGTCTTTTCCTAGACGGCTGGGAATACGCATCAGGCATGCCAGTCCGACCAAGGTCGTTGCACCGAGCAAGACGATTTGAGCGTTTTCAAGAAGCCCGTTTTCTCGCACTAATGATGTGGAATCACCGCCAGTCGCCTGGTCCCAAACAACGAGTGCGGCCACGATGAGGCCACCGATCGACATGGCGTGCAGGAAGATTCGGCGGTAGGGCCATGCGACGGATACTTTAGACTTGTCGATACGGATAATTCCAGCGTCCATACTAGCAATCCCTTGTGAACGAGCGATTTGGTCGAGCATCATGCTCGAGTTCACAGGGAGTTAACGAAACCTTCATTGGCGATCAATAGCAATCATTTTTCGAAAGAGCGATGGGTCATGCGAAGCTTGCTGTGATCGGAGACCTCCACTGTCTTGGGATTTCCCATTAGCGTTTCTTCTTGATCCAATCATGACTAGTAGCTCGATAAACGGCTTGATCGCCCATGGCGTCTCGCAGTCCATCGACCACTTTGTCGACTTCTCGCTGGCTCGTTTCGTTTTCCGCCAAGTCGAATAACGACATTTGCCGCGGAGCATCGCGGTCGGTAAGCGAACTGAGCGAAACCCCCAGCAAACGCACCGGCCGAGGTTCACGAGACCGCATTTCAGTCAGCAATGCGATCGCCACGCGGAAGATTTCGTCAGTCGAATCCGTCGCCCGAGGAAGCGTTTCCGATCGGGCGAAGGTGCGAAAGTCATCACGGCGATACTTGATCGAGACACAACGCGTTTGGCGTTTGTTGCGTCGAAGCCGTCGAGACACCTGCTCACTCAGGAAGCTCACGACGGCGATCAACATCGTTTCGTCGGTCAAGTCTTCATGAAAAGTTCGCTCGTGACCAATTTGCTTGGCATTGCGATCGGGTACGACTTTTCGCTCATCGATTCCATTCGCAAGTTTCCACAGATGCTCGCCCCACGACCCAAAACTACGCTTCAAGTCGTCCAATTCTCGAACGCGTAAGTCGCCAATCGTTCTTAGCCCCATGCGATGCAATCGTTCCTGCCCCACCCTACCCACACCCCACAACCTCGAGACGGGCAGGGGATCCAAGAACGATTGAACGCTTTGCGAACCAACCTCGACGAATCCGTCTGGCTTCTGCAAATCACTAGCGATTTTGGCGACAAACTTGATGGGAGCTACCCCGACCGATGCCGTCAGGCCAAGCTCTATCTTGATGGCAGCTTTGATTTCACGGCCGATTTTTGCCGCCGAACCGAACAATCGTTCGCTGCCGGTGACGTCCAGAAATGCTTCATCAAGCGACAACGGTTGGACAAGCGGCGTGTACCGCAAAAAGATCTCTCGCACTTGCTTGCCGATCGCCGCGTAGTGATCAATACGGCTTTTGACGAACACGACTTCCGGGCAAAGCTGTAAGGCTCGTCGTCCAGGCATAGCTGAATGAATTCCAAAGCGTCGGGCTTCGTAACTTGCAGCGGCCACCACACCTCGGCCACTCGATCCCCCGACCACGACCGGGCGACCGCGAAGTTCGGGATGATCGCGTTGTTCGATTGCGGCGTAAAACGCATCCATATCGATGTGCAGTATCACAACAATCTCAACGAGCGTTCAGGATTTGCAGCAAGTGATCGGCGTCCGATAAGTCATCTACCACCGCTAGAGGCTTAGCAGCCTCGAGACGTTCGCGGACGTGCGATCCGGTAGCCACCGCGATTACCTTCGCACCGATCGCATGCCCACACTCGATATCAGCGACGGTGTCTCCGATCACAATCAATTCGTCGTGGTCGGTCTTCCCGTGAAGGTCACGAAGTTTCCGAGCGGCGCGCCTTGCGAGATCATTTCGGTGTTCGTCGTGATCGCCGCCAAAGACGTCAATGAAGAAGTCGCCGAGCTGAAAATGATCGAGTTTCATACGAGCCGTTTGAGCGAGATTGCCCGTCATCACGTAGCTCTGCATTTCGGGAAAGTCGCCGATGCGTGTCAGCAGATCTGTGACACCTGGCAACAGGACGCCGCCATGTTCGACCAAGACAATCGGCAATAGATCTACATAACGCCGACTCAGGCGTTCTTGGTTCTTCGGCGTAGGATCGATTCGGTTGCGAGTGAGTAGTTCAACCAGGATCGAGCGGTCTGTCCGCCCGCCGAAATCAAGGTCCACGTCCGGGCTAACGAGACCAAATTCCTCGCTCATTGCCCGTTTCAGTGCGCCCGACCCACTGTTGTGAGTCATCAGCAGGGTCCCATCGATGTCGAAAAGCAACGTTGTCATGCAAGGATGGTAACGACAAGGGTAGAGGCTCGAAAAGTCGGCACGTCAGCAGATTCAAGCGGAGCATGCTGACGAATTTCGCACCAAACACGCGATAAACCAACGAAATTGCGGCTTCAAATCGACCAAGGACGTGTTTTGCGAGCAAGTGTCAATGCGGTGAAACAATTGCAGTGGCTTGGCATGGGACCGCTTTGGTACAAGACCAGCATCGCACCCCCGAGGGACACCTACGGCTACTCATGAAAAACTTTGGACGCGTTCTCGCCATCGCTGCACGCCGACGTGCCGCCATCGTTGGCATCTTGCTCACTTCGCTTGTCGTCGCCCTTCTTTGGGGTGCCAACATCTCGGTGCTGTATCCGCTGGTAGAAGTCGTTTTCGACAAGGAACACGAATCCCTGGCCGACTACAACGACTTTCGTATCGCGGAAGCCAAGACGCAACTGATCGCGAAAGATCAGCAAATAGAAGCACTCAATCAAAAGCTGTCCGCCGCGAACCTCAGCAGCGAGAGATCGATCGACCTGCTTCAGCAAGTTGAAAGCGAGACTTACGAGCGGACACTGATCGCAAATTCCATCACGTCGCTCGAAAAAGTCAAACCATGGATTGACGCGTACGCACCCAACGGGGCCTACGCAACGCTCTTGTTCCTAATGGGACTTCTGGTTTTCGGAACCTTCATCAAGCTCGTCGCACTCGGTGGCAACTTGATGCTAGTCCAGTACGTTAGCGAACGCACTTCATTGGACTTGCGAAATGAGTTCTTTCGGAAAACGCTGCATCTGGATCTAGAAGCGTTTGGCGAAAACGGTTCGGCTGATCTTACCGCGCGACTCACCAATGACATTTCTAACGTGTCGACCGGCATCAATGCTTTGTTGGGCCGATTGATACGTGAACCGCTGAAGATGCTCGTTTGCCTGTCGATCGCAGCCTACATTTGCCCGCGATTGTTGTTGTTGGTGATGGTGATCACACCGCTTGCCGGTCTAGTGATGCATCACATGAGTCGCGCGATCCGTCGCGCGAGCCGACGAGCAATGGAAGAGATGAGCCAGATGTACGGGCTGCTCAACAACTCATTCGCTGGCATCCGTGTGGTCAAGGCGTTCAATACGCAAGGTGCCGAACGAGCAAAGTTTAAGCACGGAACGACGAAGTTCTATCACAAGTCCATGAAGATGGCGTTCTACAACACGCTTGCACGCAGCAGTAGCGAAATGCTCGGCATTTGTACCGTCACCATGGCGATATTGGCAGGTGGTTATCTAGCGGTCCATCAAGGCACGCACTTGCTGGGCATTCGCATGACCGACCAACCGCTTGGCGTTGGGCAAGTGATGACATTCTTCGCCGCTTTGATTGGAGCGTCCGACCCGGCTAAAAAACTATCAGAGGTTTGGGCGGGATTGCAGCGAGGCCTTGCGGCAACCGAACGCGTGTATGCAATCATTGATCGCCAAACTCGCGTTTCCGAACCGGTGAACCCTCAGTCCGTCGCACGACCTCACCACAAGATTTCGTTCGACGACATTGTCTTTCAATATCCTTCGGGACCAACGGTTTTGCAGGGTGTCGATCTTACCGTTCGCCACGGCGAAACCATCGCGATCGTCGGGCCTAACGGCGGTGGCAAGAGCACACTCATTAGCCTTCTTTGCCGATTTGACGATCCGACATCAGGCCAGGTTTTGCTCGACGATGTGCCAGTCGATCAAATGCGAACCCGCGACCTACGCCGACGAATCGCATTGGTAACCCAGCGAACGGTATTGTTTGACGATACGATCGAAAACAACATTCGCTACGGTAGCCCCGGAGCCGATAGTCACGCCGTGGTCCGCGCCGCGAAGATGGCATTCGCCGATGACTTCATTCGTCAGAAAACTCCCGAAGGCTACAAGACCATGCTTGGCGGTGGCGGGATGCGATTGTCAGGTGGCCAGATGCAACGCATCGCACTCGCACGCGCATTCTTGCGAGATCCCGATATCTTGATCCTCGATGAAGCGACCAGCCAGATTGACCTTGAGAGTGAGCAGTTGATTCACCAGGCACTCGCAAAGTTTCTCGTCGACCGCACGGGCATCATGATCACGCACCGACCAACATCGTTGGCAATGGCGGATCGCATCGTCGTGATAGAATCCGGAAAAGTTGCTGCCGAAGGTAGTCACAACCACCTGATCAAGAGCAACCGTTTCTACCAAAGCCTCTGCGGCACCGAAATGAGCCGCGCCGCCTAACGCATTTGCCGTCGTGCGAAGAACTCGACCAACGAAGCCTTCGTCCGTCTACGCGTTAGAATGCTCATACCTGACTGGGCTATCGGGTGCTCGCTAACCCGCCGCGGTAGTTCGACGATAATCGCAAGATCAGCGACAAGAATCGACAGGTAACATCGTTGTTCTTGCTGCCTGCCGGGTCCTTACCCCCTCCTAGCAAACCCTCTACCGGAGGGGCAATCTCAGCTGGTGAGGCAATCGTTACGCAATGGCGAGCTCCCATTGCGATCCGCCTGACGCTTCGAAGAATGCGGCAAGTCCAGCGCCCCAGTTTGAAAGACTCGGGCAAACGTGCTTTCTACGGTCCGGCCAAATTCAGTAACTTCTCAAGCTCAAACGTTGGCCGGATATAAAGATGAGCATGCCCCTGGCGGGGGTGAAGGGTTGAGATTAAACCCTTGCTCGGATTTACGGTATACTTCTTTCCCAAACTTCGAGGTGTCTTTTTTGCCAGCTCGCATCTAGTCTCTTCTATTCGGTCTCTTATCTTTGCCTCTCTTAGGCTTCCGTTATGAAAAAACGTTCGCGCTTATCCTCGACCTCTCGTCGTCAACGTCTTGCTCGCCGCCGCGGTTTTGAATCACTAGAGGACCGCCGTTTGCTAGCCGCGAATCTGGTTTCCGACCTCGTGAATACAAACGCGTCGGACTCACCTACCGAGAGTGCCACCATTGGCGACGTTGCGATCTTTGCGAACGCAGACACCTATGGAAACGAACTTTGGATCAGCGATGGCTCAAATGCGGGCACGATGAGATTTTTGGATATCAATGAAGGCGTTGCATCTTCTGACCCAAGAAACTTCCTTCCCTTTGCCGGCGGTCTAGTGTTTGAAGCTGAGACTTTTGACGCATCGGCTGGTGAGGGCGGACCAAGAACAGCGATTTGGTACACCGACGGCACTGTCGTAGGCACTTATCAATTAGTCGATGACTTTGTGCCAGTGAGCAAAGCCGTTGTTGACAGCGATCTGTTCTTTAGCGGTGAAATCTATACTTACGGAGCCGGTTCCGGCGGCATTGCGTTAGGCAAAGTTGATGGAACCACACTGGGATCGGTGATCATCAAAAACGACTTTGAATCTACTCCCATGAGTGGAGAGTTTGCTGCCGTTGGCGACAAACTATTCTTTGTCCACGACGAGGGCAGCGATGGTAACGGGGATCCGATAGGTGAAGAACTTTGGGTTAGCGATGGCACGTTGTCAGGCACAAAAGTGGTCAAGGATATTCAAGTTGGCCAAAGCTACTATTACGACTATGGCTCGTATCCTCAATCGCTAACTGCTGCCGGCGGAAAGCTTTTCTTTACAGCGGAGTCCGATGGATTTGGACGAGAGATGTGGGTCAGCGACGGCACCGTTAGCGGAACATTCTTGCTTAAGGATATCGACGCAAACAACGATGGCTACTACTACTTCTATTCTAGTAACGCTAGCGATCTGACTGCATCGGGATCGCTATTGTATTTCACTGCGTTTGACGACGATTCGTCGCCAGCCGAATTATGGGTTAGCGACGGCAGTACAGCAGGAACACAAAAGCTGTCCGGAGTTGAAAACCCTTACGGCTTGTTGGACGTCAACAGCAAGTTGTTCTTTGCCGCTACCGATACTTCAGCGTCAAATAACAAAGGCACCGAACTATGGAGCATCGACGGTGTGACCGGCGGTATCGTCCTAGTCAAAGATATTAATTCGGGGACCGCCGACAGTTCACCAGGAGATTTCACCAACTTCAATGGAACGCTGTTGTTCACCGCAGACGATGGCATCAATGGTTCTGAGCTATGGACCAGTGATGGCACGTCAACCGGCACTTCACTGATCACTAATTTGACGGCGAGTGCATCCAGCTCAAACATCACTCCGGTGGCGACGACATCTAGTCATGCATACTTCGTCAAGAATGATGCAACGACCGACCTGTGGCGTACCGACGGTACGGCAGCAGGGACCGTTGTCGTTGAATCCACTATCGGAGGAACGCAGAATGGCATCGGCACGTCAGTTGCCGGCAATACAAAATTGTTCTTCGCTGAACTCGATTCCCCTGATCTCTTCGTGACCAGCGGTAGCACCAATGACAAGGTTCAGTTGACCAACAACTTTTCGAGCTTAGGATCGGCTCCCACGTCAGTGACACAGGTTGGCGACAAAATCTACTTTGTCTCTGACGCAAAGCTGTATGTATCCGACGGAACGGATTCAGGCACAATCGTGCTTGCCGATACCCTCAGGTTCCCAGCGTTTACGGATCAAGACAACATCATCGGAGACCTTGGCAACGGTACCGTGTTGTTTCCGGGACTTGGACCGAGCGGCTTCGAACTCTGGAAGACTGATGGCACCGTCGCCGGCACTTCTCAATTGAAAGAGCTTTACAGCGGCAACACTTCGTCCTCACCTACTAATTTTGCCGTCGTCAACGGCGTAGCGTTCTTTTATGCAAGAGCTCGCGACGGTTCCAATAACGATGTCAATTTCGAGTTATGGAAGAGCGACGGCACCGAAGCCGGCACGGTGCTGGTTGAAAACATTCATACCAGCAGTTCGTCGCTGGTTAACAAAATGACCGTGGTTGGAAACCAGGTTTATTTTATCGCTCGTGATCTTCCTACTTGGCAGATGCAACTTTTCACTAGCGATGGCACGACCACCGAAAAGGTAACTAACGTTGCCGATAGCAATTCGCTCGTGAATCCCAGTTCGCTAACCAGCTTTGACGACCGCTTGTTTTTCGTCCAAGGTGGCAAGCTATGGGTCGCCGACGGCAATCAAGCGACAAACCTGGATTCCGTCACTTCCAACGTCAGTGAGTTGGAAATCCACAACAACGAAATTTACTTCAACGGAAGTAACGACGAAATCTGGAGCACAACTCGCGATGGCAGCGGCAATATCACGGGCACCACGATGGTGGCAAATCTGAACGCTGCGGGTGGCGTTAATGCGTTACCCCAAGAACTGACTGCCGCTGGAAACGCCTTGTACTTTGTCGCGCATGCGGATGCATCGCTAGGTGATGATCTGGAGTTGTGGAAACTCGAAAGTGGTGCGGCGAGCTTGCTGAAAGATGTTTTCGATGGAACGATGTATTCGGAATCGGTTGATGACATTCCCTTTGGCTTGACGGCCTTCCAAGACAAACTAGTTTTCTTTGCCAACGATGGTATCCACGGCATTGAGCCTTGGGTTAGTGATGGAACCGCAGCAGGAACGAAAATGGTCTACGATGTCCTTCCGATCCCTGAGGCAGGTTCACTCGATGTTTATGGAGCGTACTCCTACAACAATTTTTTCCCTGTCGCGATGGATGATCAGCTTTTCTTTGCCGCTGATGATGGCATCCATGGACAAGAGCCTTGGCGAATTACATTCCCATTAGTTGCTGCTGATGTTGCCAGTGTTTCTGGTGAAGAGGGCGAGATTCTGACAGCGACGGGTACGCTTCAGTTTGCTTCCACGATCACCGCCGACTTTGGCAACGTGGTCGACAACACCAATGGCACCTGGACATGGACGGGTAGCGTCGCGGATGGCCCTGGCACTCAGGTGTTAACCCTGACCGTTACCGATGTGGATGGCTTTACGTCCGTGGAAATGGTCGATCTGAACATAACCAACGCAGCCCCGACGATCGAACTGGGATCTCCCGAAACGGTTCCCTCAACAGCGAATGGTTCGTTCTCTCGCAGTGGAATTGCGATTGCCGATGCCGGTGTGCTTGATTCGCAGACTGCCACGATTGATTACGGTGATGGTTCATCACCGGTCGTAGTCAATCTTGGTCCTGACGATGATCTAAATCTATTCCACAATTACAACACCGGGGGCGTTTACACGATCACCGTGAATGTAGTTGATTCCGATGGAGGATCTGGATCTGACACGCTCGTGGTCACAGTTGACCCACCCGAATTAAATGCAGTCGATGACGCAGTCGTTTCAACCGAAAATACGAACGTCACGATTTCAGTGTTGCCCAATGACAGTCCTGCTGGGAACGTTGGCGTCGTTGGTAATACCCAAGCTTCCAACGGAACGGTTGCCGACAACGGCGATGGAACATTCTCTTACACCCCTAACACTGGCTTTACTGGCACCGATTCATTCGACTACACAATTGCAATCACCGATGCGGAACTGGTCAGCAGCACTGCTAGCGTTGGCGATCGTTTAGGCTATAGCGTTGATGTCGACGGAGACTTCGCGGTCGTCGGTGCTTACTCAGATGACCCGGGTGGTGTGACCAACGCAGGTTCAGCGTTTGTTTATCAGCGTACCCAACCCAACTCATGGACGCAGGTTGCACAATTGTCCGGCGATGCAGTCGCCCAGTCATCGTTCGGGTGGAGCGTAGCAATCGACGGCGACACGGTTGCTGTCAGTGCTCAATACGATGGAGAACTCGGGTTCCGAGCCGGTGCTGTCTACGTGTTTGGACGCAACGAAGGTGGACCCGATAACTGGGGCCAAGTGGTGAAACTGCATGGCGACGACACCGTCAAGCGTGACCTATTCGGTCGATCCGTGGACTTGTCCGGTGACGAGATCGTCGTCGGGGCGAGCACTGCGGATCCCTTGGGAAGTGCTTCGGGCGCGGCCTACGTGTTTAAACGTGACATGGGTGGAGCGAACAACTGGGGTCAAGTCAAGAAACTGACGGGTAGCACGCAAGCCGCGGGCGATCGGTTCGGGCATTCGGTGTCGATCGATGGCGAACATATCGTCGTCGGAGCGTTTCGGCATGACGGTGTGGGTAATGACTCCGGAGCGGCATACCTATTCAAGCGTGATCGCTTTGGTGTCGACAACTGGGGGGAACTCAAAGTTCTCGAAGCTCCTGACGGAGCAGCAGCAGACAATTTCGGTACGAGTGTCGCAATACGAGGGACGACTGTCGCCGTCGGAGCACCGCTTGATGACGAAGGCGGGGTGAATCAGCTCGGGTCCGTCTACGTGTATGATCGCAACACCGGTGGCAACAACAATTGGGGACAAACAGCAAAGTTGCTCGCTGATGGAGGATCCGCAGGTGACCGCTTCGGAACCACGGTATCTATCGATGGCACCCGCATCGTTGCAGGATCACCTCAAGCCGATGGTGGTGGCGATAACTCTGGTCAGGCTTACCTTTTTGAAGATCTCGGTGGCGTGTGGCAACAAACGCGTGTCTTGGTCAACGAGCAAGTCACAACAGCGGATCAGTATGGGATCGCAGTTGCAGTTGGTGGTGATACAGCGATTGTGGGTTCCTGGCTCGACAATCGGCCTGCCAACAATTCCGGCGGCGCATATGCGTTCGACCTGCGAACCGATGTAGCGACCGTAACGGTGACAGTGAATCCAGCCAACAACGAGTTGCCACAGTTCTATGCCCCGCTGAGTTCCAACGATTCGGCCGAGCTTGTCGATGAAGTCTTGGCCGCTGAACTCGATTGGGGTCTTTTCTAGGTTCGCGATTCGTCGTCGCTTAGACGGCTCACAGCACGGAATGAAGCTTCTACAACACGTTGCTTTGACTTCGTGATACCTTTTGAAACGCTTTTGCGTTGCCGCCCCCCGCTGCTAGCGGTAGAATCATTCCTCCCATTGGAAGAGGTTTGATTCTTACTAGCTAGCGTGATTAGGCAGCCATGAAATTGGAAACATCTGACGACCAAGAAGCTGGCTCGAAAACTATCGAGTACCAGTGTTCAAGCGAGTTCATTCCGATTCTGAAACATCTCAGGGCTTCGCTGTTAGTATCGACATACAAACTCGGACGCGTGGCTGTGATTCAGCGGCTTGCTGACGATCGTCTTTCAGTCGAGATGAAAAAATTTGAGCAAGCGATGGGCATGGCCGTCAGTCCCCGTCGGCTTGCTATCGGAACACGACGAAGCATCTGGCATCTGCCAGCAGAACATGGCCTAGCGATCCCTAATCCGCTTGGGCAAGATCCCAAGTTCGCTTATCTCGCTCGACAACAACATATCACGGGCAATATCAGCGTTCATGACCTAGCTTGGCAACCACAAGGACCAAGCGCCGACGCAGGAAGCTTATGGGCGGTCAACACGTTGTTTTCTTGCCTATGTACTTTTGACGACAAGCATAACTTTGTGCCTCGTTGGAAGCCTTCGTTTGTATCTGAGCTTGCGCCTGAGGATCGTTGCCATCTCAATGGTATGGCTATGGGGCAAAGCGGGCCGGCTTATGTAACAGCGTTGGGACAGACTGACATAGGTGGTGGGTGGCGTGAGAACAAAGCCAACGGCGGAATTCTAATCGACGTGGGTTCTGGCGAAAGCCTGCTGTGCGGATTGTCGATGCCGCACTCGCCACGGCTTTACCAAGACAAACTGTGGTACTTGAATTCAGGGCATGGGCAGATTAACTGCGTCGATAGGATTTCAGGCACCAGTGATGTCGTGGATCAAGTCCCCGGTTACACGCGTGGCCTTTCATTTGCAGGCCAGTTCGCGTTTGTGGGCATGTCGCAAATTCGCGAGACCAATATTTTCGGTGGTCTACCGATTGGCGAACATGCTGACAAACTTCGCTGCGGCGTGGCCGTCGTCGATTTGGATTCGGGTCGCAGCGTGGCTTGGTTCCAATTTTCCAGCGACGTCGAGGAAGTATTCGCCGTCGAAGTTATCCCAGGAGGATTCCCTACCGTGATCCATAGCCCCAACTTAGAAGGTGACGACAAGGAATTGTGGGTGATCCCACCACTGCCCAAGAATTCCGCATAGCCGCCCTTCGTTTTCATCGCTCAGCTTCACTCCCTTCCGCTTCAGCAACTGCCCACTCGAGATCCCACCCATGTCCGATCGCCTCCGCCGTAGTCGTCCTGTCAGCCAGCACCGCAAACATCGTCGACGCAAATTTGAAGTTCTGGAAGACCGTCGGTTGCTCGCCGCCAACCTTGTTCAAGACATCGTCAGTGCGAATTCTGCGTCCGCCCCCACACAAAGTGCGACAATTGGCGATGTCGCGATCTTCGCCAACAAAGATGAATTTGGTACCGAATTGTGGCGGAGCGATGGCACCGCTAGCGGCACGTTTCGACTTGCAGACATTTACGAGGGTACATCGTCGTCATACCCCAATGGCTTCGAACCTTTTGCCGGCGGCTTGGTGTTTAATGCCACTGCACTGAACGATTCCGTTCCCTATGAGTGGGCGCACAACTCACTTTGGTTCACCGACGGAACTGTCGCGGGCACGTTTGAATTGGTCGATGACTTTGTTGCATCTGGTCAAAAAGCTGTTGTCGATGGAGATTTGTTCTTTAGCGGCTTTAGTTACACCTATGGAGTTGGCTACGGCGGAAACGCGATTGGCGAAGTAGACGCAACCACAATGGGGACTGTCATCATCAAAGATGACTTCGCATCGAATCCACTCGACGGATATTTCACGGCTGCTGGAGGCAAACTGTTCTTCACTCATTACGAAGGCGTCGATGTCAATGGCGATCCTCTCGGTGAAGAGCTTTGGGCCAGTGACGGTACTCTGTCAGGAACGCAAATCGTCAAAGACCTGCAAGACGGCGCGTCGTACTATGGATCCTACGGCAGCTACCCGCAGTCGATGGTGGAAGCTGGCGGAAAGCTGTTCTTCACTGCGGATGTCGATGGTTCAGGGCGAGAACTGTGGGTCAGCGATGGAACTGCATCCGGAACGTTTCTGCTTGATGACATTAACGTTGGGTTCAACGGGTATGGTTCCTACTATTCAAGCAATGTTTCTCAGATGACCGAGTCGGGATCGCTGTTGTACTTTGTTGCGAATGAAGAAAACGAACCTCCAACGCTCTGGTCAAGTGATGGAACCGTCGCCGGAACTCAGCAACTCGCGGGTGTCGAATACCCTAGCTACCTGCTGGACGTTAGCGGCAAGCTGTTCTTCGCAGCCACGGATACTGCCGCGACCAATAATGTTGGCACCGAGCTTTGGAGTATCGATGGCACGACAGGCGGCGTCGTGCTGGTCAAGGATATCGCTCAAGGTACCAATCCCGCCTACAGCTACCTCTACGGCAGTCAGCCTGGTGAATTTACGAATCTTAATGGCACGCTGATTTTCACAGCGAATGATGGAGTCAATGGTTATGAACTGTGGAAGAGCGATGGGACCACCGCAGGAACGACGCTCATCACAGATCTGACCGCTGGGTACTTTGGCTCGAGTCTTGATCCTGTGGCGACAACATCGAACTACTACTACTTTGTCAAGAACGAAGCGACGTCTGATCTTTGGCGGACGGACGGAACCGCTTCGGGTACCATTCTGGTCGAGCCTACCATTGGCGGATATTACTACGGCATTGGTTCGGCAACTGCAGGGACAACCAAGTTGTTCTTTACCGAACCTGACCAGCCAGACTTATTTGTGACCTCGGGTAGTTTGAACGACAAGGTTCAACTGACCAGCAACGTTTCCAGTTCCGGGTCGTATCCCGTATCAACTGCTGCCGCAAACGGTCAGTTGTACTTTCGCTCGCAAAGCAAGCTGTGGACGTCCGATGGAACGGAAACTGGGACCATCGAGATTGCCGATTCCTATCCATTCGCCTATTCCGGTACGGAAAATACGGTTGGAGATCTCGGCAATGGCACCGTTCTATTCTCGGGCCAGGGTACCGATGGCCATGAACTTTGGAAGACCGACGGAACCGTGGCGGGAACATCACAACTAAAAGACCTGTTTCCTGGTTCGTTTTCGTCGTACCCGTTTAACTTCGCCGTAGCCTCTGGGACTGCATTTTTCACCGCTCGCGCCCAAGATTCCTCTTTGAACGACCTCGGGTACGAACTGTGGAAGAGCGATGGAACTGCCGCTGGTACGGTGTTCGTGCAGGACATTAACCTGGGGATATCAGGGAGCTACATTCGAAACATGACCGCAGTGGGAAATCGTGTTTACTTCACCGCACGAGACTCGTCCAACATCACTCAGCTTTGGACGAGCGACGGCACAACAACGGAAAAGGTACTCGATGTTGCTACCAGCACGACGTTGGATCAGCCGGCAGCACTCCTAAGTTATGACAATCGCTTGTTCTTCACGGATGCGGATTTGTTATGGGTGGCTGACGGCAACCAAGCCACCAACCTTGACGCTGTGACATCTGTTGGTTCCAGTGTCGTTGGTGCGATGGAATCCTACGATGGCGAGCTCTACTTTGCCGCCAACAGTGACGAAATCTGGCGAACGACGCGAAACGGCAGCGGAGTGATCACGGGCACGACGATGGTGGCGGATCTTGAATCGGCGGCCTACACGTACAGCAACCCCGATCAGTTGACCGCCGTCGGTGACACACTTTTCTTCGTCGCCTACACCGACGCGAGTGTTGATCAGGACTTTGAACTTTGGAAGATCGACAGCGGAACGGCGAGTGTGGTCGCAGATGTTTTTGACGGAACCCTGTACCCTGAAACGAACAGCGATTACCCGTTTGGGCTCACCGCCTTTCACGACAAACTCATCTTTTTTGCCGACGATGGTGTCAACGGTATCGAACCTTGGGTCAGTGATGGAACAGCCGCGGGAACGCAGTTGCTTCATGACATTCATCCGGTTCCGAATACCAATTCCGTCGATGTCTATCCAAACGTGTCCTACAACGCGTTCTTTCCCACCGTGGTCGATGACCAATTCTTCTTTGCCGCCGATGACGGTTTGCATGGGCGAGAACCGTGGCGAATCACATTCCCACTCATCTCCGCCGATAATGCAGTCATCGCTGGCGACGAAGGTGAGACACTCAGCACCACCGGAACATTACGTTTCACGTCAACGATCACGACAGACTACGGCACGGTTATCGATAACGGTGACGGCACGTGGACCTGGACAGGCAGCGTTGCGGATGGACCGAACACTCAAGTCGTAACGCTAACCGTCACCGACTCTGATGGTTTAGTTGCAACGGAATCATTTACGCTCGACGTAGCCAACGATGCGCCAACAATTGAGCTTGGTGCGTCAGAAACAATTACCCCAACACAGTTTGGTAAATTTAGTCGACTAGCGATTCCAATTGCGGATGCGGGAACCTTCGATTCGCAAACTGCCACGATTGACTACGGCGATGGATCGCCCCCGGTGATTGTGAACCTTGGCCCCAATGAGGACCTGGACCTTTCGCATGTTTACGCTGTCGGTGGCGTCTACACGATCTCAGTGACTGTGATGGACTCGGATGGAGACACTGGTTCGGACACGTTGACTATCACCGTTGATCCGCCAGGACCGGACGCCATTGACGACTCGGCGCTTACGACGCAACAAACGAACGTCTCAATTTCAGTGCTAACTAACGACGCACCAAGCGGCAATGCAAACGTGGTCAGTCATACAGAAGCCGACAATGGAACCGTGGTCGACAACGGCGATGGCACCTTCACGTACACACCAGACGTTGGCTTCACTGGAACAGACTCGTTTGATTACTCGATCGCGATTAGCGATGCAGAACTTGTCAGCAATGCCGCGAGTGGAGGCGACCGGTTCGGCTATAGCGTCGACGTTGATGGCGACTTTGCAGTGGTGGGATCATTCCTTGATGATCCTGGTAACTTTACGAACGCAGGATCGGCATTTGTCTACCAACGCACTAATCCCAACTCGTGGGTTCAAGTGGCTCAGCTTACTGGTGACTCGGTTGCCAACACATCGTTTGGTTGGAGTGTCGCAATTGATGGCGATACCGTCGCCGTAAGCGCTCAATACGACGGCGACCTCGGATTCCGAGCAGGTGCCGTATACATCTACGATCGAAATGAAGGCGGTGTCGACAATTGGGGACGCGTCAAGAAAATTTACGGTGACGATACCGTCAAACGCGATCTATTTGGTCGCAGCATAGATCTCTCGGGCGACACAATTGTCGTTGGGGCTAGTACAGCCGATCCACTAGGAAGTGCTTCAGGCGCCGCTTACGTTTTCAATCGCGATGAAGGTGGCGTATCGAATTGGGGACAAGTCAAAAAGTTAACCGGCAGCACCCAAGGAGCTGGCGATCGGTTCGGACATTCGGTCTCGATTGAAGGCGACGACATCGCAGTGGGCGCGTTTAAACATGATGGCGTCGCGATTGACACAGGAGCCGTTTATATTTTCCGACGTGACCGGTTCGGAACAGAATTCTGGGGTGAGCTCAAGGCTATCGAAGCCCCAGACGCCATGGCAAGCGATAACTTCGGCACAAGTGTTTCCATCCATGGAACAACGCTGGTTGTAGGATCGCCTCTAGATGATGAAGGTGGTTTCAACCAAGTCGGATCCGTCTATGTGTTTGACCGAAACACGGGTGGCTCGAACAACTGGGGCCAAACAGCCAAGTTACTCGCCGACGACGGCATCGCTGGCGACCGATTTGGTACTACAGTTTCGTTTGATGGTAATCGGATAGTCGCTGGATCACCGCAAGCCGATATTGGCGGTTCGGACTCGGGTGAAGCGTACTTGTTCGAAGATCTAACCGCAGGATGGCAGCAAACACGTATTCTGGTCAACGAGCAAGTCACAACCGCTGATCAATACGGAATTGCAGTCGCCGTGGATGGCGATGTTGCCATTGTTGGTTCTTGGCTGGATAACCGCCCCGTCAATAATTCGGGCGGTGCTTACGCGTTTGATTTGCGGACTGATACCGCCACGGTGACGGTCACAGTCAATGCAAGTGGCGGAAGTGCGGAGTCGTTCGAATATCTCGCACCGCCAACTTCCATCGAGCGTTCCCAATCGGTCGACGAAGTACTTCGAGACGAATTCGAGTGGCTTCTGTTCTGAATCAGATACTCCTTGAACACTCAATCACACACGATCAGTCACGAATGCATTTGAACAATAGCGAATCGTGTCAGTGAAACCTTGGCACCGTTGCTTGACGACCTTGGGCCCCAACATCAAGCGATGAGACTGTCTCGCAGTCAAACGGCGTTATCATCGATTGCGAGTTGACTGGCTTGAATACTAAAACGCTCTTACCAATTTGAAGTCACGCATCAATCGCGATAGCGTGACTGACAACCAGTTCCGCACTTGTTGAGTCGCTGCATGCCCATTGCGAGTAGCAATCGACAGACAATGAAGGTGTTAATTTCTATGGCAGGGGCTTCCCAACGTCGATTGAAGTCGATTCAAGTGACTGGCTATTTCCTACGTCGTTCAATCAAGGCTTAAGCCAATCCGATAGTCAACGATTCCGGCATGGCGAATCCCTTAGATCCACAACGGTATTGGCCGTCGAATGCAATTCGGGAATCTGCCGGATAGCAATCATGGAATCGTTTTGGATAACGGCGTTTAAGCAACCGATCGAGAGCCAGGGTGGATTTGTCCGCATGATCTTAAACGAGACAAATTGCCAAACTTCAATACAGAGATGTAGACAAAACTAACGCTCGCGAGTGACTTGCAGTGACGCCTAAAATAACCGATACGCGAAACGCAACATTTCTCTAAGCGCCGACGACGTCGGCGGCTTTGTAGACCACTTGGGCTCGTCGAAATCCGATGCGTTCGTAGAACCGAATCGCTGACGAATTATCGACGGTAACTTCTAAGTGCATGCGTGTCAGCCCAACGGATCGAAACCCTTCGGCGGCTTTGCTAAGCAAGATCGCACCGAGACCTCGATTGCGATGCAGGGGATCGATACCCACGTTCTGAATCGCACCCCATCCGTCAATCTCGAGCCCCTGGATCGTGCCCACCGGAATTAGTTTACCAATGTCCGTATCGCGATAACGACAAAGCCAAGTGGACTCCGGTACGAAAGAACTCCGCGACGTGATCTCTTTCATCAGTCTCAGACAACCATCGCGACGCCCCAAGCAAGGGAACACGTTGGCATCGAGTTCGTACCGAAAACTCTCGTACTTTGCTAACGCGTGTTCTCGCAATACTCCGTCGCTGTACCGCACGAACTCGTAGCCCGACGGGACAGCCGAAACGAGCGACCCTAATATCCCCTCGTCGGGCTCACAGAGATCGTACTCCATCCGGTAGCGTTTGAAGTAGGTCAGTCCCATAACACCATTGGGGGTCGATCGAGGCAGTTGACGCCATTGAACAATAAGCTGGCTAATCAAAAGTCCAGTGAAACACCGGGCTCGTAACGCGACAGGCTAGTGGCTCGCTTGCCAAGTGACACACCGGGCCAGGCGAATAGTTAATTTTAACACCTTCTTGCTGGGTTCGCGCGAATTGCACTAGGCTTTTGCCAACTTTGCTTGCTCCTTGACGAATCCAGATTGATAACGATGCAGGACGCTGAAACCACGTTTCCTCCCCTAATTGATAAAGCTTACGTGCTCACCGGTGCTACCGCGTCGGGTAAGAGTTCGCTGGGGTTGGATTGGGCGGAACGTGTCGGTGGGGAAATCCTCTCGCTCGATTCCATCGCTGTTTATCGCGACATGGACATCGGGACGGCCAAACCAACCGCCGACCAGATCGCTCGCGTACCGCACCATTTGATCAACTTGGTGGATCCTGCCGAGGAATTCAGCGTCGCTTGCTACATGCGTGCTGCTCACCAAGCCGTCAACGAAATCTGCTCTCGTGGCAAAGTCCCGATCTTTGTCGGTGGCACCCCGATGTTCTTGAAGGGAATCCTAAGAGGTTTTGATCCGGGACCGCCCGCTGATTGGGAATTCCGCAAGTCAGTGGAACGTGATGTCCAAGAGCACGGTGTCGAGGCCCTGCGCGAACGGCTACGCCAAGTTGATCCGTTGGCTGAACATCGAATCAATACCAATGATGTTCGTCGGATGATTCGCGCGTTAGAAGTTTCTCGGGCGACGGGTGTGCCGATTAGTCATCGCCAAATCCAGTTTGAAAAGCAGGTGTCGCCTGATCAGTGCAACGTGAACGCATTGATGTGGCCGCGCGATCAATTGCACGCCCGTATCAACGAGCGGGTGGAGGCGATGTTCCAAGCTGGACTTGTTGGCGAGGTCCAGTCGCTATTGGATCGTCCCGGTGGCATGTCACGAACCGCTCGGCAAGCCGTCGGTTATCGCGAGGTCATCGAGCACCTTGATGGCACGATTGATCTAGACACCGCCAAAGAACAAGTCGCCGCTCACACACGCCGATTGGCGAGGCGTCAGGAAACTTGGTTCCGATCGTTCAAAGAGATTCGCCACATCGAAATGAGCGAGGGTTGCGATCCGGAGCAGGCGCTACAGCAATTGCAGCAGCGTTAGTTATCAGCGTTAGTTATCAATGCCGCGAATTGGCGTTACAGCGAGAACAACGTCATCATGCCAGTAGGCATTGCACTTTGCGTGTTGTAAAGCTCGGGATACCACCGGCCTAGTTCAATGAACATCGCGACCACGGCGATCAACAAGAAGATCATGGCAAGGAATAGCATGACCGTGTAGATACTTGGCGGTTGCTTCCGGTTCTCAGTCGAGAGTTGTGTCGACACGGTCGTTCTCCTGCAAGATGCCTTCGCTGTAGTCTTCCAAGATCTCGGCAACTGCTCGGTCTGGCTTGGTATTACGAATCTTTAGTTTGCCGACGTAACGACCCTTGCGGGTGACTTCTAGCATGTGTCCTTTGCGAAGTCCTTCATCAGCACCAATCGAAACCAAAACCAAACGGCGAGGACGATCGACTTCCAAGATCACACCATTTCGTTCTGGCGGAGCACCGTCTAATGGTGCGTGAATATCGATGCCTTTGGATGCGACTACTTCTTCGAATCGCGTGACTTGGCTCATCAGTTGTTGATTGCGTTCTTCAAGTTGGACCTTGAAGCCACGCAGCTTGTTCATTTGGTCAGTCAGCTCAAGTGTTTGAGTGAACAGCTTGTCGCGGTCTTGTTGTTCGGTGCGAACTGATTCGCGAAGCTTCGCGTTCTCGCCGGTGAGTCGCTCAAGTTCTTGAGCACGGCTGAGGTCGGTTTGCGACAGTTCCTGAACTTGTGCGGTGAGTTTTTGGACCGTCGATTCGCTGTTTTGAAGTTCGCCGCGAAGCTGGTCGAGTTGCGTTTGCAGAGCAGCCAAGGCCGTTCGACGCGATGCTTGTTCGCGGTTCAATGCCGCTTGGATGCGTTCTTGCGAATCGCGAAGTTGCTCGTTGATTTGAATCTTCGATTCGATCTGAGACTTCAGGCCTGGCTGGCCGTTAACGCCCGTTAAGACGACGTCTCGCCAATTCCGGTGCGATGCGTTCACGGCCAATGCGAGGGCCATGAAGATCACGCTGAGAATCAGGACCAGAGCGGTGAATGCTTTCCCGATGAGGGTCATGTGTGAATTCCGTTAACGACAAGATCGACAAGAGACGACGTAGACTGAGCGCTTTGGATCAAGATCCAGGAGACCGAACGTCTCCCGAAGTATAGTTACGCGGAAAAACGGGTGTCAACGAATTCGGCGTGAAAACCGGCATTCCCAACCCAAATCCCCGGCCAGGACCGATGATGCGGGTTTTAAGGGAGTCAACCTAGATTGCTGGGTGCCCGAAATGCTCGGGAACGGTATAACTTTCCACCATGGAAGTGATCTCATTGCAATCAGGAAGCAGTGGCAACTGCATTTACGTCGAAACCAAGGGCGTTCGGCTACTCTTTGACGCCGGTATCAGCGGGAGGGCCGCCGAAATGCGGCTGGCCGAGCATGGGAAGGACATCCGCGACTGCGATGCCCTGATCATTTCCCACGACCACCGCGACCATATTTGCGGAATGGGCACGTTTCACCGAAAGTTCGGGTTGCCCGTTTATGTCACCCGAAAGACCTTCGATGAGGCCCGTCGAAGGATCAAGATCGGAAAGCTTTCCGACGTACGTCACTTCGACGCCGGCGACACCCTAACCTTTGGCAATGTCCAAGTCGAATCCATCTGCACCCCCCACGACGCGGTGGATGGAGTTGTGTTCGTGGTGGACGATTGTCACCATCGTTTCGGAATCTTGACGGACCTAGGCCATATCTTCGATGGACTGCCAGCGGTGGTCTCATCCCTGGACGCGCTAATCATCGAGAGCAACTATTGCCCAGAACTTCTGGAAAAAGGACCTTATCCCGAGTTCTTGAAAGCTCGTATCCGAGGACCTCGGGGGCACCTGTCGAACCAGGATTGCGCCGAAGTGCTGCGGTTCGCTCAAACCGAACGATTAAAATGGGCCTGCCTGGGGCACTTGTCAGAACAGAATAACGATCCCGCCGTCGCAATCGCCACTCACCACCAGGTGTTGGGAGCGACATTCCCGGTACATTGCGCGGATCGCAAGTCAGCATCCCAAGTGCTGTCGATTTCCTAGTTGAGGACAACGTCAAACGACGCGTTCTAGCTAGACCGCCATTGTCAGTCTGGCAAGATCCCTGGTGAGAACGCGAGTTTGAACACGCAGTTCGGAATCACGATGGTCTGGATTCACACTAGTCTGGCGTGTCCAGATAAGGGTCCTGACCGATTTCACGCTGCATCTTCTTGCGTTCTTTCTCGTGATGCATCAGCACCATCCGATCACGAAAGTGTTTGCGTTCGACTTTGCGTTGGGCCTTGCGGAACAGCTTGGCTAGGCGGTCGGCGGATCCACCCATCAACTCGCCCTGTTCTTTCAGCTTGTCCCCACGTTTCATTCCCAAGCCACTCTTGAGAATATCATCGTCCAACGACAAATACTGGCGATAAGAACCACGGTCACCTTGGCGTCCGCAACGACCGATCAACTGACGGTCGATCCGGGCGGCATCGTGGAGTTCAGTACAAATCACGTGCATCCCGCCAACGGTTTCAACACCGTCGGACAACTTAATGTCGGTTCCGCGACCCGCCATGTTGGTTGCCACGGTAACCTTGGCATGCCCGCCGGCCGCAGCGACAATTTCGGCTTCCTGTTCAACATTGTTCGCGTTCAAGACTTGGTGCTCGATGCCGAGTTCATTCAGCATTTTCGACAAGATTTCGCTCTTATCGATGGAACGAGTTCCGATCAAAATCGGTCGACCTTCTGCGTGAACTTCCGCAATCTCTGCGACAATGGCGGCAAATTTGCGTTCCATCGTTCCAAACACGCGGTCAGGTAGCCGCTTTCGCTTTGGCGGCTTGTTTGTGGGAACTCTCAGCACTGGCGTTCGATAGATCCGACGTAATTCGCGTGCACTGGTAGCTGCCGTTCCTGTCATGCCGGCCAAGTTGGGGTAACGAAGGAACAAATCCTGAACCGTGATTCGAGCGGCTTGACCGGTCGGAACGCTGATTTCGATCTTCTCTTTCGCCTCGATGGCTTGGTGAATTCCGTCGCGCCATTTCCGTCCCTCAGCCAATCGCCCCGTGAACTCGTCGACAATCACAATTTCGTCGATGCCCTTGTCGCCAGGTCGCACGACGTATTGGCGATCGAGCAGAAACTCACGATGCACTTTGATCGCTCGCTCAGCGTATTCGTACAAATCGACAAGCCCCATCGTCCGGACAAGGTCACTCTTGGGAAGAGCGCGAACTCGTTGCCGACCACGGGACGTCAATTCGTACTGCTTGGTCTCGGGGTCAATCGTGAAATGCTCTTCGATCTCATAACCGGGCGCATGGTCCGACGCCCAGTGATACGTCTCGACGATTTGATCTCGGACGGTGTCTTCGATGCTACCGATGATCAACGGCGTCCTGGCTTCGTCGATTAAGATACTGTCGGCCTCGTCGACCAAACAGAAGTGCATTCCTCGCATCACAATTTCATCACCACTGCTGCCGAATCCAGCACCGCCATCGCCGAGCATCTCAGTTTGCAATCGGTTCTGAGCACGCAACAACAATCGGTCACGCAAGAAATCAAATCCGAATTCCTTGGCCGTTCCGTAAGTGATCGCGGCTCCGTACGACTTTCGTCGAGCGGGTTGGTCATCCGGCGTTTGGATGATCCCCACGCTCACGCCAAGCAACCGAAAGAGCGGTTCCATCCACTCGGCATCACGTTTGGCAAGGTAGTCGTTGACCGTGGCTAAGTGAGCACCTTTGCCCAGCAATGAATGCAGATACAACGGCAACGTCGCAGTCAAAGTTTTACCTTCACCCGTCTGCATCTCGGCGATGTAGCCTTCAAACAATGCGATGCCGCCGATGACTTGCACGTCATAGTGCCGCATCGATAACGCGCGACGCCCGGCTTCGCGTACCAAGGCATATCCTTCGGGCAAAAGCGACGACAACTTTTCGCCGGCCATGGCCTGATATCGTAGCGCCAATGATCGTTTTTTTAGTGTCGCGTCATCTTCGTTCTTCAACACCGGTTCAAGAGCGTTGACTTGTTCGAGTTGACGTTTCCAACGAAACATCGCGGGGCGAAATCCCTGGCGAGAGAACATCGACAACGTGCGGCCGGTATCGTTGGCTCGTCGCTTATTCGCTTCGCTATCGCTGCCCCCAGAGGACGGCGGATTGGGTGCCGTAGGGTCGGGAACACTCTCGTCAGCGGCAATCATATTAGGTCCGCTCGACATAGGTCCGCTCGAGGGAGATTGATCCGGGGACATGACATTGCCAGCGGTGGGATGATCCACGGCTGTATCACTCGCAGCTAACTGCCCCGCGTTGGCACTGCCGGCGGGCGGATCGCTCTGTGTTTCAGAATTGGTCGGCTCAGTCGCCATCGAAACCACTTTTACGAAGAAAAGAAACAGGACATTCGGGGGGAAAATTCGCTGATGATCGCGTGAAACTTCATTTTAACGTCGGCTCTAGGAATGATAGGCAAACCTTAGCGTCTTCATTCACCAAGATGGGTAATTTGGCTCGACTCTGCCTAGCCTAACGGCTGTTCTGCATAAACCGGTTGATTGCGTCGAAACCCTTATACCAGTCAATCAGTGTTCCCGGACTGTAAGAGACAATTTTATGAAGACTAAACTGATGAGAAGGCTAGCGATCGCAGCAGTGTTGCTGTCAGGTTCTAGCATGGTAACCGCAGGTGATGGTAGCTCGGTGATCGGCGATTTGCCCGGTTACGGCGAAGAAGCTTACTTCGGCGAAGACGCCGCCTACACCGAAAACGCTTACAACGACGAAGCTGATTTCGATCAGAACTACGCCGACGAAGCTTACGAAGCCGACGTGGCCCCCGTTGCACACCGCGAATACCGAACGGTTAGCCGTCCGCAAGTTCGCCAACGTGTCGTGAGTCAAAAGACTTACGCACCGATCGACGGTCGCCAGCTTCAACCCGTGTCGCACCACTCGAGCATGAGCTGCGACTGCGGCACTGCTTCGTGCGATGGCGGATGCGGCAGCATGGAAATCAGCTGTGGCATCGAAGAGAGCTGCGGATGTGGAGCATCGTCCTGCGACGGCGGTTGCGGATCATCGTTTGGTTCTTCCTGCGGCACCAGTCGCCGAATGACCAATTTGTTCAACAAAGGCAACAGCAACACTTGGGCGACCATGGAGTTCTTGCTGTGGTTCGGCCAAGATCGCGATTCACCGTCGTTAATCACGACTTCCGACGCTGGCACCTTGCCATCGCTTCCGAACGATCTCGATATCGCAACCAACGTTGACAACGTCAACACGGTGTTCGGTAACGACTTCAAGGGCGAACTTACCCCCGGCTTCCGAGCTGACATGGGTATTTGGTTGTCAGAAAACGTTGGTGTTGGCGGTCGCTTCTGGATCCTTAATGAAAGCGAAGACTCATACGGATTCACCGGCAACGGCGACAACATGTCCGTCGGCCGATCATTCTTCAACAACGACTTCGGTACCGAAGACGCGGTTGTGATCGCTGCGACCGGTGCACCGGTTGGTCCTGATGTTGCCGGCACCATCATTGGTGAAGACTCGCTCGACATCTGGGCTGCGGAAGCTTACGCACGTCTGCGATTCGGATGCTCAAAGAGCTGCAGCCTCGATTTCATCGGCGGTTACTCACACTTTGACATCGACAACTCGCTGAACATTCGCAGCACCTCGGAAATCACTGCTAACCCAGATCCAGGCACCGCGATTGGCGATAGATTGACGTTCGCGGATCGTTTCGAAACCATGAATGAGTTCAATGGCGGCCAACTCGGCTTCGACATGACCATGAAGCGAGGTCGTTGGATCGCCAGCTCGTTGACCAAGGTTCACCTTGGAAACATGAACCAGCGACTGAGTGTCCGCGGTAGCTCGATCATCAACGGCGTTGAAGACGCCGGAGGCATCCTTGCCGGTTCGACTCCCATCGACGGATCGCGTGACGTATTCGCTTTCGCACCGGAAGCCAACTTCAAGCTGGCTTACAAGTTCCGCCCTAATGTCGCCTTGAGCGTTGGTTACAGCTTCATCTACTTCGACAACGTAGCGTTGACAGGTGATGTGATTGATCGCAACGTGAACGGCAACGACATCGGTAGCGGTGCAAACAACAACGGTGTTCAGATCGACGATTCAAGTCTGTTCGTCCAAGGCGTCGACCTTGGATTCACGATCGACTTCTAGTGAATAACCTTGAGCCATCCGGCTCAGGTGCCTAGCATATTTCGGGAATACTGCACCCGAGTCGAATACGCCTAAGATAGAGCGTGCGAGGAGAAATCTTCGCACGCTTTTTTTAGTTGGATCGTCGCCACTTTTCACGACATCTTCATTTCGTTTTTCAGACTGACGTGATTTGCATGATCATCCTTGGACTATGGCCCATCGCCGGCATCACCACCGTGGGCGTTACCCCCGAGGACGCTCGCCAAACCATCCAAACCGCCATTGATTGCGGGATCACCGCATTCGACACTGCGTTTAGCTACGGTTACGACGGTGAAAGTGACCGATATTTGGGCGAAGCTATCGCGGGTCAACGTGACCGTTACACGGTCATAGGCAAGGTCGGTCAACGTTGGACAACAGATCGCAAGCGTGTGGTGGATGGATCGCCAGGGCAACTTACCGCCGACGCCGAGTTGTCGCTTCGACGCATGAACGCGGACCGATTTGATGTTCTCTTCTTACATAGCCCTGACCCCAACGTGCCCATCGAAACGTCAGCGCAAGCAATTGCCGATCTACGTCGACGGGGGCTGTGTGACCGCGTTGGGATCAGCAACGCCGATGTCGCTCAGGTGCAGGCATTTGCAAGTGTCGACGGATGTGACGCCGTCGAGTGCCCGCTCAACTTGCTGCAGACCGATATGCTGGCGGACTTCATCCCTGCCGCCCAAACACTCAGAAGCGAAGTTTATTGTTTCTGGACGTTGATGAAGGGCTTGTTGGCCGGAGCAATCAAACGAGATCACGTTTTTGCCGATGGTGATTCGCGCCCCGGGTATGACGTGTTCCAAGGTGAACAACTCGAACGGGCTCATTGCCTAGTCGATGGGCTTCGCGAAGTCGGCGACCGGCATGGCATGACCGTGTCGCAACTTGCCGTCGGTTGGGTGCTGTCTCAACCGGGCGTGACGGGCACACTAGTGGGCGCCCGTCGGCCGGAACAGATTCGGGAACTAGCAGCAGCCAGAAAATTAAACAGCGAAGTTGCCGAGGATGTCCTTCGTCTGAAAGAATCATTCGACCGTGGAAAGTCGATTGAAATTAGCGACACGTAGGTCACCGCGGCTTGCCCTGGCGGGGATCCAGGCTAACGAGGTTACCGGCTGGGCTCACCCCAGCTGCGGCAATCTTTTGTGACCAAGCACTTGTGACCAATCATCGGTAACTATCCACCGGAGACTATTCACCGGTGATACAGAAACCCGGTTATGAAGACACTGCCGTTGGAGCCAAGCACTTGGCGATTTGGCGAACGGCCTGACGAAGGCGCTGCTCGTTTTCGACCAATGACATCCGAAGATAGCCTTCGCCCGCAGCCCCAAAGCCGCTACCGGGACTGACCGCGACATTGCCTTCTTCAAGCAATTTCATACCAAACTCCATGGTGCTCATCGAGCTACGCCACGGTTCAGGAATCTGGGCCCATACGAACATTCCGGCCTTCGGTGATTCGAGTTGCCAACCGAGCCTACGCAGACCGCTAACCAACACGTCGCGTCGTCCTTGGTAGATCAGCGATTGCTTGAGTACGTTTTCTTCAGTCTCTCGCAACGCCACGATCGCGGCGATTTGAATAGCCTGAAACATTCCGTAGTCGTAGTAGCCCTTAATCGTTCCCAAACCACGAACCATTTCGGCGTTGCCAGCACAAAAACCAACACGCCATCCGGCCATGTTGTATCCCTTGCTCATGGTCGTGAACTCAACGCCCACGTCCTTGGCACCCGGCGCTGACAGGAAACTTGGTGGTTGATAACCGTCGAATGCCACGTCGGCGTAAGCGAAGTCGTGAATGACCAGGAAGCCGTACTTCTTTGCCAGTCGCACAACGTCAACAAAGAAGTCGGGTTCGACAACCGCTGACGATGGGTTGTGAGGATAGTTGACGATCAACACCTTCGGACGCGGTTCCATGTTCTCGCAAGTGTAGGCAACATTGCGAAGGAACTTGTCGGGATCCGCTACGTCAAGCGACACAACGTTCCCGGATGCTAGGATCACTCCGTACATGTGGACGGGGAAATAGGGGGACGGGATCATCGCCGTGTCACCAGGCCCCATCAATGCCAAGCACATGTGCGAAAAGCCTTCTTTGCTACCCAGGCACGCAATGATCTCGTGCTCGTGGTCAAGGCTGACCCCGTACTTGCGATCGTACTTCTTTGCTAGTTCACGACGCAGGTTCGTGATGCCATTGGATTTGCTGTATCCATGGTTGTTGGGGTCCATCGCGGCTGTGTTCAGCTTATCGATCACGACTTGGTCGGGTGGATCCGACGGGTTGCCCATCCCCAGGTCAATCACGTCGTCCCCAGCTCGGCGCTTCTGGTATAGCGAATTATTGATCCGGCCAAACATGTAAGGCGGCAGACGATTCACTCGCGATGCAAACTCAACCACAAACGGCTTCGGCTCTGGGTCCGTCGTCGGGGGATCAATTGAGGGAGCGTCGATGTTAGGAGTATCGTTAAACTTTGGATCGGTCATATCGACGGGCGGGGCAACCGCTGAAAGGGGTTCAAAGGAAAGTCGTAAAGATTATCGCGGAAGCGTCATTGTCGGTCAGACACAAAAAAAAGCCCAGGGGTTCCCGAAGTAAATTCGAGGATCCTGGGCTTGAAATGTCCGGTTTGCCGTTGAGTCACCCAGCTTAGGGTTTGGCGGCGACTCGAGGCGTTTTCTTCTTCGATGCAGTGAAGAAGTTGTCGATTTCGGCGTTCTTGCGAAGTTCGTCTATTTTCGCGGCCATTGACTCTCGCAATTTCTTTTCTTGCAAATCTCGCGTGAGCTCCGATTGCACGGACGCTGGATCGCGAACCAATGGCTCGGTGAACCCCTGACAACGCAGAATGATGTACTTTCCGCCCGTCGCGATGATGCCGCTAAGGTCACCCGGCTTCAATGAAAACGCTTCCTTTTCTACGGCCGGCTGGCCACTGTGCTTGCGAATCGGTGGCACCTTGCCCATGTTGGACGCCGAAACGGGTTCAACGCTGTACTGCTCGGCAAGCTTGCCAAAGAAATCGTCGGTTGGGTTGTCGCGAGCCATTTCCCAGATCTTCTGAGCACTACGTTGATCGCTGAGCACGATCGCGAGTATTTCCACCCGAGGACCGAAGGCGGCTTCGAACCCTTCCTGCATGTCTTGTTGAGTGATTTGCACGTTGTCTTCGACCAACTTGGTCAGTGCGACGCTGGGCCAAACCGAATCGGCGATGTAGATCGGTTCACTTACCTTGCCGTCGGCGGTCACGGATTCCATCCAGGCTTGAACATCGGGTCCGCCGTCCTTACCAACGAAACCGTAACTGGTTGCCGCTCGCTCGATCTCGGCACGAATGTCTTGATCGGCCACTTCCTTACCTGAGGCACGCAAGGCTTGCATCAACAACTTGCGATTGATTTCTCCTTCGAGAACGTCCTCACCATGCTTGCTGATGCACTCTTCAGCGACATAAGCGATCGTGACCTGTTGTCCGTTGATGATCGCAGCAGCACCAGGGTATTGACGCATCTTTTCTTCATCGCCGAGCACCTTCACCACTTGGGCTTCGGTTTGCAGCTTGGCGAACAGCTCGGTGGCTGCCGATCGCATCTTCTCGTCACGGATGCGATCTGTGATTTGTTCCTTGATCGCTGGCATCGCTTGGGCGCTGGGCGTCGCGGCAGGCAAGCGACGGACCGCTTGCAGGAAGATCCACTGGTCGCCCAGTTGCAACAACTCTGAAACACCGCCGTCTTCGAGAGCGAACGCGGCATCCTCTAAGCGAGAGTCGCCACTGTAACGACGAATCGGTGGAATCAATCCTCCAACACTGGCGCTGGCTTCGTCCTGGCTGAACTTCTTTGCGAGATTACCGAATTGGGTTGGATCCGCTTTCGCCGCCGCAAGAATCTTGTCAGCTTCGGTTCGGCTTTCATGCATGATCAAGCGGCACTTGACTGCTTCGCCAAACTGGGCAAGAAACGCTCGATTGAATTCTTCATTGGTTACCTGCACTTGATCGGCAACAAGACGACGAAGCGCCAGCATCGGCCAAATGATTTCGCGACTGTATTGATTGGGTGAAATGTCGCGTTCTTCTTGCAACAGCTTCAAATAGCTGTCCATCGACAAACCAAACTTCGCGGCGAGTCGCTGAACTTCTGCGGCAACTTCCGCTTCTGTGACCGTGATGCCGTTGTGTTGGCAAGCTTGCATGATCAAGTGGCGATTAACAATGTTGTCGAGCACGTCGACACCATATCGTTCCACCGCGCGATCACCGAGCGTCTTGCGAGTGATGGGATCAGCGTTAACGACCGCCACCACGCTGGGATTTTGCTGTCCCGCATTGGGTTGGCGATTGGTTTCCTGAGCGGCGACGTCGCTCACGACCACTGCCAAGGCAACCGCCAAGATTAGCGTTTGCGGAAGGAAACGAATGAACGACGGGAGCCACGATTTGAGTCGGGCAATTTGCAACGGCATGGGGGTCACTCCTTTGAACCAACTTCCTGGATCTTGCCAAAAGGCTTCATGCCAGCAGGCATTGCTGCGAAGATTAGGGAAATTTGAAAATTGACTCAAGATGAAAACGAGTCATGCCGAGGAGAGTCGCTCGATCGCAAATTTCCGAAGGAAACATCAATGCAGGCGGCAGCGAGTCACTCACTAGAACCGTGGCCTCGGAACAAATCGCAAAACGAATCACCCACCGAGCAATGGTTTCGCTCGCACGTCAATTGAACCCATGCGAGTTCTTTAAGAATCCAGCCCTTCGTTGCAAACGTTTGTAGATGTTTCCATTGGCAATGGGATGGAAACCGCCGCAGAAAGCCGACCACTTCTTAAGCAATAAACCTAACGCGTTACCATCAAACAGGTTACGACTTTCCCGGGCGATTCTGGGCACGTTTTGGCACGGTGCGTGCATTAGCACCTTTCATCTTCCAACCAACCTTCACGGAAGACTCGAAACTCTCTTACTTTCAAACGTTTTGGCAAAGGAACATGCCCATGTTGGTTCTTACACGAAAAGCTGACGAACAAATTCTTATCGGCGACAACATCAAGATCACCTTGGTCCGTATCAAAGGCGGCCAAGTCCGAATCGGGATCGAAGCCCCACGTGAGGTCCGAGTCATTCGCGGCGAACTTCAAAGCCATGACGTCGCGAGCGAAAGCGAAGCCGAGTACTCAGCGATCGACCCAGTCGCTGAAGTATTCGCTCATCCCGAGTCGCTAAAGGTCACGGCAAAGAAGGCTGAGAAGAGCGTCAACCGCGTCGCCGCTAAATCGGTTGAAGCTGCGACAAAAGCTGAACTGTTCGTCGGGACAGTATCGCGAAACGGCGACAACGTGAAACTGAAGCGAGCACCGCTGTCGGGTTACGTCGCAGCGAGTTAATGGCAGCGGATTGAACGCAGCGGTTTAGTTACCGCTGAAGCGTAGCCGGGTTAAAATCGTTCACTTCGACTTTATCAACGCCGCGATAATCATGAACTCCCATTCCTTGATCTAAAGGACGGGAAATTACATCTGGATCTAATTCGGATTCCGTTCGAAGAGCGACTCGGTCGTTCGCATCAACGGTCTTCAAATGTTCCAGCAATATACGACGCACCTCAAAGATAGCCTTGGGCGTCATGTGAATCTTCGTGTGATCGGAATCGACAATCAATTCGCTTTCGACATCATCCATCTTAGCACTTGCGTACTCCACCACCCCATCGCCGCTGCCCGCTCGGGCTTGGACGAAGGACGGATCTTCGAGCACACCAATGATATTGTGGTATTTCACATTCGGAGCACGCTTGGCTCTCATCATGACCGGAAAAATCGGTGACTCGGGCGCGAGTGAGTCAATCGCATTGGCAACGGTCAACAACTGCGTGTCTTTGAAGAGCGTGGGGTTGTTTTCAGCTAAACGATTGCCCGTCGAGATTGCTCGCGATGGTAATTTGATGAACTTTCTGGCGAGCCATCGCGTGTAATCATTAGCGAACTCACTGCCGCGGTGTGGTGTTCCGATCGTGATCACCCTACGAATAGAAGAGTTCGGACGAAAGAACAGTGTGCTCACCAATCGATTGCGGTCCGTTGGATCTCCCTTCAACTTGGCAATCGCCTGATCGGCATTTTGGACCGGTTGGTCGCTAACGATCTTCCAGAACTCATCGCCTGAATCGATCGTTTGCATTCGGCTGACCAATCCGCCCATGCTGTGACCGACAAGGACCATTTCGTCGAGCGGTTTGTCGCGGCGATGAGGGTCAAATGCCTTCCGCATCGCCATTAAGTCCCCGCGCAACTGCGTCGCACTGATCCAGAACGGTTGTCCCGACGGATAGAGGTAGAACCAGAACTGATATCGTTCGCGAATCTCTGGAAAACTACGCAGGTCGTTAAACATGTCCATCCATGTCATCGGACTCGACCACAATCCGTGGACCATCAACACCGGTATGCGGTCTGGATCGTAGGGCTCAAGCATGTACAGCCCGCTCTTTTCCAACGAGTCGGCTGGATTGAGTAGTCCTTCGGTAGCCTCATTGCGTTTTCGAAACTCTGGTGAGTCCAAGAAGTAGGCCAGCGGTGTTGTTAGGTCGGTTTCGAGTGGGACCCATTGTTCAGCGAGTTGGATCTGGTTTGCCGTCAGTGGATCAAAGAATTCCAGCACACAAGTCTTGGATTGCCCCGGCCGATCACCCGTTTTTTCGGGCACACATCGCATCAATGCGGTCACGGCATAGGAAAGGCCCTTCGGGTAGTAGTTTTCAGCCTCTGGACGATCCGAGCCCTCGTTTTGAGGTCTTCGAACCGCGATCAAAGGCACGCCAAGCCCGTAGGTCGTGTGTCGATTTCGAAGTGTTTCAATTTCGTAATCGCTCACAAATTCGTAGCGATCAAACTCATTTGCTTTCCATTGCCCACGCATCTCGGTACGCACAACGAACTCACGGTCCGGAGTCTTGATGGTGTACGTTTGCCCTGGCTGGATCTGATTCTCGCTGCACAACAATCGCAGCGTGTCTTCGAGCGACTCGTTGTAAAGGTCACAAGCACCTCGAAACTGAGGATCATAGAAATTGCGAGTCGTTCCCAAGTCTTTGCTGAAGAGGTAGTCGTAGCTGTTAGTCAGTGCCACGCCGTAATGGTTCAATGCATCCGAGGCATTCCCTGCTCGCTCGGCCCGTTTCCCTTCCACGTAAGACAACTCGCTAAGAGCATAGATCAGCTCTGCGTCAGGAATCTCGATAATGCGTTCGCGGATGTAAGCGAAGCATTTTTTGCGATCGGCGTCGTAACGAGAATCCAAGTCATAGCGTCGCATCGTGTTCCACGTGCGTTCACTGATCTGAGGACCTTTCCGGCTGACCAAATTCAACGTGGAAGCCAAAGCGTTTTCGCGAACTTTGCGATTGGCAAGATAGTTCGGCGTTACACACCCTGAAAACGATCCGATCAACACGCACAACGTCAAACTGGCCCACATCGCCCGAAGGCTACACCGTGTCAGCAGAACGGGTGCAGGTTGAATGAAGCCTTGGTAAGGCTCTTGAGAAACCTTTGGCGCGTGCGCATGTTTCACGCCCGCGCGTGTTGGCGCGTCGTTCGTGTCATCGTCGTGTTTAGAGCGACGTTGCATCCTGGCCTAAAGAACAGGGTTGTGTTCGAAAAGAGATGCTGAGTTCGAAAGGAAATACTGTTTTCGATGGAAATAAGAACCAACCGTCTCAACGGTGGATGATGGACAGTAGGAATCAGTACGGACGGGTGTCAACATTTATCCTCAACTTGATCATTGGTTCGTTGCCACCGAGGTAGACACTGCCTATCGTGAATGTGACGCCACTACTCGCCCCAACAACGTTGATTGCGAGTGAACTTGCGCCGGGAAGCGCAGCGGTGAATGACAAGATGGACCTGTGAAACGCTCACGCGTGAAACTAGTTTGTCGAATCAATCGGAACAAACCTGATGACCGTGGGACGAGGTGCCCACTTGGAACACTCAGGCAGACTGTTCCGAATAAGCACCGCGTTGGTTTTTTGACCAGGCACAAATCGTGACCTATGTTTCCTTGGCCAAGCATTCTGAGCATCTCTTGCTTTGGCTTTCCTCGGGTTTGCTTGAACCAAATCCGAGGTCCTCCCCGATGGTGCTCAATGGAAGCTTTAGCGCATGGATTTTGTCGCTCAACAGGTTAGCCCTGCTCAGTCAGTCTGCACCGCTGTTTCGACTCGTCGCACGACCGCATTGCCAGTCATGGCATTCGTTCTATTATTCTTCATTCAGGGAATGTCGGTGGCTGATGCTCAGTCCACCATGCAGACCCGATCGGTCGTGCAAGATGCAACTCCTTTTAGTATCGAGGGAGCCAACAACAATGCAGCCAACGAGATTCAATCGGCTCTGACCAAGGGCCTCGAATTTGAGCGTGCTCGGATGTGGGGCGAAGCGATCGGCCACTACGAGAAATTCACTCGCAAGTTCCCGCAAGACGCGCAGCTTTACCAGCGAATGGTGATCAGCCGTCTTTACTACGACGTCAACCGACGTTTCAAAGACGAAAGCTATCTGCAGTCTCTTCGCGAGCTTAGCACGAACGAAGCCCTGGACTTGTATTCCGAAATCCTTGCGAACTTGCAAACTCACTACGTCGACGACGTCGATTGGGCTCGCATTTTGGTACACGGCACCGCCGCGCTCGAAGTCGCCCTTAACGAAGACGCTTTCGTTGACCGAGTGCTTCCTAATACCAATCGTGAAGCGATCGCTAACTTTAGGAATTCGATTCACACCCAATTGCAAAGCCGCAGCACTGCCACCCGTTTCGATTTGCGAGCCGCAGTGTCGACGGTTGCTCAACGTGCCAACGCTGAACTTGGTTTGTCAGGTACGGCGGTCGCTTTGGAATACCTTAGCGGTGCCGTTTCGACGCTCGACCCTTACACTCGCTTGCTTTCACCAAGCCAGCTTGATGAAATGTTTTCCAACATCGAAGGAAACTTCGTGGGACTCGGCGTGGAACTGAAAGCCAAGACTGACTACTTACAAGTCTTGTCGGTGATCCCCGGTGGACCCGCAGCGGAAGCCGGATTGCTCGGTGGCGAAAAAATCATTGGCGTCGGCGGTGAGCGAACCGAAAGCAACGACCCCGAGTACGTTGCCGATCTGCTTCGCGGTCCTGAACATTCCTACGTTGCCATTGATGTTGTCAGTGCTCAGGGTGTCGAGCGAACGATCAACGTTCAACGACGTCGAGTCGAAGTTCCCTGTGTCGAAAATGTTCACTTCGTGGATCCCGAAAATCGCGTTGGGTACCTGCGGCTGACCAACTTCCAAAAAACGACGACCCGCGATGTTGAACGAGCTCTTTGGGACCTGCATCGTCAAGGTATGCGTTCGCTGATTATCGACGTTCGTGGCAATCCCGGTGGATTACTTTCCGCAGCGGTTGAAGTAGCCGATCGTTTCATCAGCGAAGGTCCGATCGTGACGACTCGCGGACGCAACGTTCGCGAAAACTACGACTACAAAGCTCATCGCCCGAACACTTGGAGCATCCCTTTGGCGGTTCTGATCGACGGTGACAGTGCCAGTGCAAGTGAAATCTTCGCCGGTGCGATTGCTGATTCGCGTCGTGGTGAAATCATTGGCGAAACAAGTTACGGTAAAGGAAGCGTTCAAGGAATCTTCCGTATGCAATCCGCGAAGTTTGGGCTCTGTTTGACCACCGCTAAGTTCTACTCACCTAGCGGCCGAGCGATCAGCCAAAACGGCGTGATGCCTACGATCGAAGTTGAACCGACTCACATCGCCGCTCGCCCTGATTCGCAAGGTCACATCACGCTTGATCGCGAAGACTCGGTCTTGCAACGTGCTGTCATGCAAATCAGCGGACGACCAATGATCAGCCAACTTAATGTTGGCAAATAGACTCGAGACGGATTGGTCGGTTGATTGAACGTCGAAGCAACGTTGTTGCTTTTGAAAGCCGCTAAGTGTTGACCCGCAAGGTCTCGACGATCAATGTAAGCGAGTTAAGCACCATATGGACCACAATCGGTGCAACGATGCTGCCCGTTCTTCGGTATAAGTAGCCTAACGCGAGTGCCAGCACAAAAAGCGGTACTGGCGCGGCCCCGTGACCGAAGTGCATGATTGCAAAGATAAAGCTTGATGCGATGACGGGCCAATCAAAACGGTCCTTCCATGGTTGATCACCTTGGTCTCGTTCCCACTGTTGCAGATCGCCAACTTGCATCGCTTGAGCAAGCCGTTCGAAGCCGCCGATCAATAATGTTCGGAACAAAAACTCTTCGACCAGAGGTGTGGCAATGGCGGTAGTGACGAATACCAAGACCAACTTGGGAACCGAGTCGATGCCTGCCAAGATCTCAAGCACCGGATGCTCGTAGGGAATCACTAGGTTCAAGAGACCACTAATCACAAGCACCGGTGGCAACACCATTAGTGACGCTTTGAGTCCTAGCACGACGTCACCACGACGAACCCTAAGTCCCAAACGATCGAGCAGTTTGTCGGATCGAGATCGAAAGAACGCCAACATTACCCCCAAGGCCATCAATCCCACGACAAGGGAAATGGCGATTAGGACGTATTGGTTGGCCGCTGTTTGCGCATCGCTTAGTGGCGGGTCTGTTTCGATCGGTTGGCGTACCAAGACGCCCTGGCTCAACAGATATGACTGAGCCACACCCGCGAGCACCATCATCAATCCGAACATGATCAGGGCGTCGCCAGCATTCCAAAATGGAAAACACCGCTGGCGAGCAGGCACCAACGACGCAAGCACCTCACCGAGTTGGCCTCGGTGCTGGTACACGACCCTTATCCACATCACCAAGCAAACCACAGCGGCGCTGAGCAAAAGCGAATTGATCAGATTAAGGGTTTCCGCCGCGGTCAATATTCAGCTCACGTCTTTGCGAAGCACGCCCGCGGCTGCGATGACATACACGTATCCGGAATAGATCGTCAAAGCGATTGCCGACCACAGGAACGTTTGCCCGAGATAACCTAACCAAACCGTGGCTGGATAAAGCAACGATAAAAGAATCGTGATCGCTGCGGCACACTGCAGCACCATTTTCCACTTGCCGAGTTGATTCGCGGAAAAGTCGCCGCCGCTGCCTTCGATCATGCCTCGCAAACTGGTGACAAGCAGTTCCCTAGCAACAATGGTGGTCGCCATCCAGGAAGCGACACCTGAACCCACGACTTCGACCAACGCGATGAACGTGCCGCAGATGATGATCTTGTCGACAAAGGGGTCGAAGATTCGTCCGAACTTCGTGACTTGTCCATACTTGCGAGCCCAATAACCATCCATCCAATCGGTCGAGACGGCGATCACAAACAGCACTAACGCGGCAAACTGCATTCCCATCGGGATTAGCACCATCACACCGATGGCCAATCCGAAACGGACGGTCGTTAACGCATTGGGAACGTTGTAAACGGAGCGTGAAGGGGAACGCATGTCTGAGGTCATTGTCATTTTTGTAGACTCGATCACGAAGCACCCGCGATCAACCCATGTTGTCGCCGATCCTGTAGAGCCCGCCAAGGTGGGAGAGACAGCGCGAGCAGTGGCGCTGGTGACTCCGTTTTCCTCAATTGACGACTCAAACGCAACGTATTGCGTCTTAAGACAGCGGCGCGGCCACTAGATCGTAGCCATCCGCAGCGACAATTTCGCACTGCGCGATTGTACCGACTTCAATCGGGCTATCGGGATCGACACCTGACACATAGACAACACCGTCGATATCAGGGGCTTCACTCTTGGTCCGCCCGATCCAAACACCGGGTTGATCGTCTAGCGGAGAATCAATGATGACGTCTTCGACGGTGCCAACACGAGACTCATTCCAATCGAAGGCGACTTGTTGCTGAATTTCCATGATCCGCCCCTGACGTTCAAGCGCGACTTCTTCAGGTACACGATTAGGCAGTCGAGCCGCCGGCGTATCCTCTTCTACTGAATACGTAAACACACCCAAGTGCTCAAAACGCTGCTGGGCAACAAAATCGCACAACTGATCGACATCATCGTCGGTCTCGCCGGGGAAACCAGCAATCAACGTGGTTCGCATGACCAAGTTATCAATCCTCGAGCGAAGCTTGCCCAGGATTTCTTCCTGAGATGAACGAGTGGTCTTGCGGGACATTCGCTTCAGCATCGCATCGCTGGCGTGCTGCAACGGCATGTCAATGTAAGGCAAAATTCGTTGACTGCCCGCAAGAGTGTCAATCAAGCGGTCATCGATGTACATCGGATAGAAATACATCAAGCGAATCCAATCGATGGAATCAATCTTATCGAGCTGCGTTAGCAACTCGGTAAGCCTTGGCTCGCCATATAAGTCTTTGCCGTAGTACGTGGTGTCTTGCGCCACAACGACGACTTCGCGGACGCCGCTATCGCCCAACCGCTTGGCTTCATCGACGACTTGATCGATTGGCTTGCTGTAATGCTTGCCTCGCATTTTTGGAATCGCGCAAAAGGTGCATAGCCGATCGCAGCCTTCACTGATTTTCAGATAAGCAAAGTGCCGAGGCGTGACAGCCCGGCGGACCGCATCGGAAAGCGGACGAATGGGCGCCGGGCGGAAGACCTTGGCCTGCTCGTCGATGCCAGCTTGCAGCCGATCGATCACCGAAACAATTTCATTGCGTCCGAAGACGCCGATCATCGCATCAATTTCAGGGCGGGCTTCAAGCAGCTTGCCTTGCTGGCGTTCGGCCAAACATCCGGTGACGACGACGTTGCGAATTTTGCCAGCACGTTTGAGCGCGAGCATTTCGTCGATGGCGCCGAGCGACTCTTCACGAGCGGAGTCTATGAAACCGCATGTATTGACGACCACAAAGTCGGCATCGTCGACGGAATCCACCATCGCATAGCCGTCTTCGTCGAGGCGACCTAACATTTGCTCGGTATCGACGAGATTCTTGGGGCAACCGAGGCTAATAACGGCGTACCGACCGCGCGGACCTTCGCCGTCTTTGGCGACCCGCGAGGGCATGGTGTTGGTTTCGGAAACGATGGGTAATTGCATGCCGCTAGCGTTGGCTGTGCAAGGCCTTCTGTCAACGGCTAAAACGGTCGCGAACGGCTAAAACCGTCGCTAAACGCGGGTCGATACCGGCGGAACCAACGCAGCTTAACGCTAGCCAAGAATTGGTCGCGTGTCGTCGCCCGCTGCGAACTCAAACATTCGCTCTAGTCGGGTGAGCTCGAACACTTCACGCACCGGAGTGGGAACGTTCACTAACACCAATCGCACACCGTGGCTGCGAAACTTGGTGTTCATTCGGATCAAGCCGTTGAGACCCGCACTCGTGATGCGGTCGACCGAAGCAAAATCCAAGTTCAGATGCGATTGTTCATCATCGCTGCCGTCGCACTCAGCAATTTCTTCGACAAGCGAACAAACGTCGCTAGAAAGCTTGCGGGCACTCTCACAACGGCTGAGGTGGTGCTGTGGAATCGAGACCGTGGTCTCGCTTCCCTGCTTGACTACTTTTAGGTATTCGTCATTACTCTGCATGGGATCCGATCGCTCATTTCCGCCGTAAGATTTAACTCACAGTAGAGTAAGCATCGAAATTGTGCAAACGGTTGCAGCAGGCTTCGCGGTACTGATTAGCCCAATAATACCTGCATAATTTAACTTACCGAGCTCCTACGGCGTCGATTCACTCCGAGTCGGACCTTTGCGCCGTTCGAATGACCATTCGGTTTTCGCCGAAAAATTCGGTGACTTTTCCAGATATCACCCAGCGATCGTCTTGCGCGTCGGCTCGAATGGATTCGACAATTCGCTGTAGCATCAAGTTTTCAGCCAGGATCCAGTGCCTTCCTTCGGCAACTTCATTGACGCTTGCGATCTTGCGTTGCTCGCGTTGGCTGTCACGGGTGGAAACGACTTTCACGGGACCAAACATTCCGCCGGTGCTAAATCGCAATCGAGTGATGGTTCGCTCGGCACCCGAAGCCGCTTCGGATCGTGCGATGCTTGATAGTGCTCGGTTCTTCCATTCCATTGTCGACAAGTCCTGTCGCCTTAATCGGTCGTCACCGATCGCGATGGGGTCGTCATCCTCTTGAGCGCCAACCACCGCTTGCGGAACGAATGCCCAACGTCGGCCAAGCATGACAATTCTTCCATCGGTGGGGGGAATGAGCGTTCCTTCGCGAACTACCGAGTCCTCTGCTTGAGGCTGCTCTTCGGCTGTCTTGCGAGAGAACGCGTCTTCATTGAGTGATTCGTGAAAACCACGATGTTCATAGCCATGTCGGTCATCCGCCATCGTGTTGTCCGCATCGAGTGCCCCCATCGCCATAATGGCAAGAATGCTCAACGCGCAAACGATTCGCCGGGATCGGCCAAACGCGAATCGAAACGGCGAGTCAGCCCACCAGAGGATGATTGGCAGCAGAAGCATGTGCGAACTTTCGTTGACGTTGAGGGGGAACGCCCGGCGGATCTTGGCGGATGAAGACCTAAGATCCTGGCCGGGGCGGCCACATACGGGAGGGAGGGTAGGTCCGTATGCGGCCGCCGGGTCAGGTGCTCACGCTGGCGGGACTATCGGACGCGATCGAGAAGCGGAACTCAATCGAGAGGCGACAGTGGCGTGAACGGGTTGGTGACTTTTGAACAGGGTGGGGCGACTTTCAAACGAGCAGGGGACTCGTAGGTGGGTGCATCGCTGGTGGGGCAGCGAAGCACCGCTGAGTCGATGCTTGATCTCAGTCGTGGCGTTGCTGGCGGGGCAACGCCAAAGCGTGGCAGCTCATCACAGCCCCCACCGCAATCATTGCCAAACCGAGCCAGCGAGGCGGGGTCACTCGCTTCATGGGCTTGGGGTGAACCGACATCATGAAGTTCGACATCGACGAATTATCCGCCACAGGGGTGCTCTTGGTTACGCGAGCGAGCATGCGGGTCGTCGACTCATTAAGAACAAAAGAATCAACCATTCGGAATTGAATCCCCAACAGAATCAGCAGGACTCCGGCGAGGAAGAAGCGATTGCGGTACATCGACATGAGCTGGCTCGGTGCTTTCTCGCCTGGTCATTCAGGACGAAAGGTGCAAATCAAATCGGGAAGGATGGAAGGGCATCGGACGAACGCGGCGAACCCAATCCTGGGTCGGAGTGTCTCACCACGTCGGTCTACCACTGTTAATCGGCGGCGGTTAGTGAATTCTTGGCGAGAACAGAAACCTGTACCGTTAAGCGATCTGTGACGATTACGCGGTCAGTTCTGGACAGATCGGGATTGACGATATCGCGGTGCGACCATCATCCTGTCTCGTCGAGACCACCTCGAAACGTGTTCCAATGGATGCCCGGGGCTAATGTCGCTGGCATCCGGGTTACCGCTACCACGATTGCACCACACGGAATTCGCCGCAAAGCATTCGCCGCAAAGCGTCAACGGCACTTGCCGCAGAGCGTCAGCGGCACTTGCCGTCCAACGCAACGGTCCCCGCCGCGAAGCGTCAACTTGCCTAGCCTCAACCCATCGAAACACGTTATTTAAGCACTCGCCATCGGTATGCGAGTGCCAACCATCCTTTTAGGACACCTAACGAACGTCATGACCACGAGCCCCTCTGTTCCTTCAGCCAACATCCAAGTCAAACTCCCCGATGGCACCCTTGGCGAGCATCCGCCGCAAACCACGCCAATGGACATCGCTCGCAGCATCAGCGATGGTCTGGCCCGCAGCGTTATCGCGGCCGAGATCGACGGAAAGATCGTTGACGCTTTTCGAACGTTTGAAGAATTAGCCGACCAAACCGACGGCCCGCTGGAACTGAAGCTACTCACTTCGCGAGATCCCGAGGCGCTCGGTGTGCTGCGTCACTCGGCCGCGCACGTCATGGCTCGCGCCATCATGCGACTCTACAAAGGCGTCTCCTTGGCGTTTGGTCCGACCACCGAAGGCGGCTTTTACTATGACTTCGATCTGGAACATCGCCTGACCGAAGAGGACTTCCCCAAGATCGAAGCCGAAATCAAGAAGATCATCAAGGACAAAGAACCGTTCGAACGTTTCTCGGTTCCCAGGGATGAAGCTCGCAAGCTATGCGCCGACCTCGACCAAGACCTTAAGGTCGAACACATCGAAACCGGCTTGTCCGATCAAGAGACCCTTAGTTTCTATCGTCAGGGTGAATTCGTTGATCTGTGCCGCGGTCCTCACATTCCCGACGCCGGAAAGATCAAGGCGATCAAAATGATGAGCGTCGCGGGTTCGCACTGGAAAGGTGATACCTCCGGTCGCAGTCTGCAACGACTTTATGGCACCGCGTTCTTCGACAAGAAAGAACTCGCTGCTTACCTTGAACAGATCGAAGAAGCGAAGCGACGCGATCACCGAGTGCTGGGCAAACAACACGGATTATTTTCAATCAATCCCGAAGTCGGCCAAGGCTTGTGCTTGTGGTTGCCCAAGGGCGCTCGCGTTCGAGTTGCACTGGAAGATTTCTTGCGCAAGGAATTACTGTCGCGCGGTTACGATCCGGTTTACTCGCCACACATTGGTCGCGTGGAGATGTACGAAACCAGCGGTCACTTTCCGTATTATCGTGACAGCCAATTTGCGCCGTTGTTCGGTAGCGAAGTTGGTGGCATGCTCGATGCATGGAGCGAACGACTCAAGGATGACAAGCTTTCCAGTGACGACGAAGACAAGTTGATTGCGGCCGCGGAAGTGTTTGGCGTTAAGCTGCCCGACTACAAACCATCGGCATCGTCGGACAAGAAACGCGACGTGCTGAATGCTTGGCAACATGAACACGAGCGTTACCTGCTCAAACCCATGAACTGCCCACACCACTGCTACATCTTCAAGAGCCAGCCACGATCGTACCGGCAATTGCCGATGCGATTGTTCGAGTTCGGCACCGTGTATCGCCACGAGCAAACCGGCGAACTTAACGGGATGCTTCGCGTTCGTGGATTGACTCAAGACGACGCCCACATTTTCTGTACCGCCGACCAAGTCGAGCAAGAATTTAAGGCCACCATCGAGCTGACCAAATTCGTACTCAACGCAGTCGGGCTGACGGACTACCGCGTGCAACTGTCACTACGCGATCCTGACAGCAACAAGTACGTTGGAAGCGAAGAGAACTGGGACCACGCCGAAGGCGCGCTTCGTGGCGTGCTAGAAAACTCCGGTTTGGACTTCAACGAAGAACCAGGCGAAGCGGCATTCTATGGCCCCAAGGCCGACTTCATGGTCCGTGACTGTATCGGCCGTTCGTGGCAACTCGGAACCGTTCAACTCGATTACAACCTGCCCGAGCGTTTTAAGCTCGAATACAACGGTGCCGACAACAGTGCTCACCGCCCCGTGATGATTCACCGCGCCCCATTTGGTTCGGTCGAAAGGTTCACTGGCATGTTGATCGAACACTTCGCCGGCGCTTTCCCCATGTGGTTGTCGCCTGAACAGATCCGTGTGCTGCCATTGTCCGACAAGTCGCTCGAGTACGCTGCTGCGGTTTGCCGACAACTTTGCGATGCGGGTTTGAAAGCCACCGTCGACAACACCGGTGGCAAGGTGCAAGCGAAGATCCGTAACGCACAATTGGACCTGGTCAATTACATGGCCGTCGTTGGACCCAAGGAAGCCGAAACCGGTCAAATTGCCCTGCGAGACCGAATCGATGGCGACCTAGGATCCATGCCAACGGCGGAAGCGATCGCTCGTTTGCAAAAGGAAATTGCCGACCGTTCCGTTCGCCAAGTGGTGCAAGGTGCCAGCGCGGCGGCATCGGTCGAATCGTCCGCCGTCGGCGATGAGTACTGATTTGCACAGCCACATTTCCGTTCGCGGATGTCGCGTTCACAACCTTAAGAACATCGATGTCGATGTTCCGCGAGGCAAATTGATCGCGATCTGTGGTCTGTCGGGATCCGGCAAAACTTCGCTAGCCCTCGACACGCTCTACGCGGAAGGCCAGCGTTGTTACATCGAGAGCTTCTCGGCCTACACGCGACAGTTCCTTCAGCGAATCGATAAACCGGATTGCGACAAAATCGAAGGCATTCCACCTGCGATCGCAGTCACACGCGCCGGCGGATCGAAAACCAACCGCAGCACCGTGGCAACCGCGACTGAAATCGCTGACCATTTGCGTTTGCTGTTTTCCAAAGCCGCGAAGCTGTTTTGTTATTCGTGCGGTAATCCCGTGGTGGCCGACGATCCAGGTGTCGTTGCCGACGAAATGACCCAGATGCCTGAAGGGAGCCGTTCCATGATCGGCTTTCCTATCTGGCTATCCAATCGCACGGCAGCCAGCGAAATTTTGCTCGGCCTGCAACAGGAAGGTTACTTGCGATTGGTTGCCGGGGGCGAAACGTTTCACTTATCCGACGAGGATCGAGGGCGTCTTGCCGCCAAGGTCAAGAAAGGCGGCATCGAAATCGTGGTCATCGTCGACCGTGTTACCTCAAGTGACGAAGTGTCTCGACTAACCGAGTCACTCGAAACGGCGATGAATGAAGGGCACGGCCGTGCGATCGTCTTGACCAGCTTTTCCAGTGATATCGCCGGCGGTGATACCGCAACGGTTCAAGTCGATGGCAAAACTTGGGTGCGGCGAGTGATCAGCCGAGATCAACGCTGCGATGTTTGTGACATTGACTATCCGGACCCCGTGCCACGGTTGTTCAATTTCAACAACCCGCTGGGTGCCTGCCCGACATGCGAGGGCTTTGGGGACGTTGTCGATGTCGACATGGACTTGGTGGTTCCCGACAAGAACTTGACGTTGGCCGAGGGCGCTCTTGCTGTCTGGAACACTCCATCGTATGCCCATGAACTGGATGAACTGCTGGCTCTCGCGGACGACTATGATCTGCCTGTCGACGTGCCTTTCAAGAAGCTTAAAAAGAAGCACTTGAAGCTGATTCAACAAGGCGTGCCGGAACGAAAGTTTGGCGGCCTGGATGGTTTCTTTGCTTGGCTGGAACGCAAGAAGTACAAGATGCACGTTCGTATCTTCGCTTCGCGTTTCAAAACGTACTTCCCGTGCCCCGATTGTCATGGCAAGCGTTTCAAGCCAGAAGCTTTGGCTTATCGAATCGGTGAACGCAACATCGCCGACACGTTGTCGATGTCGGCGGATGAGGCCAAAGACTTCTTTCGAAACGTGAGCCTTGCAGCTCGTGAGCAAGCCATCGCTGATGAACCTCGCGAGCAGATTGTCGATCGCCTTGGCTACCTGCAAGACGTTGGACTGGGTTACCTGCAACTCGATCGTCCGCTACGAACACTCTCGGGTGGTGAAACGCAACGAGTCGCGTTGACAAGCGCCCTGGGCAGTAGCCTGGTCAACATGCTTTATGTGCTTGATGAACCAACGGCTGGCTTGCACCCGATCGACGTCGAACGCCTGTCGCACGCAATCGTCGGCTTGCGCGATCGCGGAAACACCGTGATCGTAGTTGAGCACGACGAGACGATGATTCGCTTGGCTGACCACGTGATCGAAATTGGCCCTGAAGCGGGTGTGCGTGGTGGCGAAGTGACGTTTGAAGGTACGAGCGACGAGCTTATCTCCGATGCCAAGAGTCTGACCGGACAATTCTTGTCGAATCAACGCGGATGGACGCTTCGTGATCGCGAAGTTCGAACGCCTCGTGGATTCATCTCACTTTCTGGCGCAAGCGGTCACAACCTCAAGAAGATCGACGTTGAATTCCCGCTTGGGCTGCTCTGCTTGGTGACCGGCATTTCCGGCAGTGGCAAGAGCTCTTTGGTTCAGGACACGCTCTACGGGGCGATTCGAAATCGACGTGGCGATGCCAGTGTGAAGCCATTGCCGTACGAGCATATCAAAGGGCTCGGTGCGATCGAAGATTGCTTGCTGGTAGACCAATCGCCTATCAGCCGCAGTGCCCGAAGTGCGCCCGTGACGTATGTGAAAGCGTTTGACGCAATCCGCAAAGTATTCGCGGGCACCGTGGAAGCGAGAACTAGAAACCTGAGTCCGGGTCACTTTAGTTTTAACAGTGCGAAAGGTCAGTGCCCACAATGTGAGGGTGCTGGTCAACTTGAAGTCGACATGCAGTTCTTAGCCGATGTGTCGATGGAGTGCCCGTCGTGTCAGGGGACGCGATACCGAGACGAAATCTTAGACGTTCGTTATCGCGACCTATCCATCGCCGATGTGCTAGACATGAGCGTCCAAGAGGCTGCTTCGTTCTTTCGCGGGCAGGACAAGGTGCAGGACCGGCTTAGCATCATGAAACGAGTCGGGTTGGATTACATCAAACTAGGCCAGCCCGCGACGACGCTTTCCAGTGGTGAAGGCCAGCGGTTGAAGCTTGCCGCGTTTCTTGCTTCGGCGTCCCGACGACGCACGCTGTTCATCATGGACGAACCGACCACGGGCTTGCACTTCGCTGACATCGTGCGTTTGGTGGATTGCTTCGATGCGTTGATTGACGACGGGCATAGCCTGCTGGTCGTCGAGCACAGCGCGATGTTGATCGAGGCGGCCGATTACATCATTGACCTGGGCCCCGGTGCAGCCGCGGACGGGGGTGACGTCGTGGCGACGGGCTCACCCAAAGAAATCGCCAAGGTCAAACGGAGCCTGACCGGCCAAGTGCTGAGGGATACCTGGAAACGTCGTACCGGCTAGAGCCCGGGTGGTTCCGGGGCTCAATCCCCCATCTTTGACGACACTTTTGCGGGAACCATCGAGGCGGTTGGCCGTCCAACCGATCAAGTTTCACGCCGGGTTGTCGTTTTTTCGAGAGCTATCGTCGCCAACTCGAGCGTACTCTGAGGACATCTCATCCTGTTCTGTGGACCCAAAATTCCAATTTGGTAAACAATATCGGTTGTGAGGAATTTATTCGTCTTGCTGCTTTTGCCGTGCCGACACTCCTCCCGATAACCCACTGTTTCGACACGCACGAACACGCTTTTCCCTAAGATCCACGATGCCTTCACGAACCAGTCATTCGATGACTCCGAAAGCCAATCGCAATTCAAAATCTCGTCTTTCGCTTAGCCGATTGCTCGGGGGCTTGTTCTCGCCAGGCTCGGACTCGCCCGCTGAACCCAAGCGAGGCCGACTGTTACTCGAATCGCTCGAAAAACGTCAATTGATGGCGGGCGACATGGAACTTTTGTTCACTGACGGCACCAGTTCCTCCAGCGAAGTGGCTAGCCAGACCAGTGGGCTACAGCTCGAGGGCGTCGGCGAAGGTGAAGCAGCACCTGACTTGGTCCAGTTTGCAAAAGACTTGGCTGCCAAGGGCGTTGAGTTCTATGGTGCGCATTGGTGTCCCGCTTGCACGGCTCAAAAAGAGCTCTTCGCCGACGGAAAAGATGACCTTCCGTTCACCGAAGTGACCGATGCCAATCGGCAATTCTTGCCAATCGCAGGTCCCACCCAATTGAATATCGTCGAGATCCCAACTTGGGACTTTCCCAACGGCACTCGTTTGACGGGCGTTCAATCACTCGCGGCCCTTAGCGCCGCCGCCGAGGTTCCGATCCCGACATCGGACCAGCCCACGATCCAAACCATTGGTGATTTGACGGTTCGATCAGGCGCTCCGCTTCACGTGCCGGTAGATGCGTACGATCCGGGCAACGGCCCCCTGACCACCACGGTCACCGTCGAAGACCCAACGCTGCTGACCGCCACGGTTCTGACAGGCAACCGTTCGATTCGAATCGACATGGCCACCTATGGCGACATGGTGTTCGAGTTGTTCGAACAACGTGCGCCACGCCCGGCCGGACGAGTGATTGAACTGGCCGAGGACGGTTTCTATGACGGACAGATTTTCCACCGCGTCGTCGATGGCTTCGTCTTGCAAACTGGCAGTCCCGATGGCAGTGGTTCGCTCGGGTCTACTCTCGGCACGTTCAGCGATCAATTCCATCCTGATCTGCAGCACATCGGTGAAGGAGTATTGTCGTTCGCGAAGACTTCGCTTGACGACACCAACAACTCGCAGTTCTTCATTACCGAAACCGACACGCGGCACCTAGACTTCAACCATTCCGTGTTTGGTCAATTGGTCGAAGGCTTTGATGTTCGTGAAGCAATCAGTTCGACGGCCGTCAACAACACCACCGAAAATCGGCCGGTGACGGATGTTGTTATCGAATCGGTAACCGTATTCGACGACACCGAAAATTCGGTTGTGATGCTTAAAGGCGTTGGGAACAAAACCGGAACCACCAATGTGACTTTCACAGTCACCGATTCAAACGGGAATTCCTTCTCGGAAACCGTTGCTGTGACCGTGGTCGCCGACACCGGTACCAACAGCAATGGCCAACCCTACTTGCTCGATATTCCAACACCGACGCCCGTTAGCGGCAATCAACCAGCCACGCTGACGCTCAGCAGCGTTGACGTCGAAGGCGACCCGGTGCAGTACTTCGCCAGCACCACATCGAACAATGCCACGGTGAACGTCAATCCCACGACCGGTCAATTGACCGTGACGCCAGTTTCTGGCTTCGAAGGAAATGTCTCAGTCACGGTTGGGGTTCGTGCCAGCGCGAGTTCCCCGGTCGACACGGAAGTGATCCAGTTCACGTTTGAAGGTGAAGGCGCGATCACGCCAACATCAATCGACTTGCAAGCTGGTTCAGACACGGGCATCAGTAACACCGACAACATTACGAATGCGGGCACACTTAGCTTCCTCGTATCAGGCACGGTAGCAGGCCAGCAAATCGAATTGGTCAATACGGCCAACAACGTCGTCTTGGGTACGGTGGTCGCAAGTGGCACTACCGCAGTGGTGACCACGAACAACTTCGCTGCTTTGGGAACCGGCACCTACAACGTCGCTGCTCGATCCAAAGTTGGAACCGATTCCAGCAGTTTGTCACCGGCTATCACAATCAACTACGACCGGACGCTTCCGAGTTCCGTGGTCGCATCGGCACTGAAAACCGCCAATGTCGGACGTCCGTACATATCGGACTTGGTCAGCACCGAAGAGGGCACCGGCTTGGTTTACGAAATCACCAGCGGCCCTACTGGTGCGACAATCAATGCGAGCACCGGTGTGATCAATTGGTCCCCCGTTGAATCTCAATTGGGAAGTCAATCGTTTGCGATCAAGTTAACCGATGCCGCTGGCAATGTTCGAAGCGAATCGTTCAATGTTGCCGTCGCGGGAGAACCGTTGGTTGAGATCTTGTTGGGAGTGACGGATACCCAAGGCAACGCGATCACTTCACTTGATGTTGGTCAAAAATTCCTCTTAACATTCACCGCTGCTGATGCTCGCTTGTTCAACAAACCCGGCGTGTTCGCTGCCTATGCCGACATCCTGTTCGACAGCACACTCGTTCGACGGGTCGCTGGTACGCCGATCCAGTATGCCGATGACTTTACGTTGACTCGAAAGGGAACGTTTGGCACAGGCATCATTGACGAACTCGGTGCGGTTAGCAGCCAGCTTCAAGCCACCAATGAAGCCCAGAGTTTGATCGCCACGATCGAAATGGAAGCAATCGCATCAGGCAGTGTCACGATTCGCAGTGCACCGGCGACGGACAGCAACAGCGAAACGTTGATCTTCGGTGTCGACGAACGAATCGATGCCGAAGACAGCATCTCGTATGGAAGCGTTTCGCTCGCGATCGGACAAAACTTTATCGTCCGACCCGATACGTTTACCGTTGCTGAGGACTCGGCAACGACTTCGTTCGACGTCCTCGCTAATGACGAAGTGACCGGCACTGGTTCGCTTAGCATTGTTTCGGTGACACAACCGGCATCTGGCGGCACCGTTGCACTTTCGGGTGGCAGCGTCAACTTTACGCCCGCAGCGAACTTTGTCGGCAATGCCGTGTTCACGTACCGAGTCAGCAACTCGACCGGGATTCAGCAAGATGCATCGGTGACGGTAACGGTCACCGGTGTGAATGACCCACCGACCGGTGTTGCCGATTCAGTCACCGTGGATCAGAACTCGACCAACAATACGCTTGATGTCCTCGCCAACGACAGTAGTGCTCCCGACACTGGCGAAACATTGACCATCACGGCCGTTTCAACGCCGAACAATGGCGGCACCGTCACGATCAATTCGACGAACAACGCGCTTGTCTACACACCGGCCGCTGGATACGTGGGTGGCGATAGCTTTACCTACACCTTAAGCGACGGAACATTGACGACAACGGTTTCGGTTAACGTGACCGTGATCACGGCGGATGATCCGCCCACCGCAGTCAATGACTCATTCTCGATCACCGAGGACGCTGCGTCGACGACTTACGATGTGCGAGCCAATGACACGCGGGACGCCGACAATCAAGCCTTTGTCGTCAACAGCGTGGGGACTCCTTCGCAAGGCGGAACGGCTTCGGTTAGCGCCGACGGTAACACCATTCGTTATGCTCCCGCAGCAAACTTCAACGGTGTCGAAACGGTGACCTACACGATTCGTGATACTGGCGGTGGGATTGCGGTGGGAACCGCGACGTTCACCGTTGCTGCTGTGAATGATCCGCCTCCAGCGTCCAACCTCACCCAAACGCTTAATCGCGGTGCCGGTGAAACCGTCGTGTTCCAACTCGACAATGCGATTAACGTCGACAGTGGTGAAACGCTTTCGGTGTCGACCTTCGATGCTTCGACAACCGCGGGCGGATCTGTGCGGTTAGATTCTGCAACCGGTCGCCTGTTCTACACGCCACCATCGGCGACGTTCTCGGGAAGCGATTCGTTTACTTACACGGTTGCGGACTCGACGGGCATGACCGCGACAGGCACGATCTCGATTACGGTACTCGACTACGTTGCTCGCGACATCGTTTACTCGATCACGGGATCATCGGCACTTCGACTAGGCTCATCGAACATCATGCTGCGAGGCAACAACATTCTTGGTGAAGAGGTCAACGTTGCCGGTACGGCTTCCAGCACAGGTGTGTCCTTCCCAGGTGTGTTGCCAGGCGAATACACGATCGAAGTTCCCGCTATTCCATTCTTGGTGGGCGGCGAACAAGCTCAGTCGATTCCCGTTTCCAGTGACGCCGACGATGGCAATGCCACAATTCAGAGCACATTGGGCACACTGCGACCGGAGTACATTTCGATTCGCGACTTCCTACGGTCCACGCCGCGGCAATCGTTGTTAGTCGCCGTGGCTCCCGGCCAATCGAGTCTGATGACGACAACCACGCCGTCGACGGATACCATCGAGAACGCGACGGCTCAATTGGATGCTTCCGGCCAGAACCTGACGATTCGAGGCACGCTGACCGACGCCACGACGTCGGAGGTCGAGAACATTGAAGTCACGCTTCCGGCTTCCAACGACCGCCGCGTGGAAGCTCGCGGCGAAGTCGACGGCCTGCGTTTGTACAAGGTCAGTGTCGAAGAAAGCGAAGTCGAGTTCACGACGACATCAACGACGACGACCACTGCGGCAGCGAGTTTGCTGACCCAAACGGCGTCTGAATCGGCTGAAATTGCGGCAAATTCGGCTGCCAGCACGAATTCTTTGACGCTCGGATCGACGGTCCCCGAGGCCGAATCGGCAGCAGTTTCGTCGACTAGTGCGGAAAATGTCTACGCACCAGCGCCCGAAGGTTCCTCGTCGTCGGCATTGGTGTTATCCACCGGTGAAGCGGACGTGTGGACTGATACTCCTGCCGACTTAGTTGATTCGCCAGCGACCGCATCCTTCGAAAACACCGCAAATAACGATGTTTCCGTGGATGCAGCGATGCAATCGGTGAGTGAACAACTGACTCTTCAGTCACGAACGGCCGATTCATTAAGCGAGAGCAAAACGCTTAGTGAAGAGGGAATCGACACTGTCTTGGGCGAGCTTGCTTGACGATAATCCGAGATCGGTTGTTTAGTGGTCCGTCAAGCCCCCATAATGGAAAGCCCGCAAATCGTTGGTTTTTTGGCGAAAGCCGGGTTGCAACGATTGCTTCGCGGACTTAACACTTTGCCCGTACAAAACACGTGGACGGAAATTTTTGCCGGCCCATCCCATCCCCTTGCTACTGAAGAAGGTTCACCCCATGGCGAAAGCTGCCGCAGCACCGAAGGCACCGACCAAGACTCAGATTTTGGCGAACATCGCTGAATCGACTGAACTATCGAAAAAGGACGTCGCAGCAGTGTTTGATGCACTGACCGCCGAAATCGACAAGGCCATCTCCAAGGGTGGTCCTGGTCAATTCGCGATCCCTGGCCTGTGCAAGATCATTCTGAAGGACGTTCCTGCAAAGCCAAAGCGCAAGGGCCGCAACCCTGCCAACGGCGAAGAAATCTGGCTCAAGCCAAAACCCGCTACCAAGAAGCTTGCCATTCGTCCTTTGAAGGGCCTGAAGGAAATGGTCTAAGTCGTTTCTCGACCCAGATTCATCTGATAAGCCGCAGTCACGTTGGTACGATCGCCACGTCACTGCGGTTTTTTTATGGCCAAACGTCAACGCACCGGTCCCAACGCACCGGTCCCAACGCACCGGTCCCAACGCACCGGTCCCAACGCACCGGTCCCAACGCACCGGGGCCCTGGGAAGTCGCCAACAGCAATCGCGTAACGAGCTTCACCTGAGTCCTGAGACCTGAGTCCTGAGACCTGAGTCCTGAGTCCTGAGACCTGAGACCTGAAAACCCTATCTCTCGATCACGGATTCAATGCGGACGGCCTTCTTGCCCTTGAAGGCGCCGATTCGTGCGTTGAACTTCGGTACGTCCTGAACCGCCAGCTCCATGGAAGCGGTGACCGCTTTTTCAGTCGTGATCACATCGCCAACAGCCAGCTCAAGCAAGTCCGCCGTTTTGATCTTCGATCGTGCAAGCGTCACCGTGATGTCCACCGGTGCATCGCTCATGCTGTGCGAGATTCGATCGCGAGTCTCCTCCGACGGATTGGCTTTTCCGTAGCCGACCCAACCATTGCGAGACAGCTTTGAATTGAACCCTTCGATGGTATTGAACGGAATGCACAGGTTCAGCATTCCGCGGTTCTTGCCCAACGCGACTTCCAAGCCCACCAAAATCACGACTTCGTTGGGCGGTACGATTTGCACCAATTGAGGATTGCTTTCGACCTTGTCGATCCCAAATTCGAGCTCGACGATGTTCTCCCACGATGTCTTGAGTTGCGTTAGAAACAGCTCTACGACGCGTCCCATCAAACGAGTTTCAATTTCCGTAAGCGGACGTCGAATGGTGTCGTTGGGATCGGGGTCGCCACCGAGCATTCGGTCGATGATCGCATAAGACAGTGTGGGCGAGATGTCGAGAATCCAGTTGCCTTCCAGCGGCGAAGCGGACAAGACATTGAAACAGCTAGGGTTATCGAGGCTGAAAACGAACTCGCTATAGGTCAATTGATCCACTGACAACAGTTTGACTTCGATCATCGTGCGCAGCATGCCCGAGACCGCCGCCCCGAAATTTCGCGCTAAAGACTCATGCAGCGAGTGCATCGCCCGCATTTGCTCTTTGCCGACTCGTTCAGGCCTCTTGAAGTCATAGGCCGTCACGCGGGCTCCCGCACCCAAAATCGAGGATTGCTTGCTGCGTGCGGTCGCACTGTGCTCGTTGCTATATTTTGGCTGCTCTGGCTTGGTCGGAGCCGAATCCACCGACTCCATCGCCTTTAGCAGGCTCTCGACTTGGTTCTGGCTGAGTGATTCTTCGGACATGGTCCTTATTTCCTAAACGGAGTTTCCCGACTTGGTTTCTACAGTGCAGCCCCACTGTGTCGCCAGATCGAAATTTGGCAGACGGACCGGCCCAGACCGCTTTGGAGGTCGACCTCGCAAGACGGCTGGGAAGAAGCCGCCGCAGTGTCATCTCCAGATCTCGGCATCCCGGCATCTGGCCTCGCTCGTGTCGGCCTTTCCGGCTATCACCCAGGTTGCCGTCAACTTTGCTATTGCCACCAGGCTGCCGTCAACTCTGGGGCTCCCTAACGTCGCCTGCTCATCCAGATGGCCCTAAAACGCTGGTCCCTAGGTATTCCTTGTCCCTCGAGGCGATCGCCGTTGACGGCCCCCACCGAGGCCCTAAAGCTCGTCCCAGGTTGGCACGAGCCGACCGTAAAGCCGCCAGAGGTAATCTAGCGGGTGCAGACTCATCGGATCTTGATTGTCGGGCCAAACAAATGGGTCGAGCAGACTGTCCTCAAATTCACTCCCGATGATGCTCGGTCCCATCCGGATTCCACTGCGATAGTTTCGATTGTCGTAAAACAGCGTATCCGTTCCCGTCCCACCACTCACGATTAAAAGAGGATCGCCGATGATCAGGTTTTGGTCCCAAATCAACGTATCATTGCCAGCCTCGCCGTGGATGGTCACCAAGTAGGTCGCGAAGTTGTTGTTGATCAGATCAAACGTATCACTGCCTTCCCCTCCACGCACTGTTAGCGAATCGATCGAAGAAAGGTTCACCTCGACCGCGTCGTCTCCATTCCCAGCCTCAACGACCAACTGAGTGGCATCAACACGATTGATGCTGACATAGTCGTCGCCGTCGCCTGCGATCACCGAGAAGACGCCCGTGACTCGAGGATATACGATTTGGAAGAAGTCATCGCCGCCGCCTAAATCAACGTCGAACCGTTCGTAGGTGGTATTCTGGACTCCTAGTCCACGCTGTAAGTCGCTCATCGAGAACAAGTCGTCGCCTCCGAAGAGACTCAAGACAATCATGTCGACGTGGTCAAGCACCAACGTTTCTTCGCCGTTGATCGTCGTTCCCGGTAAGCCTCGAACGGTAAGTTCCTGACGCCCACCCGACCTCAATCGCGTGTCGACAAAGATCCGATCGTCGAACTGCGTTCCCATGATATTAGCTCGACCGTTAACGAGCGTGACCGTAACATCGTGCGTGGACGCATCGTGTAACGTTTCATACTTGATCCAACCGGGATTCGAACGTATTCCATCTACCGCTCGCCAGGGTCCACTGAGCGACGTTCCCTCAAATGAAAGCGGTGTGACGCCTTCAATAAGTCCAGAGTTGTTTCCACCGCCACCGTCGATCCAAACATCGCTGTGAGTGCGAATGGTGTTGGCAACGAAGTTGATGTTGTCGTCACCTTCCCCAGCCGAAATGAGAAAGCGATCGTACAGCGGCGAGTTTAGAAATGTGTTGCTACGGATGTCGATTGAATCGCTACCGCCTTCGCTAACTAATCGCGAACTGCCATCGATTCGATTATCGATCAATTGCACGCCATCGTCGCCTAGGCCGACGTTCAAGCGAAGGTTCGATAGTTGAGAGTCGGAAACGACGACTAAGTCATCACCACGTAGTGTCACGATGGTCGATGATTCGGTGAATCGCATTTTGTCGACCCAAACGACATCGCTTCCATTTCCGACGCGAAGATTCAACGTGTCGAATACAGCCATCGCGGACGTGGACGACTGCATTACGATTTCGTTTTCGCCACCCTTCAGATTCACTTTGAAGTCGCTAACCGCATTGAAACCAATGGCTGATCGTCCGTTGATGAGCGTTCCATCACGACCTCGAACAATCACATGCCGGGTCGCCGGGTTCGCCTCGATGGACAAGTGGTCGTCGTCGAACGATCCAGCAAGCACTAGTTCGCCGTCCGAATAGGATGCTGCGACATTAGCAGCCAACAAGCGCCGACCTTCCAAAGCTTCGAACTTTCCTATTCGACATTGATGCTTGCGTTGCCTGCACATACGAAACCCTATTGCTTGCTGATGACTGACCGACCGTATCGGCGCTTTCAAGAGAAAGCCATCAGTGGCAAAGGCTGTGCCGTTTCGAAAACGCGGCAGTTGCCTCAATGAATCGTGCTACATCGCCGCAAGGACGCGACAATACGCACACATGCTCGATTCGACGAAGCTTAGGTCGGCATCGCCATGAGGCTATCAAGGCGACAAACTAGTTGCCAATCACCAACTGATCATGGCACCGATATAGGCACCGCTCATGAAAAGCTTGCCGGACGAATTGATTGGCTGCTCGGGACTAGCAGCATTGCCTTGAAACTGCTCTGGTGCCAAGGCAACGTCATTAAGCCATAGCATTTGATAGCCGGCTCGAACCTGGAACATCTCGCTAACGCACGCGGTGATGCCCGCATCGACGTCACCCAAGAAGGCCGCGTCGGTGTTGCTGACGGAAGAACTGCGAAACTCAACGGTGTTGTTGACGTCACGAAGCATCGAGTCTGAACTCGCCTCGTTTCCAAAAATCCCAACCTTGCCGGTTACATGTCCTCGCAGGAAACCGGCGACAATCGTCTCTTCGATCGACGCACCGAGTTGACCGCCGAACATATCGTTCTGGGTGTCGATGTCGTAGTTGCTGACGAAGTTGCCGTCAGTACCGGTAAGTCGAAACGATTCGTCAAGAGAAAAGTATCGAGCACCGAACATCCAAGAGAAGTTTGCGTTGGTGTCGACCCAATGGTTCAATTCAAAGCTTTGGATTTCAGAGTCGTAACTAATGTCGATACGATCCGCCAACGTGTAATCAACGGTTCCCAAAACCGAATTCAAATTACCGTTGCCCGCTAGTCCGTTGGACAAGTCCCAATCGGAATTTAAGAAGGTGAACTCAAAGCGAGAACCCTTTGTTCTTGCGAAACCTAACGAAACGCCGAAACCCGAACCCGTCGATGGTTCCAGATCATCGGTGGTTAGCAGCGTCGAACCAGCGTTTTGTGAAACCAACGGAATACCGCCCGACGGAGCATCGCGGTCAAGGAACAATCCCCAAGCACTGGTCGTCCATTTTGGACCGCAAGGATCGGCACAGGCTCCGCTGTCACACACTCCCTCCTCAAACAAATTGAGTCCAGGCGCATCACAACAATCCTCGAAACCGGCGCTGCAACTTTCGCAGCCACATGATTGAGCATGAGCGGTTGCCGAAATCATCAGCAGGACACAAGCAATCAGGGAGAATCGGGCTATGGTCTTCATCATCAAATCCGGTGGAGAGGTTTGCACCTAGTCTCTATCGACCGATACAACCGTCAAAGTAAGAAAAACTTACTTAACCCGTAAAGATTACCGTCACCCGACCGGCAAACGCGGTGTTTGCCCGGCCACTACCGAGCTTGGCGCCATGACTTAGATGCGTTTAGAACAGCCAATGGTCCGTATTCGCGAGAATTTGGTCTCGTTCGTCGTCGGAATCCGCGTCCGACGCTGGATACATCACGTACGACTCGTTGCTTGCCAGTTGTGTTTCACGAACCGAAGCAGCAGCGTTTTCTAACTCGTTGATAACCATGATTGCGTCCGAGGCACTCACCCGATTGTCAGCGTTAACATCGGGATACACGCCGACCGTTGCCAGCGACTCTCCTTCGCCGCTTCCCTCGGTTTGCAACCGATTGATCACAATCATCGCATCACTGGCACTGACCTGAGCATCCGCGTTGACATCGGTGGGGCTATCAAGGTTCGTTGCATTCAAGCTCGTTGCATTCGGGTTCGTTGCATCCAGGTTCGTTGCCAACAAGCCGGTTTCGATCTGTGAAGTCGCGACCCGCGCGGCTGCCGATGCGGTAGTCGAACTCGACGTTGCCACGGTTGCAGCGGCTGTCGTTGGAGTGTCTTGTGTGATCGTGTTTGTGCCGCCGAGACCGAACAGCAGGTCCGTGCCTGCCCCGCCCACGATGATGTCGTTGCCGCCCGCTCCGAAAATCATGTCGTCGCCATCACCACCAAAGAACTCGGTGGGAATGTTCATCGTGTTGGGCACGACGACGATCGAATCGTTGCCAGCGTTCCCGAACGCAACCAACTTCGACGGGTTCGCGAACGGACCGCTCATCACACCATCGACACGAACGAACATGTCGCCGACGCCACCAAACCGGAAGAACTCGATGTCGCCCCCGTCTTGAACCGTGATAACGCCATTGACGAACGTCACATTGTCGCCCGTTGGGTCCGTATCGTCGTTGGTGATGGTTCCGGTCGCGCTAGCCGTGCCAATGGTGTAAGCGGCTGTATTGGCGGTGATGGTCAAAATCACTGTTTCGTTAGGTTCAACAACCGTGTCGCTAGTCGGATCAACCGTAACGGTTGCTGTCGTCGCTCCCGCTGAGATCGTCACGCTTGTCGACGTTCCCGTGAAATCAGAGGCGGACGCTGTTCCCGAAGTCGTGTAGTTGATCACCAATGCTTGACTATTGTCGCTGCCCCCGGCGCGTGTGAACGTGTAAACAAGGTTGGCCGTTCCATCTTCAGTAACGCTTGTCGGCGCGACCGCCACGCTAACGGTCGGTAATGTTGCGGCGGTATCGTCGTTGGCGATAGTGCCCGTCGCCGATGCAGTGCCAACGCTATAAGTGGCGGCGTTGGCGGTAATGGTAAGAATGACGGTTTCATCCGGTTCCACCGTCGTGTCGGCCGTCGGATTCACAGTAACCGTGGCCGTGGTCGCGTTTGCGGGAATCGTCACGCTGGTTGAAGTCCCCGCGAAGTCATTTGCCGAGGCAGTGCCAGAGGTGGTGTAGTTGACGACGAGCGGTTGCGAGTTGTCGTTCGCCCCGCTGCGTGTGAAGGTGTAAACCAAATTCGCCGTACCATCCTCAGTAACCGATGACGGTGCGACCGTAACGCTAACCGTCGGCAAAACCGTAGCGGAGTCATCGTTGGTGATCGTCCCCGTGGCGCTTGCCGTCCCGATGGTGTAGTTGGCGGCGTTGGCGGTGATGGTCAAGATCACAGTTTCATCCGGTTCAACGGTTGTGTCCGCTGTAGGATTTACTGTCACGGTCGCAGTCGTCGCGTTTGCGGGAATCGTGACCGTGGCTGCCGTTCCAGTGAAGTCGCCGCTCGATGCAGTTCCCGTGGTGGTGTAATTAATCACCAAAGGTTGTGAATTGCTTGTCGCACCACTGCGTGTGAACGTGTAAACCAAATTCGCGGTACCATCCTCGGTGACGCTCGCGGGAGCGACCGTGACGCTGACCGTCGGTAGTACGGTGGCTGCGTCATCATTGGTGATGGTTCCCGTCGCCGACGCCGTTCCAATGGTGTAAACCCCCGTCCCCGAAACAATGGTCAAAATCACTGTCTCATCTGGCTCGAACACGGCATCGGCTGTCGGATCAATCGTAACGGTAGCCGTGGTCGCGTTCGCGGGAATAGTGACGCTGGTCGACGCGCCCGTGAAGTCGCCCGGTGATGTGGTTCCCGTCGTCGTGTACTCGACTACTAGGGGTTGGGAATTGTCACTGCCTCCGGTGCGAGTGAATGTGTAGACCAAATTCGCAGTACCGTCTTCGGCCACACTCGCTGGTGCAACACTGACACTTACCGTGGGTAACACAGCAGCGGTGTCGTCATTCGCGATTGTCCCGGTGGCGGATGCCGTTCCGATGCTGTAGTTCGCCGCATCGGCGGTAATGGTCAAAATGACCGTTTCGTCAGGTTCCACATCCGTGTCGGCGGTGGGATCGACCGTTACAGTTGTGGTCGTGGCACCGGCGGGAATGGTCACATTGGCAGCAGTTCCCGTGAAATCCGCAGCGGAAGCTGTTCCCGAGGTCGTGTAGTTGACCACGAGTGGCTGGGAGTTGTCGGATCCGCCCGCTCGCGTGAACGTATAAACCAAGTTGTCGGTCCCGTCCTCATCGACGCTTGCCGGTGCCACCGTGACGCTAACGGTCGGTAGCACAACAGTGGCCGGCTGGACTCGAATGATCAGGTCCCCAAAATCATCGATTGGCATCTGCTGCTCGCCGCTCGCGTCAGTGACGAACGTACGCGTCAACGCATCAGCGGTGAAATTAATGGTGAGGCGGTATTCCGTAACCGCAGTGACGCTTGGCGCGGTGACCGTGAACGAACCAAGAATTTCTGCTGGCGGCACCGGAGTGGAAGTTTCACCCGCTGGCAACGTTGCCGAAAAGATGAAGTCGTCAGCTTCGGAGTCCAGGCCTGTTTCGCCCGGCACAATGTTCGAGAACTTGCTGCCGGTAACGGAAAAATTACCAAACACCAAATCGTCATCGGACTCCTGAAAATTGAGTGCGTAACCGCGAACCGGCGCCGGAGCCGAATCGATCTGGGCACTGACGGTAAACACTGCTCCCGGTGCAACCGTAATCACGGTCGTTGGCGTCGTGTCGCCCGTCAAAATCTCTTCGGTGATTGTCCCCACGCCACTGCCGGGAACTAGTTCCAAATCCACACCGGTCGTCACCACGGGCGTGCCAACCTCGAACACAAAATCACCGAAGTCGGTGATCGGAATCTCGGTATCGGTCGGATCGATCAAGTTGGTGGGGAAGAGCACGCCGTCGAAATCGGCGGTCAGCGTAAACAGATCACCGATCGTTGCTCCGGCGGGTATCGTGACGTCGAACGTACCCAGCACTCGTGAAGGAGGAACCGGAAATGAATCGGTTCCCATTCCCACCGGCGCGGCTGCCGAGACCACTCGATCGGAAATCTCTGTGTCGAGGGCCTGAGTGAACACACTGTCGGTGATCACGAAGTTGGCAAACTGCAATCCCGATGTGCTATTGGTCAGATTAAGTGCGTAGTTTGCAATCTCGGATGGAGTGGTTTGACCTGGGTCAGCCGACGCGGTCACGGTCAAACTGATCGTTTCACCCGCATCGACAAACAAGCGGCCATTGGACAAGGATTCATTGTCCGTGGGCGCAAACCCCAACACCGCTAACAAACGCCGATCTTCAAGCAACTCAGTGCGCAAGCGACGACGGGTGGGACGATTATTTTTGGATCGACGTTTCATGGATCAGATTGTAATCAAGTTGAAAGAAGAGTCGGCGAGCTAGAATAGTTCTTCGATGAAGGCTTCATTGGCAAGCAGTTGGTCGACAATGCTAGCTTCGTCGTCATCCTCCGGTTCAGGCACCGGCACACTGACCTGCGGAAGTCGGTTGATAACGAACAACGCGTCAGCAGCAGAAATCTTTCCGTCGCGATTCGCATCGAAGGACGAGAACCCGCCGTCACTTTCCGTGTTCCCCTGAGACATGCGGTTGATCACGTTCAATGCGTCTCGAGCGTTCACCACCCCGTCGCCGTTGACGTCAGCGGGTTGTACCAACGACGCGAGCAGGGCTTCACCCTCCGCTTGATCCAATGACAACGCGAGCGACGAACTCGCATCCGCTTCGGGGAACATGTTTTCGCCAAAATGATCCAAGAAAATTACGAAGTCTTGAGCGTTGATGCCAACGGGCGTCCGTAAGTCGACGTATTCCGGCGGCGTCGTGTTCAAGAACCAATAGGCAAACGTTGTAAAGTCGCGATTGTCGACAATGCCGCTTCCATTGAAGTCACCGGTAAGCACGAAGAACTTGTTCTCGCGTGTGCCCGTGATCACGATGGGTTCGCCACCGGTCACTGTTGATCCGATGACCAGTTCATAGACACCATCGGTCAATTGGCCAGCGTCAAAGTTAAGGGTCAACGTGGTCAAGTCAGTACTCATCGTGATCTGACTGGCTTGCAACGTTATGAATGTCCCAGTTTCTAATCCACCGACTCCCTTATTAGTTAAGGTTAGATCAGCGGGCGTCGGCACTGCCGTCAGCGGCGTACCAAGGTCAAACTCGGCCACTCGCAAAGTACTACGCTGATTCGCCCAAGACGTCGGAGGTGTCCCCTTTCCATCGATGCCGTCGTCAGACGATCCGGCTGGGATTCCCGACGTGATCACAATCACCGGTGGTGGATCGTCGTTGTCCGTAATCGTGGCCGTGTGAACTACCGAACTGCCGAGGGTTGCGCCCGCAGAAGTTCCCAAAGTGACAACGATCGTTTCATCCACCTCGTCAATCAAATCATCGATAATCGTGATCGTCACCGTCGCCGTAGTACTACCAGCAGCAATGGTTGCTGTGCTCGAAGCGATCGTGAAGTCACTGCCGTCCGTCGCGGTACCGGACACGGTAAAGGGGATGCTCGTGTTAACGGCCGCGGCCTCGGACAACACCACATCGAACGAAAGAGTGCCAACATCTTCGCCGACGCTTTGAGATACAGATCCAACGTTGACAACGGGTGGTGACACATCGTTATCAGCAATCGTCAGCGTATGAACGATATCAGTCCCCAGCGTAGCGCCCGTCGGAGTCCCCAAGGTGATGATTACGGTTTCATCGTCCTCATCAATCAAGTCGTCCGTGATCGTGATAGTCAGAGTCGCTAACGTGACCCCGGCTGAAAAGTTGATCGGGCTTGCCGAAATCGCGTAGTCAGCTCCTCGAACCGCTGTTCCGGTAACGGTGAATGGCACCGACACTAAAGTATCACTTGGAGAGGAAAGCGTGACTTGAAACGAGAACGTCCCCGCACCCTCGGCACCCACTTGGGAGATCGAACTGATGTTGACCACGGGAACTGCAACTTCGTTATCGGTGATGGTCGCCGTATGGACGACGTTTGCGCCAAGTGTCGCACCCGTTGGGGTTCCCAGCGTGATCACGATGGTTTCATCACTTTCCACCAACGTATCATCAACAACGCTAATCGTTACTGTCGCGGTTGTTGCCCCCGCAAGAATCGTTACCGGACTCGATGTGATGGTGAAGTCATCGCCGCTGGTTGCTGTTCCCGTCACCGTGAACGGCACCGTCACGTCTTGATCGGATGCCGCCGAAAGCGTCACATCAAAAGTCAGCGTTCCCGCGTCTTCCGAACCCGATTGAGACGCCGCGCTAACGTTAACCGTAGGCAAGGTCGCACTATCGTCATCGACGATGGTTGCGGTATGGACCGTCGTCAAACCCAAGGTCGCACCGATGGGAGTCCCCAGCGTTACGACGACTGTTTCGTCCGACTCGACGTCCACATCATCAGTTAGCGTGATCACAATCGGAGCAGAAAGAAAACCAGGAGTGATCGTGATTGGCGATCCCGTGATCGTAAAATCAGTGCCATCGGTCGCCGTTCCGCTAACGGTAAACGGAATCGTAACATCCGTTGCGGAAGTGTTTGACAACGTCACGTTGAAGGTCAGCGTCCCCACCGATTCACTTCCACTCTGGGACGCGACGCTGACGTTCACAGCGGGTGTTGCGCCCGTTACATCGTTGTCCGTGATCGTGATCGTATGAACGCTGGACGAACCCAGTGCGGCTAGATCAGGAGTGCCCAGCGTGACGACCACGGTCTCGGGATCTTCGATAATCGTATCTTCCAAAATGGTCACGAAGGCAGTGAATGTGGTCACGCCTTCTGGGATTACGATTGGACTGTTTGCAAACGAGTAATCGCTTCCACTAGTGGCTGTTCCTGACAAAGTAAAAGGAACTGACACAGGACTCGAAAGCGCCACCGAAAGGGTCACCGTGACCGCGACGATCCCCGCATCCTCACTGACCGATTGCGATGCGTTGGCGATGTTGACAACAGGGCTGGAATCATCGTTGTCAGTAATGATTGCCGTGTGAACCGTCATTAGCCCTAGCGTTGCACCGGTGGGTGTTCCAAGCGTTGCGATCACGCGTTCGTTTTCTTCGTCAAACGTGTCATCGGTTACGACCACCGTCACGGTTGCTAATGTCTGACCGGCTGGAATGGTTACGGGGCTTTGAGTGATGGTGTAGTCAACACCATTGGTGGCCGCGCCACTTAAAGTGAACGGAATCGTTACGTCCGACGACAAAGCGTTTGAAAGCACAATGTCGAAAGTAAACGTACCGACGTCTTCGTTCACCGTTTGACCTGACGCACTAAACTCGACAGTTCCCGTGAGTTTGTCGTTGTCATTGATGATCGCCGTGAATACCGCGTCGGTTCCCAGGGTCGCACCGGTAGGCTCACCCAACGTAACGATGATGGACTCCTGATCGTCTTCCTCGATCGTGTCATTCAGAATTGTGATTACCGCGGTGAACGACGTTTGACCAGCCACGATCGTCAACGGGCTCGCCGTGAATGTGTAGTCGACTCCGCTAGTCGCCGTCCCTGATAGCGTGAACGGGATGGAAACATCTTGGGTCGATGCTTCCGAAAGCGTCACGTCAAACGAGAGCGTCCCAACGTCCTCATCTTCCGTGCGAGTGATTGGCGTCACGTTCACGGTTGGCGGCAAAGGTTCGTTGTCGCTAATTGAAACCGTATGAACGACGGATGTCCCCAAATTAGCGTTCGTTGGGGTTCCGAGCGTCACGATTACCGTTTCCAAACTCGTTTCGCTAATCGAATCGTCGATCACACCCACATTGATGGTGGCCGACGTTGAACCCGCGGTGATGACGACGGGACTTGCGGTGATCGTAAAATCGCTGCCAGAAACGGCTGTCCCCGTGACGGTGAACGGGACTGATACATCAACATCGGACGCTTCGGACAAGTTGACCGTAAAGGTAACTGTGCCAGCGTCTTCGCTAACCGTTTGGCTCGCCACACTGACATCCACCGTCGGCAGAATCGCGTCGTCGTCGTTGATCGTTAGCGTGTGAACAATTGAGGTTCCCAGCACCGCTCCGGTTGGCGTTCCCAATGTTACCACCAAGGTTTCTTGATCAGCTTCATCGACATCGTCATCAACCAACGCAATCTCTACGTCCAGGGATGTTACACCGGCCGGTATGGAAAGCGGACTCGACGTGATCGTGAAATCATCCGTGAGCGTCGCGGTTCCTCCTAACGTAAACGGAATGGTGATTGCTTGATCGGAAGCCTGTGATAACACCACACTGAATGAAACAGTTCCATCACTTTCACTTGCCGTTTGATCCGCCAATGAAATCGACACGGTGGGTTCGATCGCGTCGTCGTCAGAGATGGTTGCCGTGTGGGTAGTCGATCCGGTAAACACAGCACCGACGGGAGTACCGAAGTTGATGATGACCGTCTCGGTGTCATCCTCGTCGATCAAGTCGTCCAGGACGGTGATCGTAAACGTGGTCGACGTTTCGCCTGCCGCAATCGTGACCGGACTTACGGGAACCGTGAAGTCACTCCCATCGGTTGCGGTGCCCGACAAGGTGAATGGAATGCTGACGTCAGTGGTGGACACCGCAGACAAGTTCAACTCGAATTGCAACGATCCGATCCCTTCGCCACCAGCGGTCCCTGTCACATCCATGCTAACGCTCAGCGGCGGATCATCGTTGTCAACAATGGTGGCCGTATGAACGACCGAGGCCCCAAGGTTCGCACCAACCACACCCGTGATTGTCACGACAACAGTCTCTTGATCAGTTTCATCGATCGCGTCGTCGATCACATTCAATGTGATCGGAACACTCGTTGATCCGGCGGGAATAGTGATGGGGCTATCGGTGATTGTAAAGTCGCTGCCACCGATAGCGGTGCCGCTAACGCTATACGTGACCTCGACCGCTTCGGTTAACGCCGTCGAAAGCACAACGTCAAATGTGACGGATCCAGCATCTTCATTCACCGTCTGACTAGCAGATCCAAACGATACGGATGGCTGAACCGTTTCGTTGTCGGTGATCGTCAGTGTGTGGACGGTGTCCGTTCCAAGATCAGCCCCAGTGGGAGTGCCCAAAGTCAAGACAATCGTTTCCTGGGATGCCTCACCGATCGAGTCATCGAGATACATCACGGTGATGCTTCCCGTGGATGATCCAGCGACAATGGTGATGGGGCTACTCGATATCGTGTAGTCGACTCCGTTGGTGGCCGTGCCCGTGATGGTGAAGGGCACAGTCACTTCAAACGTCGTCGTTGCCGACAATTCCACGTCAATCACCACGGTGGTAGTTGCTTCGGTGAAATTTGTGCTCGCGGTGGAGAATCCAACGGTAGGCGGATTCACGACGGGATCGTCGTTATCGAGAACGGTCAGCGTGTACTGGATGTTCGTCCCTAGCTGCACTCCCGAAGCTTCGCCCAACGTGATCAAGATCGTTTCATCGGGTTCGTCGATGGCATCATCAATCACCGTTACCGTGATCGTCGCGGATGTTGCCCCCGCTGGAATCGTGAAGGAGTCCGTTGGAGCTGTGTAATCCGTGTCACGAATCGCGGTTCCGCCCAGTGCGAAAGGAATCGTGATGGCTTCCGTGGATGCCTCTGATAATCCAATGCTAACCGAGAACGAGCCAATATTTTCAGTCGAGGCTTGCGGAACCGAAGTGAAATTCACGGTCGGTGGGGCCACTTCGTTGTCAACGATTGTCGCGGTGTGAGTGATCGCCGTCCCCAAGCTCGCGCCGGTCGGTGTCCCTAAGGTCACGATCACGGTTTCGCTAGATTCAAGCTCAGAATCATCAGCAACTGCGATAGTGACCGTTTGCGTGGTAGATCCCGCGGCAAACGTAAGCGGCGACGTTGTTGTCAATGTGAAATCGCTACCATCGGTCGCTGTGCCTGAGACAGTAAACGGTACCGTTACCTCGCTTGCGCTTGCTGACGTTAAAGCCACATCGAATGTCAAGTTCCCAACGTCTTCGTTAACGCTCTGGGATGCAGCCGCCATACTCACCATCGGTGGCGGTTGATCGTTGTCATTGATCGTAACGGTGTGAACGACTGAGGCACCAAGGTCCGCGCGATCGGGTGTTTCAAGTGTCATGACGATCGTTTCTTGATCTGCTTCATCCTCACTGTCGTCAAGAACAGTAATCGAAACCGTCAATGAGGTCTCGCCGGCTGCAATGGTGATGGGGCTAGGCGGTGACGTGTAATCGCCACCTCGAGTTGCCGTTCCCGTCAACGTGAAGGGAATGTTGATGGCAAACGGCGAAGGCTTGGACAGCAATATATCAAACGATACTGTTCCCGCATCTTCGTCGACTTCTTGGCTAGCTGCGCTGACTGAGACAATCGCTGGTGGATCGTCATTGTCGTTGATGCTCAACGTGTGACTCACGCCGACTCCTTTCACCGCGCCCGTCACGGTCCCCATCGTGACAACCGCCGTTTCTACGTCAGCCTCATCGTCAAAATCGTCTACGATCGAAAGCGTGACATTCGCGGTGCTTGATCCCGCAGCAATGGTAACGGTGCTCGTGGAAATCGTGTAGTCGCTACCCTCGGTAGCTGTTCCAGACAAAGCAAGTGGTACGGTAACTTCGGTAGCCGATGGGAAGTCCAAATCAATATCAAACGACACGGTGCCTGCGTCTTCGTCGACCACCTGTGATGCTTGACGTATGGTTACGGTCGACGGCGGCGCATTGTTACCCGACGCCGTGACCGAGAAGGTCATCGCTTCGTCATTGTTCCCATCGGTAACAATGGCGTAGTAAGTTCCGTTTTCAGAAATCGTAAAACTGGCGTTTGCAACGGAGGTGTCACCCTGTGAAATCACGAGCGATCCATTGGAATCGAAGATATCGACGCGAGGTTCCGCATCGGGAGTCGTGGCATCCTTGGACACACGAACGAGCACGTTATCGCCGGCGGTTGCCTTAAACGGAAACAGCGTGAAGCTGCCCACCGGAACGGTAGACAACACCGTTGCTCCATCGACGAGCTCTCGATCCCTAGCACTCAGCAACGTAGGAGTACCGGGCAACGTAAGCAATCGCAATCGATAGTCCATCGCAACGTCACTACTGACGTCCGTAACCATCGCCACGTAATCACCCGCGGGTAAATTGGCCAACTCGACACTAATATCGTCGGTACCACTAATCGCCGAACGAACGACCGACCCATCGGCAGCAAAGACCGTCAATTCAGGCTGACCCAACGACCCTGAGTCGTGACCGAGATACAAACGAGCCGTGCTTAACGAATCCACGGTAAAATTGTGGAAATGAAAGCCACCAACATCCACGGTCGAACTCACTTCTTGTCCGCTGGTCAACAAGACAGAATCGTTCCCATCAATGGTCTGCGGCGTCCCAGGCAAAACAAGTAACCGAACTCGATACGCCATCGACGAATCACTATTCGCGTCAGTAACAACCGCCGTGTAAGTCCCCGCATCGGCTAGTGTCGCTTGGAACGAAATTTCATCGGTGCCATTCTGAGGACCAAAGGCGATGCTGCCGTCGGGACCATAGATTGTCAGTTCAGGGTTTCCAACGGCATCGGCATCCTGTCCCAGACTAAAGCGAAACGTCGAGGGCTCGTCGAGCACGATGCGATGAAAATTGAATTCTCCCGCCGAAACTTGCGTCGCAAAGACTTCTCCGTTGCCCAGCGCATCCGAATCGCGCCCCGCGATGGGCTGCGGCGTACCGGGCAATGCCAGCATGCGAATACGGTAGTCCAATGCTGAGTCGTTATTGGCGTCTTCGACTAAGACCGTGTAGGTTCCCAAAGGCAAATCCGCCAGCACAGCGGAAACACCGTCGTTACCGTTGGATGGCCCAAACAAGATATCGCCCGCGTCGTCGAAGACCGTGAATTGCGGCTGGCCAACTTCCCCATCGTCCTGTCCCACGGCAATTCGTACCGTGCTGGTGGCATCGAGTGTGAAGCGATGAAAGTTGAATGACCCTACGTCAGTTGACGCAACGACTTCCCCGCCGTTGGAAAGCGATGCCGAATCGCGGCCTCCGATCGGTGTTGGAGTACCAGGCAAGCTCAACAGCCGGATTCGATAATCCAGCGTCTCGTCGCTATTCGTTTCCGTTACTACCGCAGTGTAGGTGCCGACCGGTTGATTGATGAGCTGAATGGTAGCGTCATCATTGCCTCGCGTTGGCCCGGCGATGATGGTCCCGGTGGAATCAAAAATCGTCAGCTCGGGACCGCCCACTGCCGCCAAGTCTTGCCCTACGCTCACCCGGAAAGTACCGGCTTCGCCAAGAGTGAACTGATGAAAATTCAATCCACCGATTTCAAGGCTCGATTGAAACTCTTGCCCGTTCCCTAACGCCACTTGATCGCGCCCGGTAATCGGGGCAGGAGATCCCGGCAGGGTCAGCAAGCGTGCCCGATAGTCCAACGGTTCATCGCCGTTGGCGTCCGCAACTAAAGCCGTATAAGTTCCCGCGGGCAAGTCAGTTAACTGAGCAAAAGCATTGTCCGCTCCGCTCGACGGGCCAAAGACGATCGCGCCGCTGCTGTTGAAAACAGTCAAGTCAGGTTGCCCCGAGGCATCCGCATCTTGGCCCACAGTGAAACGAACGGCACCGCCCTCGGCGACGTCGAACGAATGAAAATTAAACCCGCCGACTTCGACGGTCGCACTGATCTCGGACCCATTGGACAAAGAAGTGGTGTCGCGTCCGACGATCGCTTGCGGTGACCCCGGAATGGTCAATAAGCGAAGGTAGTAGTCCATCGCAGCGTCATTGTTGGTTTCAGCGACCACCGCGGTGTAGGTTCCACCGGTTAAACCGGTGATCTGAGTCGTCACATCATCGGTTCCGCTGCTTGCACCAGAGATCACCATGCCGTCTGGACCAAAGACAGTTAGCTCGGGTCGCCCGGGAGCTCCCGCGTCCTGCCCAACGCTCAAACGAAAAGTACCGTCCGCGGGCACGGCGAACTGATAAAAGTTGAAGCTTCCCACATCAACACTGGCGGCGACACGCTGCCCATTGCCCAACGAAATTGAATCCCGGCCCGTGATGGCTGATGGGGTTCCCGGCAACGTCAGCAAGCGAATGTGGTAATCCAGAGTCTCATCGTTGTTGGCATCAGAAACGACCGCCGTGTAGGCTCCCGAGGGTTGCCCGGATAACTCAAGCGTTACATCGTCCGTGCCCGTGGTCGGCCCCGCGATCACCGAACCGCTAGCGTTTAGAATCGTCACGTTAGGATTCCCAACGGCGCCCGATGTCTGACCCACCGCCACGCGGATCAGTCCCGGCTGAGCAAGCGAAAACTCGAACGACTCGGTTTGCCCGATGGCCAATGAGTCAGTCAACTCTTGCCCCGAGGCAATCGCCGCTAGCACTCGTCGATTCTCGAGCGACTCGAAATTCAGCCGTCGACGACGCTGTCCCGAAAGACGGTTGCCAAAAAGGCGATTCTTTACGACACGATTTCCCACGGCACGGTTTCCCTTTTGATGTTTCAAAGCAGCACGTCTCGCAAAACTCATGTTTCTATCCCTCAACCACCACACGCCCCAAAACGCCTAGACTACCCGTTTGATCGTACCGCCCCGTACTCTCGCCGCCCATCCCCAGGGCTAACCGTAAGCCGCAATAAGGCGACTCAAGCCCCCACTCGCAGCCCTCTCAGACTCTGGGACCTTCGCCGTAGTTCCCAAGCGTCTTTCAAGAAGTCAATCTTCGTTGCGCTTGGAACCCTGGCGGCCTGAAGGAGTGGCGGCTTGGATCTCGCTAGCGGTTTCTAGGCCAACTCTGTTCGGCGTCCCTACGTGATGTAGGATAGGGAGTTCATCCATGACTTCTCTCCAAACTAGAGGAAACACCCTTGAATGACCCAACCAACGATCCCGACGTGCCTCAAACCCCAGCGTCGCCTGAACCCGTAGCTGAGCCACCGTCTAAGGAGGAGTTGCGTTTGGCGATGAAGGCGTTTCGCAAACGACTAAAGTTGATGCGGCTCGACGATGAATCGAGCTTGGGCTACGGACCGATGTCCTCGGGGAACTCGTCGCAGATCGGAGCCATCCGACCGCCGGATCAATTTCCCAAAGAGATCTGGCGCGAACTCGAAAACAAAGGCAAGATTCGCCGCGAAGGCGGTGGCCTGTATTCCATCGTTGAATCTTAGAGACAAAGCATCACGACCAGTATCGCGGTTGCTGACGACAGTACCGCAGATCGCTTCGTATTCTGCTTCATCGTGCTCTGCTTCACCGTGTTCTGCTTCAACAAAGCTAGCCTCACGTTCCTGGTGGCCTAGCATCTTTACATCCACGCGATGTTATCCCATGCGGTCATTGACGCCATACTCGCGGTGGATCTCTTCTGCTTTGAGCTTCCTTCGCGATCGAATGAACGCGATCGAATGAACAGGCTTGAAAGGACGGGCCCTAGTAGACCAGACCGAGTGGACCGGCCGCCCTGAATGAGTGAGTGCGTTGAGTGCGTTGTCCTACTACGCGAGCCGTTTACGGAAGCAATGTCGGCGATGGTTGCTTCGTCGGCGAAAGAAGCACCCCATCAAGTCAACGGCATGAGGGGTTGCGGCGGGGATGACGAATGCAGTGGTCGCGCCCCACTGCCCGCAATCTGTCATCTCGAGCTATCAAGGGGAACGGTCACGGGGAACTGCCTTAAGAAACCGTCACGACGAGTCGTACCAATGCGCCTTACCGATTGCCCCACCATGAGCCTTGTCCGCGATTCGCAACTTGGGCGAACGATGCATCGTTTATCCCTCGACGCTGACTTGTCGGTGAACGTCATCATCACTTGACCGTGCATGGCTGTCCTTGAGGCACCATCGTGGCAATCAAATTCAGATTTGCGAAAGGTGCAGTCATCCCCCCAACCAGGACTGCTTACACGATGTTCGCGCAACGCAATCAAGTGCTTGCACCGGATAAAGCATGTCGCGTTGGACAATCACGACCGTTCGATCTTCGCGATTTTGAAGTGCACACAGATGTGCGGATCTAGCCCAAGCTTGCGGATGTAGGCGTAGCAGCTTCCCTTAAGTGAAAAGTGCATTTTTAGGTCTATCCAAGATTTAAAGTTGCGCTACAAGTTGGTTTATCCATTGCATTTCTGGCTCCGCGAGATCGATGTCGATAACCGTTCTTCGTGTCGTTTCGCGTGGGCTTACTAGCTGTTTCGCACTTTAAGGATTAGTCGAGTGTTCGTTTCACTACGTTACCAATTTCTACTCATCGTGATCGCTTCCAGCGCGGCACTGAGTGGCTGCGGGGGCTCTACGGATCCCTCTATCATCTTGCCTGGCGAGGACTACCAACTCTCCACCATCGAAAAAAAGAACCTAGACCTCGAAGCACAAATGAGGGGAGGCTCAGCCGACGACGAGGGCTGAGAAAGCGAATTCGAATGTTGCGATTTAGGCACGCAACAATACAAGACATCAAGGCGGAAACTTTAAATTCTATTGATACACAAATTTAGGAATAGAGAATGTTTCCTTTGAGTTCACGCAAACGAAATGCGTTCACGTTGGTCGAACTATTGGTTGTGATCGCAATCATTGGCGTGTTGGTGGGGCTACTTTTGCCTGCCGTCCAAGCTGCTCGCGAAGCAGCCCGCCGAATGAGCTGCAGCAACAATTTCAAACAACTTGGAATTGCACTGCACAACTACCATGCAGCTTTCAAGAATTGCCCGACCCAAATGGGCGGGACCCAGACTCCGCCCGGCGCACGAGCTTGGTACCGTGCGACCGATGAAGCCAACCAGTTGTCCCTGGGATGGCTGGTGGGATTGATGCCCTTCGCAGAACAGCAAGGCATCTGGGAACAAATCAGCAATCCCAACTTTGTCGATTTGGCTGCACCGGGAACTACGCGAGCCGTGCCGTGGCCAGCGATGGGACCGACCATCACTGACGAAGACAACCAATACGGCAGTGGCATCAACACACGCAACACTGCGTACCAACCATGGATGACGGAAATCCCCATGCTTCGCTGCCCTAGCGATCCGGGTGTTGGCTTACCCGCGATGGGACGCACCAACTACGCCGCGTGCTTGGGAGATGCGAACTCCTTTCATGCCGATGGTCCGTACTACAGCACCATCGAGCTTGCACCAGATCGAGTTGAAGAAATGCGAGCGTCGGGACGCGGCTTCTTTGAAACTCGCAAAGAGATCAAGTTTCGCGATGTCATCGACGGCCTTTCGAATACCATCGCCGCAGGTGAGATCATGACGGACATTGGTGATCGCGACATCCGCACCCTTGCCCGCGCCCTCATCGGCTTCGGCCCTGCGAGTGATGAACCGTTGTTCTGCCGAAACGACATTGATGTTGAGCGGCCTAAGTATTGGGATCCAAACGTGACTGTACTTGCGGCTGCCAATCAAGGCCGGGGTTACCGATGGGCCAGTGGAACGGCAACCTACAGCAGCATGAACACCATCCTGCCACCCAATACGGAACTATGCGTGACGTTCTTTGATACTGGTCAAGGCATGTTGTCATCGAGCAGTCGTCACCTCGGTGGCGTGCATATCCTCATGGGTGATGGAGCGGTCCGCTTTATCTCTGACTCGATTGATGCTGGCGACTCGAACACTCCTACGGTTCAGCTCGACGGCATCGGCGATAGTGCTCCTGGACAAAAGAGCCCGTATGGCTTGTGGGGCGCACTGGGCACTCGTGCCAGCCGTGAAGTGATTGACCAAGAACTCTAATCGACTTCGACGTCGAACTTCGAGCGTTCAATAGCAAGGAACGTTCAATAGCAAGACCGACCGGCGGACCAGCCAGTCGGTCTTTTTTTATGCGCTGCTTAACCGTCGCAATTTGTTAAACGGATGCCAACCGAATGGAACAAGTCAGATATTATGATGCAGTAGCCGATCCCTTGCATGTCACGCAGTGGCAGCCAGGGCGTGACATGCAAGCGATCGCGATCGCTGATGCACCGACGGCAAAGGTGCTCATTCGATTCTCTGACTCTAAGGATAGCTGTTCAAGATGCTGGAAAATGTGTGGCAATGGTTAAGTCGACTCTTCCAGTGGCTTCGCGGTCGCGAGCCAGCGTTGTTGGCGATGGTGCTCATCATCGTGGTTGCAGCGTGGGCCTTTATCCAACTCGCTGATGAGGTGCTCGAAGGCGAGACGCTGGCGTTGGACAAGTGGATTGTTCGGTTGATGCGACAGCCCGACGATCCGGCCACACCGATCGGACCTCCGTTCTTGCAAGAAATGGGACGTGACGCCACGGCGCTGGGAGGCGTTGGAGCGTTAACGCTCTTCACCGCTATAATCGCTGGATACCTGTGGATCGACAAAAAGAAACACATGACGCTGTTTCTCGTATTTTCGACCTTCAGTGGTCTCGTTATCAGCCTGGCCTTGAAGCAGGTGTTTGCGAGGCCTCGACCGGACATCGTTCCTCACTTATCGATCGTTCACACCAGCAGCTTTCCGAGCGGACATTCAATGTTGTCGGCAGTGGTCTACTTAACGCTGGGAACCCTGGTCGCCAGCGTTCTGCCCAATCGCTCACTTAAGATTTACATATTGGCCGTGGCATGTCTGCTAACGTTCATCGTCGGCCTCAGCCGCGTTTATCTCGGTGTCCACTATCCCACCGATGTGTTGGCGGGCTGGATCGCTGGTTTAGTCTGGGCGTTGTTATGCTGGATCGTCGCACGTTGGCTTCAAAAACGGAATAAAGTCGAGGGCGACGATGCCCAGAGCAATAACGATGCCCAGAGCAATGACGATGCAAAGAGCTATCCGGCGTAAGACAAACAGTAATCTGGCATAAGAAGAGGGTGCTAATGAGGCGTTGCCCGGCCCCCATCAAGACTTTGCCGATGGGCGGTTTGCACCAACGCTTATAGCAATAGACGGTCACGGTGACCGGAGTGCTCGAGAAAGTTAATTCTTAATGCTCGCTTTGTGGTCACCGCGCGTTCGGTAGCCTAAACTCTGCGGATGCAAAAACCGAAGCCCTCCTTAATCATCTTCACCGACCTCGATGGATGCTTGCTCAATAAGCACGACTACGATTGGTCGGCCGCCGCTGCGACGTTAAGCCGATTACGGGAACTCAGCGTGCCCGTGATCATGAATTCCAGCAAGACGGTGCCAGAGATGACTCAACTGGCGACGGAATTGAACTTAAACGAACAAACGTTTATATCTGAAAATGGTTCGGTGATTCGCTGGGGAATCGACTCGGGCGAATCGTCGGGAACCTCTGAAGTCATCGGCGTTCCACGCGATCAAATCCTGACAGTGCTGCGTCAGCTCAAGCCAAACTTTAGCTTTCGTTCGTTTGTTGACCTGGGTCTTGACGGCGTGATTGCCGAAACTCAACTGCCACGTGACCAAGCTTCGATGGCCTTGCAGCGGCAGGGAACGGAACCTTTGCTGTGGGATGACACCGAAGAACGTCGGCTCGACTTTGAAGCGGCGATCCAGGATCATCACCTGACCCTAACGCGTGGTGGGCGGTTTTGGCATGTCGCCGGGCACGCCAGTAAAGGCAAGGCGATGCAACGTGTCGCTCAACAATGGGCCGTTCAAAATATTCCCGCCCTTGATATTGCCTCATCAGGTGATGGTCAAAATAACGCTCAAACAGTCACGGCTGCGATCGGTGATAGTCCCATCGACCAAAGCATGCTTGACGTTGCCGACGTACCGATTGGTATCCCCACCAAGGCCGGCCTTGGTGTGAACATAGATTTGAATCGCGGAATCGTTGCCACTAAGCAAGGCGCAGAGGGCTGGTCACAAGCCGTTAGTGAGTTGCTGTTGCGACTGGACGCGTTTCCCCGTTGAATACTTGATCTCCCCTAAGACCGACCGAACGGAAAACAATGGCCGACTTTGCGCAAAATGGAATCATTGGAACGCTGCACAATCTGCGGAATCGTTCCACCGAAGAGCTAGAGTCAGAGCTGGTGGAGTTTTCAACCGAGACTCCGATGTCGCTTTTGCTTCCGTGCTTGTATTCGGAACTCGAAGGGCCGGCGATGGGTCATATCGTCGAAGAACTAGCCAAGATCCCGTACCTCAACGAGATCATCATTGGGCTGGATCGTGCCAATGAACAACAGTTCGAAAACGCGAAGCGATTTTTCCAGAAACTGCCCCAGAAGTACGTCGTGCTTTGGAACGATGGAACCCGGCTAAGGCACGTGGACGCAACGTTGCAAGCCGAGGGACTTTCACCGAACCAATTGGGCAAGGGACGTAACGTCTGGTATTGCCTAGGTTATTTCTTAGCGTCGGGAAAATCCAAGGCGGTGGCGCTGCACGATTGTGACATCCTAACGTACAGCCGGGCCATGCCCGCTCGGCTTCTATACCCGCTGGCGCACCCATCGTTTCACTATCAGTTCTGCAAAGGCTATTACTACCGCGCAGCTGATGGAAAGCTGAACGGTCGCGTTTTCCGATTGCTAGTCATTCCGTTGATCCGAGCGTTAAAGAAAGTGCTCGGACGAGTCGAGTACCTCGATTACATGGGCAGCTTCCGGTACGCATTGTCCGGTGAATTCTCGATGAGATCCGACGTGGTGTCATCGCTTCGTTTTCCAAGCGATTGGGGACTAGAAATCGGAACCCTTTCGGAAATGTACCGCAACTGCAATTTGAATCGCATTTGCCAAGTGGACATTGCCGACTCGTACGACCATAAGCACCAAGTGCTATCGGAAGACAACCGAACCGCCGGGTTGCACCGGATGGCCAACGATATTTGCAAAGCGTTCATTCGCAAGCTCGCGGTCGAGGGAATCGACATCAGCAGCAGCATGATCAGAACGTTAAAAGCATGTTACTACCGAACCGCTTTAGACGTTGTGGATCACTACCACAACGATGCGGTGATGAGCGGATTGACGCTCGATCGCCACCAAGAAGAACTCACGGTCGAATTGTTTAGTCGCGTCCTGCTGGCGGCGGGCGATGAGTTTCTCAATCGACCTGACGAAAGCCCATTCATTCACAATTGGTCGCGCGTGACGAGTGCGATCCCTGACATTTACGACCAGATCTTAGGCGCCGTGGAAACCGACAATGACTGATTCGCAGCCGTCCTCGAGCAAGGAACACCAACGCAAACTCAACCAGCGCAAGCTGCATCAAGACCAACCGCTCGAAGATCGCTCAGCCGTGCAGAACGATGAATCCGCTGTTCATGCACAACTCTGCCAACACTTAAGCTTTCTCTATCCAGATCAAGACCCCACGGCGTTGGCCGATTCGGTGGTCGCGATTTTTGACGATCTGCAGCCCCAAGAATCTCAACCGCTTCACCAATTATGGTCGCAGTCGGATTGCCTGCTGATCACCTACGGCGATTCACTCGTTGACGGTGATGCAGTCCCTCTCGATGTCTTGCATAGGTTTCTCGATCAACAACTCAAGGACGCGGTTAGCGCGGTCCACGTACTGCCTTTTTGCCCGTACAGTTCCGACGACGGCTTTGCGGTGATCGACTACACCGAAGTCAATCCTGCGTTGGGTGATTGGAAGCAGATATCAAAGCTTACCGATCACTATCGCCTGATGGCTGACGTGGTCATCAACCACGCTTCATCGGAATGCAAGTGGTTCAAGAATTACCGCGACGCCATTGAGCCCGGTGCGTCGTATTTCATGGAAGCGAACGTGGGCGATGATCTGTCCGCGGTGGTAAGACCGCGAGCGTCGTCTTTGCTGCGTCCCACGGAAACCAAGGCTGGACTCAAGCACGTTTGGTGCACGTTCAGCCATGATCAGGTTGACTTCGACTTTCACAATCCTCAAGTCTTGATTGAATTCTTGAAGATCATTCGCCTGTACTTGCAGCGCGGCGTCAGTATTTTCCGTCTCGATGCCGTTGGTTTCCTATGGAAGGAACCCGGCACGAATTGCATGCACCTGCCTCAAACGCACGAAGTGGTCAAGCTCATTCGAACCGTCACGGATTCGTTTGCCCCGGGGACATGGTTGATCACAGAAACCAATGTGCCCAACCACGAAAACCTGACTTACTTCGGAAATCGCAACGAAGCTCACGTGGTCTACAACTTCAGTCTTGCGCCGCTGCTGGTGAATGCTCTGTTGACCGGCAAAACGACTTATCTCAAACGCTGGATGATGACGATGCCGCCGGCACCGGTCGGTTGCACGTACCTTAACTTTACCGCTTCGCATGATGGCATCGGCATGCGTCCCGCCGAGGGGCTGCTTTCGGACGAAGAGCAACTGCAGTTAGTTGAAACGGTGCGTTTGTTTGGAGGCCAAGTCTCGACACGTCGCACGGCTGATGGCGGCGAACGAGTCTACGAGCTCAATGTGTCCTTGTTCGATGCATTGCAAGGAACGGTTTCCGGGAAAGATCAGTGGCAAATCGAACGTTTTCTGTGTTCCCAGACGGTGATGCTAGGGCTGGAAGGAATTCCGGCGTTCTACATCCACAGCCTACTTGCCACTCCCAATGATCAAGTCGGAGTGACCGCCTCGGGTCACAACCGCAGTATCAATCGCCACAAATGGAACTGGCCGAAACTTCAAGCTCAACTCAATGACCCGAAATCAGTTCACGCGAAAGTGTTCCAGGAGCTGACGCGACGGACCAAGATCCGGCGTCGATTGGCTCCTTTTCACCCTAACGCCACTCAGTTCACACTTCATCTCAGTGATGCATTCTTTGCGTTCTGGCGCCAAAGCACTGACCGCAGCCAAAGCATTTTCTGCGTTCACAACATGACCGACGAGGTCCAAGAACTTCGCCTTTCGGACCTGAACCTCATTTCCACCGACGCTTGGCACGACGCCATTTCCGGTTGTCAACTTGATGAGGGCACCGAATCAATCGACGTGGCACCTTATCAATGCCTTTGGATTACCAATCGACAGTAATCGGGCCAGCAAGTTGTGGTCTTCTGCGAGACCGGACCCCGCATCGTGATCAGCAGCGAATTCGCTAGAATCTCCGCTTTCCATTACCCCCTTCATTTCGAGCCACATTCATGAGTCACAACAGTCCGGGTTACAGCATCACCGTGCGACTATGCTATCCCGACCAGCCAAAGTTTCTCGGAATGATCACCTCGACTATTGGCGGTATGGATGCTTCGATCGGCGCGGTCGATGTGGTCGATGCCAGCGAAAACCATATCACTCGCGACATCACCATCAACGTCAATAGCGTCGAGCACGGCGAAGAGGTTGTTCTCAGACTGCGAGAGATGCCCGACCTAGAAGTGGTGCACGTATCGGACCGAGTTTTTCTGTTGCACTTAGGTGGCAAGCTAGAGATTACGTCGCGAGTCCCGGTGAAGACCCGTGACGATCTTTCGATGGCTTACACACCGGGAGTTGCCCGCGTGTGCACCGCAATCGCGGAAGACCCCGAAGCGGCATTCAAGCTCACGATTCGACGCAACACCGTAGCGGTTGTTTCAGATGGTTCGGCCGTACTAGGGCTTGGAAACATCGGACCCAAAGCAGCCATGCCCGTAATGGAAGGCAAAGCTATTCTGTTCAAAGAATTCGGAGGCGTCGATGCGTTTCCCATCTGCCTAGATACTCAAGACCCTGACGAGATTGTGCGGATCGTCAAAGCAATTTCGCCTACCTTTGGCGGTATCAACCTCGAGGACATCTCGGCTCCTCGCTGCATTGACATCGAAGAACGCCTGATCGAAGAACTCGACATCCCCGTTTTCCATGATGATCAACACGGAACAGCGATCGTTGTTTTGGCTGCGCTCAACAACGCGCTTAAAGTCGTTGATAAGAAGCGGGAAGACATTCGCGTCGTGATCAACGGTTCGGGTGCCGCGGGTGCAGCGATCACGAAGCTGTTGATATCCACGGGCATCCATCAAATTGTGGTCTGCGATCGTAAAGGTGCGATCCACGGAGCACGCGAAGGATTAACCGATTTAAAGCAATGGCTTGCTGCAAACACCAATACTCAAAACAAGGCTGGCTCGCTTTCCGAAGTGATGCCGGGAACCGATGTTTTCATCGGAGTATCGTCGAAAGATGTGCTAACGCCTGAAGACATTCAAACGATGAATTCCGATCCGATTGTTTTCGGTTTAGCGAATCCGGACCCCGAAATTGCTCCTCGACTCGCCGCTAAGCACGCGCGAGTGATTGCGACGGGCCGCTCGGACTATCCCAACCAAATTAACAACGTGTTGTGTTTCCCAGGTTTGTTCCGTGGAGTTTTAGATGTGCGAGCGAGTCGAATCAACCAAGAGATGAAGATCGCAGCAGCCTGCGCGATCGCTGACATCATCCCCGAAAACGACTTGCATCCGGAATACATTGTTCCAAGTGTGTTCGACCGAAGAGTGGCAAAGCTAGTGGCCAGTGCGGTAGCGCAGGCTGCCATCGACACCGGTGTGGCGAGAAAGGCAACGTAGTCGCGTGGCCAAACACACCTCCGAGCGAGAAAACCTGTTGCGTGATGCAACCGCGATGCCCTTGCGGGGACAGGCGATAATAGCGGGCAGCGAAGTCTTTGTCGGCTTCCGCGTCGGCGGTGAAATGAGCCTGTACTGGGACCAGGACCCCGTATTTCAGTTCAATTCACAATTCCAGCTTCGACGGGCCTACGTCGACGGCCGTCGCTATGCGGCCCAGAATGGCCAGATATGCCTGATCAAGCGCGCAACCGATAACTCCCACGAGAACACCTCGCATTGCGGGACGATCCTGCGGCAATTAGAGGAGATTTGCTTGGCGGTCATCGCCCGCTGCGATCCAGTTACCCAGTGGCAGGTCGTCGGAGAGACCGAGCAAGACTTTTGCAAACGGGTGCGATCGGCTTGCGAAACGATTGCAAGAAGTCCAACCGTTGCCGGCCAACCGAGCCTTAGGTAGATCGCCCGATCCGTGCGGAACTAAGACCTACGTACTACGGGTAGTATGCGTCGACCGCGTTGGCAAACGGATAGATACGATCCGGAACCGGCACAAAGTTGGGAATGTGCAGCGAGAGACAATGCAGCTCGCCCTGCAGTTCCTTCATGCTCGTCATGTCAATTGTCTCGATAGTGTGCTCAGGCAACAAACGGGCATACGAAGCTTTCGCTGCAGCTACCAACATAGGCGGATCCGATCGGAAGATCGGCATTAGCACCAGATCATCGACGATGATCGCGTTCGTGTAAGCGCTCCAAGAAGTATTCTCACGCGCCGGGATCTGAATCCGGTGCACTCGCAAGGGTTTGTCACCGACCTGGACCTTCGATAGTCGCTGAACGTTTCGTTCAAGTATCGCAGCGTTGACAGGATCCTTCCTTGCGTCGAGTTGTGCGACCAATACATCGTTAGGTGATAAGAAAGTCGAAAACATATCGACATGCTTGGTGAGTTCCGATTGCAAGGGTTCGAGTACCACAAGTTGCGAGAGGTTGCATGACTTTACAAAAGCATCCACCACAATCCTGCGACGTTCGGTTTCCGCATTCATCCCGTAGTGTTTCTGCGGGAAAGTAATGTGATTGTCTTCGAAGATCCGATTGCTTACCAAACCGAGCCCCTGCCCATTGCACATCAAATTGCCACCCTGAATTGTCCAGGGAACCGAGACATGTTTGACATTGGTGCGTTTTGCCCAAGCCGCAGGAAGCCTGTCATCGCGAGGCCGGGTGCCTTCATAGAAGAAATCCAAAACATGGGCACCTCTTTCCGTTTGCGCAAAGATGGGCCCGAAATCGCGAAGCCAAATTGTGTCCAAACGAATTTCGCAAAAGTACACGTGCGAACAGTCGAGCCCAGAGTCGAGCAACCATTTTGTAGCGGTTTTGATTTGCAACATGTCGTTGCACAGAATCAAAACGTTAACACGACCGGAAGTCTTTTCCGCAATCTCGATCAGGATCTCGTTGTGATGCTCTTGCCAATCGCTAATTCCAAACATGAGCACCTGAGTGCGCTCAAACTCGGCGACCAAACGTGGATAGGGCTTGGTCGAAGCCTGGGTAACATGGGCACCACCGTATGGATCAAGGACCATTTGGACACGTTCGTCCGCTCTGCCAATCGAGTGCGATAGCAGTACCAACAACGTCGTCATGACGTAGCAGCGAATGGTGACGTAAATCAAGTGATAGCCCTGGTGGCTAGAAGGACAGAGAGGGCGTGCCAGCGGAGCGGTCCCGACGACCTCTCAAACGACCACCGAATTCGGCGACTTGCATCGTCGAGATTCTAGTCTTCACGCGTTTTCCTGGAATCACTGATTTTGACGAAATTTTCACCCCGCTTCCAAAGTATCGAAATCCTCCCACCGGAGGTAAATTGAGAGATTATATTAGGATTAATCGTCAAGTATGGCGAGGAATTTCACCAAATCAGCTTGGGACGGACAACCAGTGACCCCTGAGTTGATTAATCTCGGAAGTCCGTCCCTCCGTCTGCATTGAGACGTGGCCATCCCCATCGCCCGACTGTTGCATTCAGTTCTAACTCGCCTCTTACGAAACACTCAGCACGACGTGAGCACATTGCACCAGACTTCGCGCCGATGGCTACGCTTGCCGCAACTCTGCAAGGAGTGCGGGGGACTCATTAGCATTCAAATCCCTTTCCTCAGCGGAGGTCTTGGGCCGGGACATTTACGCTGCGGCGGATGTGAAGACGTGAAAAGCACGGGCCGAGTCGAATGGCACCGCATGACCTTGCGTGAACGCAAAGGGTACCTGATTGGATCATTTGCGTTCGCGATTTTAGTTTCGCTTTTGTGCTACATCGGTGGATCACTGCTGGCTAGCCAAATCGGCAAACCGCTTTCCCTGATGTCCGAGGAGTTACTAATCGGGTTAGTGCTCGCCGTTGTTTTTGCCATGCAATCGCTCAGAATTGTGCGATCGATCCAAAGAGATTCGCGTGGCGACATTAGTCCGCAAGCAGCTTCCATCGCGTCAATCGATTCCAACGACGCTTTGCCAATCTTTGTAGCCGCATTGCTAACGGCTCTGGTTGTCGGCGTGAATTACCTGTCCTGAACTTCGGTTTGCTAGGCAGTGAACCTGAGCTTTGGAACTCGATGAAATTACGATTCCAATTGCTGAAGTTGTTCAATGGTCGCGGCTAGATTGTCCGGGGCCTCGTGGATCTCAAGCACTTTTCTACGGTTCGTGTGACCGCTGATAATCTCGAACTGACTTATGCTCAACCCGAGTGTTTTGGCGAGCAGTTTCATGATCGCCTTGTTTGCTTTTCCCTTGTCAGCCACCGCGGTCACGCGAACCCGAAGCGCCCCATCGTGCTGGCCGCCTACATGGTTGCGCCGGGCCGAAGCGGTCACGTGGATGGGCAAACGCACCATCAGTGTTTCTCCATCACGCCTTCGAACAGTCGACTTCCAATGCGGACCATGGTCGCGCCCTCAGCGATCGCAGCTTGAAAATCGCCGCTCATGCCCATCGACAATTGCGACAAAGGCAAACGATAGGTTGCCCGCAGATGATCTCGCAGTTTGCGAACGAGGAAAAATTGTTGACGAGCAGCTTGAAGATCAGTCCCCCATCCCGCCATCGCCATCAATCCAATGACCTCAACGTTTCGCAACGACGCTCCATCCTTTGCACCTGAGCATCGCTCAACCAAAACCTCGAGCGTTTCTTGATCCATCCCCGTTTTGTTTGCTTCACCGCTGACGTTGACCTCCAACATCACTTGGGTAACGAATCCCGCCGCGTGTGATTCCTCAGCGACACATTCCAGCAATCGAGGGCTATCAATGGAGTGGATGATTGGTCGGTACTGCAACGAGCGTCGCACTTTGTTCCGCTGCAAGTGACCAATCAAATGCCACTGCACAGAATCAGCGATCAAACCGGATTCAGCTTTTTCCCAAAGCACTTGAGGACGATTTTCACCTAGTTGGTCACAGCCAGCCGCTACCAATGCCGCCGTAGCGGCGGCGTCCACGTACTTCGTGACGCCGACCACCCGCACGTCGTTTCGGTCACGTCCCGCATCGGCAACCGCGTTGTTGACCTCGGCTTCGACTGTGGACCAGTTTTGCGCAACTCGAGCAATGACTTGTTGGTAATCCAACGTTAAACCTCTTCGTCATCGACAGTAATCAGCGATTCATGAACGCCATCGCCCATATCGAATCGCGAAACGAAGAAATTTGCCATCATGTGCTTACCCAGGAAAGTGCGGCAGCGAGATTCACCGAGGGACCGATAAACGCACCATTGTTCTGATCCAGACTGAACGCGATACGCGGACGCTTCTTCGGGCCGACATATTCGCAACGCATCGGCAACGGTTAACGTTCGCCAAGTTCGATCTCGATTAAAACGACGTCGTTCAAAGTCGATCCAAACGGGCAGGTATAGATTGCCGGTTCCCGATGATGTGAACACCAATCGCGAAGGGCTATCCGCCGAAGACGCCTGCACATGAAGCTTCGCGCGAGTCGGCCCCACCTTCCATTCGCTAGCCGATATCGGAATTACGAGCGCTCGGTCAGCCTGCTTGCCGGATACGTCACCAAGAAGAATTTCGCGAATTTCGTCGTTCGCCTTTACGACTACCTGCGGGCCAACTGGCAAAGAAACCGTGGATTGAATTTTAGCTCGAGTCAAATCAATCGAGTCGTCGTTCTTCGCATCCGGAAGAATCGTATCGGCGAACAACAAACATCGGTCGTCGCGAAGCAGCAAGAACTGACGCTGCAACACCCACCCGCCGCTCCATGGCTGTTCGAGTTCAAGGTAATGAACATCATCATCGGAAAACCGGCAAATTTCATCCCAATCGCCTTCTGATTGCAGAGCTTCGCCATCAACTTCCACATTGGTTTCCACGACGCCGGACAAAGCAAGCGATTTTCCGGCAAAGACTTCTAGACTTAGCGAATCGCCTTGGAAGTCGATCACAGTTCGGCCTTTTCGCACATCCCATTCGGGCATCAACACGGCAAGCTTGGCGTCGTTCTCACACCACATCGAATCTGGCAAAGACACCTCCCAAGCTAAACGTCCACCGGTAGGATGACTTCCGAGAGCGGCGGTTAGTGCGGGAACCAAAGCCTCGCGATCAAAATGCGTTGCCCTGTCGAGCAACCCATTGCCACCCACGTCGTCTTTGACATCTCTTGAGCTCGCGTTGCTAAACGCTGAAACTCCGCCGGGGCTCGTCAACGCAACCACCCAAGTCGCCAGCAAGTCACCCGTTCGACGCATGGTGCGTTTCAGGGCCGGCCCGGCGCTGCTGCTACCGACAACGGATAGTTTGTCTTGTTCTTCCAGGGCTTTGGTTTTACGAGGTCGAGGAAGAGTCTTCTTTTGCACAAGTGATTTGCAGCGGATCAAGGACGCCAGTACCAACCTTGAATTCACCGCTCCTTCGATTGCGGAAGCGACCGATTCGTCCTCACCACTGCACCACTGAGCAACCGCTTCGATCGACATGTCACGAAGTTTTCGAGTGGCTTCAAGATCGGGTAATCGCCACGCGAGAGTCAAACCGAGTTCGCCACCGAGTATCAAGTGCAAGGGACACTCCATAGATGCACGTGAAAGTATCGCCTCGTGCAAATCTAAAAGCGATCGCAACAACTCGTGGGCGCGATGTTCCTCTACGATCTCTAGCAGACGATCCACCGCCACCGCCCAACGAACGGCTGACGCAGCCAACGTCAGACTTGGCGTTGTGGGATCATTGAATTGCTCGATGGCTGCATCAACGGCGACTAGAAGATCAACATCGCGGTCCTTCTTACGTACCTTCCCATCACATGACAAACGAGTGATCGCCTCGGTGACAGGATCACATGCAGCGCCCGTGGCCACCGCGACGCCCCAACGATAAATTTGCCCACCCTCGGAAGGCTCACCGAAAACGTCACGAACGGACGCGACTCGCAGGGGCGAGGGTCGCTTAAGAAATTCTTCCCAACCATCAATTCGATTGGCACGAATGGACGACCCTTCAACCGTTGAAGAGGATGATTCAGGCGAAGCCATATCAGGAAAATTGGTCGTCATAGAGAAAGCAAATCAGATGTCGGCGGTGTTCGTTGAAATCGCACATTGTCCGTAAGTCGAGCGAACGCGGTACAATACGCCCGTTACGATAACCACTGACCCAATCAACGCTAGATGCGGCTAAATTTCTCTACGGAAGCCTCGGCATGAACCTGCGATTTTCGCCTGTTTTTCAATCCCAATCCATTTTTGCAATCGCGTTCTTCTCGACATTGGTCGTGATTTCGGGGTGTGGGCAACCTGCTGAGGTAGCCCAGGACGAGCCCTCACCGACGGTGGACCAGGCCGCAGAGGAAGTCACGGCGACGCCAACGAAGCGCATGCTGCCGAAGCCTCAACCGGTCGGCTCATCGGTGGACTCACCCGACGACGGGTCATCTGAAACGTCCGTCGATATGCCCGAAGAATCAGGCGACGACGCGCCAAGCGTTTCGATCAGTGACCCGTTGACTGACGAAGAACAGAAAACGCCGCTCGACGACTACGTTGGCCCTGACGAGATTGCGGCGAAAGCCTTCGGCTCGCCTCCCAACGCAATTCAGATGACCAAGACCAACCTTTGGATCGATCGCAAGAAAGGTCTCGTCTATGCCGATGGATACGTTGCGATGAACGAAGGGCCCTTGGAAATGTTCGCCTGCCCCCAAGGCACCAAAGAACACGAATCCGTTGTCGCTACCATTGCCAAGGCTAACGAGGTACACGCAGCCCTGCTCGCGATCGACGCGCAACCGGGAACACCCGTTGCTTACCATCCTGATTTCGTACCCGCGACAGGTCAAAAAATTCGTGTCTGGGTTTGTTACCTTGACCAAGATAAAAAATTCCAAGTCACTGATGCTCGCCAGTGGATTCGCAAGGTAGGCACCGACGACGTCATGGACGTTGAGTGGGTGTTCGGAGGCAGTTCGGTATGGAAGGACCCGCGTGATGGACGAAATTACTACCAGGCCGATGCAGGCGATTTGATTTGCGTTTCCAACTTCACGACCGCGATGATGGATGTGCCGGTAAGTAGCAGTGCTGACGCAGGTTCACTGCTCTATGAGCCTTTCACTTCTCGAATTCCAGAACGTGGCACTCCGGTTCGACTCGTTCTTGAACCCATCGCGGTCCCCAGTGACGACGACGCCGCTAAAAACTCTGATAAAGTCGCTGACGGCGACGGCGATGACTCAGCGGGGAACAGCACCAGCCTGCAACCGCCAACCGAAGAAGTACTGGGAAACCAGTAAATGCGAGCACGACCACGATCCGTGCCGAGGAACGTCGGTCGATGTGAACACGGCTGAAACGGTCACGCTCGGAAGAGCATCAAGTCAGCCGATAGCGTGACTGGCATCGTATCAAGAGTTTCCAATCGAGACTGCTGCGAGTGGCGAACCGCGCGATAGGTCATCGCCATCGCGTCGCCAATTGCATCTGGATCAAGCACAACGGATTGTTGCCACAATCGATGCTCGACGAAGGTCATTCCTTCGGCTGCCATTTCGTCAACGATCACTTCCCACCGACTTCGACGATGCGCAGCCTGTTGAACCTGCTCACGAAGTTCGATGAGATCGTCTTCGCCCGGAACCGCGACGATACAGACGCCTCCCGGTGCAAGCACTCGTTTGATTTCGCGAATCGGGCGACGGCCAAAAAGTGACATCACGCGACCAACGCTACCGTCGGCCGCGGGCAGGGTTCGATCAGCGTTGGCGAGCACCCATGTCGCATCAGCCCAGCGTCGGGCGGCAATCTTGATTGCCTGTTTAGAAAGCTCGATTCCGCAGTACAACTCAGGGTGCGCCGAGAACAGCGCCGGGCCGAAGGTGCCTTCGCCGCAGCCAAGGTCGACCGTTCGAACCGCCGTCGTTTCCGAATCGGTCTCGGTCCAAAGTCGGAGCGTTTCAATCAGGTCGGTCGCATAGCCACGCTCGAGCCAGCGATGCCGAGCCATGACCGCGCTTTCGCAATCGCCTGGGTTCTTGGATTTTCGATCCTGAGGCTGCAATAAGTTCCAGTAACCTTGCTTAGCACGGTCGAAGTGATGACCCGACTCGCACCGCAGCGCACCATCGATGAGTTTCAGCAGATGCTGGCAATTTCGGACGGTGCATCGGAGTTCGAACATGTCGTCATCGTAAAAGGATTCAACGATGCAGAAAGGGGAGTGAAACGAGTGCACAATTGCCCACCATCAACGAGTGTCCCGGTCGGCGAAATCTGGGGGTCGATAGGCGTATTCCCAGGAACTTAGGGCGTTACGATTGCGTCGTAGCTACTTCTAGGGGGATACTATGGTCCTTGGGAAAATTGCATTCGCTCTGGCGAGATTTGACCCCCGCCACCCGCTTCTGGTCTGATTCATGTTTACTTTTAAAAAACGTTGTCTGAACGTTGAGACTCTCGAGAAGCGGCAGCTATTGGCCGCTCACGCTTCAGCCAATGCTGTGCCTGACGTGCCTGCGTTGAATTTGCCTCCGATGGCTATGCAAACAACTCAGCCCCAAGGAGACGTCGCTGCTGTGATGATTTGCGGCAACGAATTACCTTGGTTTGGATTTTCCACTTTCCCCACTGATCAAACCGAAGAAATTGACGGGATCGTTTATGCGATTGCCCCATCCGACGTCGACGCCACTGCAACTTTGAATTTGTTGCGTCGCAATAGCGATGGCGAGCTAGAGACTTTCGAGCAGATTGACATCGATTTCTTTCCGAGTCACGCGTTTTACTCCGATGGCCAATTTCACGTCTTAGGATCTCTGCCGTACAACCCACCACCGGCAACCAACGACGGAACAACCGTCCCAGACGAGGATCTCTGGATTGACTTTACGCCTCGATGGAAGGCGATCTCGGTATTAGTCAGCGATGGCGATGAGAGAGCAATCGTCAGTGAAGTTATCGAAGAAGGACATTTGATTAATGTCATCCACGACGACAATCACATTGTCACCGTCACGGACACGATGTATGGGCAACCGACCATACTGATCTATCCGCCGCCGCCGACCGAACTAACTCTCAGCGTTTACAAAAGTAGCCAGAGTGGCCTGATTCGATTGGACCAGCAGGCAGCAGTTCAAAGTTATGATCAATCGTACTATGGACCGTACTCCTCGGAGTCCGTGCAACTTCATGGCGACTCCTTATACGTGTTGACTCATCCCCAACCGTTTTTCGGTTTACCTTTCGAAGCCGGTTCCGATAGCCTAGGCGGTTCGGAACCTGATGCTGACAAAATTGAGCTCAGCAAATTTGATGTTTCGAGTGACGGGCTAAGCGAGGCAAGCAAGATCACGGTTGCTACGCTCGAAAACAATCACTCGTACTATGGCTCTCGCGTTCTCGGTTTTGAACTCGCTGAAGACGGAAACTCAGCGACGATTATTCGCAGTGGTCAACTACCAAGCGAAACCGCTAGCGATGTTGAGAACGAAAACGGGAATGGTCGCGACGCTGCGATTGAATTGCCCGCACTAGGCATTCCATGGCAACCAGTCACCTACGTTGACCTGATCGACTTAAGCGGTGATGAGCCGCAAGTGTTTGACACGTTGATGATTGACAATCCTCAGGCCACCGTGGTGACGACCTCCGGTGCAACATCAGTCTTACGGCAAGGCTATGGCTGGGGAAGCTCCGTTCTATTGATCGACGCGGACCTTTCGACGGATGTTGCCAGCGAGCGACGGATTCGAGAGGTCGAGACGCCGGAAGGCATGTTGATCAACTACACGGGCGTGACAGTTCGCGAGGATTTGATTGTCTTCTTGGCTCAAGGGTACCAAGATCTAACACTTCCGGATGCCGTCGGTGGTAGCTTCTTGCTTACTCTGTCGGTCACTGAGGGCGAATTTATTGGAATCACTCAACTGACTTACGAGGGTCCCGAGCCAGAGTCGGGTGCGGCCGTTCTTGCACGTGGTAATGCGGGCGACGACTTAATTGCAATCGAGCCATCGACGGGATTCGTAGGGTTCACGCGTTACGTGGCAAATAGTGAAGCACGCGATTCAGTGTTCGCATACGGATCGCCTTGGAAGCGTCAATTCGTGTATGGAACCGTCGATGCGGAAGGACGCTTCGTCGAACAGGGATCACTGCCGAGCGACCTATGGCTTGAGATTGACGCCAATGCCGATCGGTTGATTGCCCGGATGCGAGACCGATTGATCGAATATCGCTGGGACGACGTTGAAAACCCAGTTACCTCGCCACTCGGTGAACTCCAGCCCGCGATCCAAGCGGTCGACGACGTGTTCACGTTCACCGATCAAGACAGTCGGCAAACCTTTCGATTCGAACCTCTGTTTGATGTTCTGGCGAACGACCTCAATCTTTCGAACAGCTATTGGGGCCCAAGCGTCCAGATCACGGAACTGATCGGTGCACCCAATGGTTTTGAAATTGTATCGGGTCGCTGGCTTGATGCTCCCCACGACGTGATCCGAAATTACGACGTGATTGAATTCAAGTACACGATCAGTGATGGATTCACGACATCAACGGCCAATGTGCGAATCGATGTCCTGACTCTTAGCGACGATGAAATGGCCCAGCTTACTGACTCGGCTGTCGCGCAAGCTGCCGAAGACTTCGATGTCGATGTGAACGACGTCGAAGTGGTTTCCGTCAAGCACATCTTTGATGGGCTCGGTGGGCGAACTGACGATGCCACCGAAGATGAGCGTCCGGAAAATCCAATCCCGGGAATCATCGCTGAATTGATCGTTGGCGACAGGCTGGCACGCTACTCGGCGACGACAGATGGGGCAGTCGAACAGCTCTCCGTGGAAGAAAACGTTTTCCTTATGGAAGTCGGCCTAAGAGCGGTGAACGAAGCGGGCGAAGTGATCACTAGTGTTGATCAGGACGACCACTTTTGGATTGAAGTTGTGCTGACGGATCTTCGCGAGAATCCTTCGGGTGTCTTCGGAACCTTCTTTGATCTGGAGATCCCCGCCGAGCACCTGATGCTGACTGGTGAACTGAACCCAGGGGATGGCTATCAATTGATCGGTGAATCGAACCGGCTTGATCCAGAAGTTATCAGATCCGGTTTGCTGAACGCTGAACATGGCGTGGCAATTGGCGGCGCGAACCTGATTGATGAATTAGGTGTGGTGCTTCGCGAGTTTGATTCGCCTGAAACGGGTCCATCGGTTGCCGTCCGACTCGGTATGATTGCCTTGCAAGCCGGGCAAGTGCAATTGAAAGCCGATTACGCCGACGGCCAATTTGCCGAGAACTTGCTGTTGGATTTGGATGTCGCATTGCCCAACGCCCGAGTTCGGCTGTCACCACTCGACCTGACGATTGTTGGTCATGAGGAAGTCGACCCGATGCCATTGGATGTCAACGGCAACGGAGAAGTCACTGCTGCTGACGCATTGCAGGTGATCAACTTCCTCGGTCGATTCGGTTCGCAGACGGTGCCGAGTTCCGAGTCGCAGGCAGGTCTAGCGACCGACACCGGCGTTGGTTTGATGATGGACGCGGAGTCAATGCGACGGATGGACACCAACGGCAGCGGGTCGATCACGGCACTTGATGCCTTGGTGATTATTAACCGGCTGAGCCTGACGCCGTCGGTGGCTGAAAGCGAATTGACGTTGGATTCTTCCGCTGATGACGACGACGATTTGCTATTGGGTGATGAAATCCGTCTGTTCTAACGACTAGTTTTGGACGATTGAGGCCCCGTCCACTCCTTGTGACCCTAGGGAGCTTTCGCGTAACCTACCTGCGTCGAAATTCCCTTTTTTTTCTCGTGGTTTGGCCTCATGCTCGTTTCTTGGAAGTGGTTGTCCCAGTACGTCAACATTCCCGTTTCACACGAAGAACTGTGCGATCGTTTGAGCCTGACGGGGCTCAATCACGAGGAAACGATTGACATCAACAATGATGTCGTGATTGACTTAGAAGTCACCAGTAACCGCGGCGATTGCCTGGGCCATCTTGGTGTCGCACGCGAAATTGGCGTCCTCTATGACGTGCCGGTCGCCAAGCCCGAACCCGAACTTGCAACGTCGGATGTGGCAATCGATTCGCTGCTAAGCGTTGAAAACACTTTTGTTGAAGCCTGCCCGCGTTACACCGCACGAGTGATTCAAGGCGTCAAGATCGGGCCGAGCCCCGATTGGCTTGTCGATGCCTTGCAGAGCGTATTCTGGAAACGCAAATTTGACGGAACCATTGAGCCTTATCAGAGCGTCAACAATGTGGTTGATGCCACCAACTTCGTGATGATGGAATGCGGACAACCCCTGCACGCTTTCGATTACGCGAAGATCGCAGATCAAAAAATAGTAGTTCGCCCCGCCGAGGCAGGTGAGAAGATCGAAGCGATCGATCACCGAAGCTATGAACTCGATCCTTCGATGTGCGTGATCGCCGATGGAAAGTCCGCTTCGGCGATCGCGGGCGTGATGGGCGGCGCATCTAGCGAAGTGACTCAAGCAACGACCGACCTCGTCATCGAAGCAGCCATGTTTTCGCCGCTGGCGGTTCGACGCGCGGCGAGAAGTTTGAAATTGCATAGCCCTTCATCGTTCCGCTTCGAGCGTAAAGTCGATCCGGTAGGCGTTGACTGGGCTAGTCGCCGAGTGTGCCAGTTGATCGTTGAGATGGCGGGTGGCGAGGTTGCCGACGGAGTCATTGATACGGCTCCCGATATTGCCAAGCGTGAACAGATTGTATTGCGGATGTCGCAACTCAAGCGGATCTTAGGAATCCAAATTGACCGCCTCGAAGTTCAGCGAATCCTTCTCGCACTGGGCTGTAGCGCGAGCAAAAGCGCCTCGGATACGATGGTGCTGACTCCACCGACGTGGCGGTTCGACTTAACACGCGAGGCTGACCTGGTGGAAGAAGTCGCCCGCATTCACGGGTACGAAAAAATCCCTGAGGATTCACCTATTCCCGTTGCGCCAAGCACCAAGCGTCCATTTGATACTGCCATGGATCGCGTGCGCCAGGTGATGACCGCTGGCGGACTCAGCGAAGCCATGACCCCAAGCGTTGTGACCGCGAAGGTTGACGAGGGTTTTTGCACCTGGACCGATAAGCCGGCACTCGAAACCCAAACGGCCATGCTAAAGGGATCACGCCGACTTCGCCGGTCGTTGATTCCGAGCCTCATCGAAGGCCGCGCCGGCAATTGGGCATCCGCATCGATCGTGGCTGATTTGTTCGAAATCGCGCACGTCTACTTGCCAGGTGATTCAGCGGACGACCTGCCAAGCGAGACCTATTCGCTTGGCATCGTATCGAGCAGCGACTTTTTTGAAGCAAAAGGGCTAATCGAAACTCTCTGCCAGCGCATGGGTATCGCCGGCACACTGGATGTTGAATCCGTTACGCGGCAAGGCTTCGCGGCGGGATCGGTGGTCTCACTTAAAATTGGTGAAACACCGCTTGGATACTTGGGTATGGTCGATGCGAAGTACCTGAAAGCATGGAAGCTACCGGAGCCAGTCGTCGCGGCCGAGCTTTCGTTGCCGACCTTGTTAGAGCTATCTGAATTAGTACCTCAACAACAGTCCGTCAGTGCATTCCCGTCGATTCAACGCGACTTGAATTTCGTGGTAGCCGAATCGGTGCAGTGGAAAGAAATGGAAGACGTCGTTCGTGCCGCCGTGGGTTCTGAACTAGCCGGTGTCCGTTACCAGGAAACCTACCGTGATGCTGAGAAAGACGGCAAGGATCGCAAACGCGTCCTGATGACCGTCGAGCTTCAGCGGCATGACGCCACCATGAGTGGTGATGAAGCGGACACGCTGATTCAGCGAGTCATCACTGCTTGCGGCGATAAGCTATCGGCCCAGTTACTCGGCTAGATCAGCGGATCGAATACGCAGCGTTCACCCATTATCGAATACATGAGACCTGACTTTCCCAGGGATCAGCTAGTCAGCGCATGACGGTTCTGGATTTGACGGTTCTGGATTTAACGGTTCTGGAATTAGACCCTGGACCAAGTTTTTCAGGTGCCATCTTAGGGGCACAAAAAAACGGGGCAGGTTGGTTTGCTGTTCGCTTACCAAACTGCCCCCGCATCGACTTAGCGACTCTGCCGCGAGTCCGTTAGAGGTTCACCATTCACTCAGGCAAAGGGGCTGTACTTGCCCGGGGTTGGGATTGGGTACTTGCCTTCGTCATCCGGGCGAGCCGATTCAGGAACTTCACCGTCCAAGCTGTAATTGTCGATTCCTGGAGCCAAGTCGCGACCTTTTTCCATCAGCTCATCCCACTTCACGATCTTGCCGCTGTAGCAGGCTTCGCGTCCCAGAATTGCGGTGAACGTGGACTTAGCCCCGTATTCGCCTTCGTTGTAAATCTCGCCACGCATCAGAGCCTCGATCAAATCGTGCTGCTCTTGTTGGTGACCGTTCAGACGCTTGCCAGCGAATTCCCATGCGTTCGGGCCTTCAATTCGCCCGGACGGATCAGCGGTGCCCTTGGTTCCGTGGACGGCTTCGCCCACGTATTGCCATGAACCGGCCAAGTGACGGCCTTGGCTGAACATCTTGGTACCGTCCTTGAACGTGTATTCGCAGCACGTGTGATCAAAGATCTGCGACTTGGTCGGATCACCACCCATTCGCTGTTCGCGACCACCCATTCCGTTGCACTCGACGGGATAGTCACCCTTGACCCAACAACCGACATCCAAGTTGTGAATGTGTTGTTCGCAAATTTGGTCGCCACACAACCAGTTGAAGTGGTACCAATTGTTAACCTGGAACTGCATTTCGTTGGCATCAGGCTTGCGATTGCGGTACCAAATCCCGCCACCGTTCCAGTAAACCCGCTGTGCTACGACGTCGCCAATAGCGCCGTCATGAATGCGAGCGATCGTTTCCATGTACTGAGGCTCGTGACGGCGTTGCAGACCGATGCCGACCATCAAGTTCTTCTTTTTCGACTCTTCGACCGAAGCCAAGACGCGTTTCACGCCAGGTGCATCCGACGCAACCGGCTTTTCCATGAAGATGTGGCGACCTTTGTTGACCGCGTATTCAAACTGCTGAGGCTTGAACGCGGGTGGAGTCGCAATCACAACCAAGTCGCAATCGACGTCAATCGCAGCCTTGTAACCGTCCAGGCCTGTGAAGATACGATCAGCGGGAACGTCAATTTTGTCTTTGTACTTGCCTCGGCTAAGCGACTTCAGCGCTGATTCCGCCTTGTCAGCGAAGGCGTCGGCCACCGCTACTAGCTTGACGTTGCCCTTCGATTCGAAAATGTTGGCTGCTGCACCGCTACCGCGGCCACCGATCCCTACGACAACAAACTTAATCTCGTCGCTGCCGGCTGCGTGAGCAGTCTGCGCGATCGAGGTACTCAAGGCAGCGCCGGCGGCTACTGCCGATGAGTTCTTAAGAAAGGATCGGCGATCCGTGGAATTTTGCTCCGGACGTTGAGGCATGGAAGATCTCTCGTAAGTAGTAGGCTGGTAGACAGCGAAAAGTCGCTGGTCCCCGTAGGTGGGTGTTTTACTTATGGGGAAATTGTAAACGCAAACGGCGCTCTATGGGGAGCCTTGGTCCTCGAATCATGGCATTTCTTATCCAACAACGCCGTTAAACCTTGCCGATTGTGACGTGCGTGGGATCTAAGCGGAGTCGATCCTTTCCCGCGAGTAAAATTAAGTAACGCGATTGACGCGAAATTGACGATTGCACACTAAGGTTGTGACCGCACGAACGGCAGTTTCCATGCGTTACGATCGGTGGTTTGATTTCGACATTGGCAAGGACGCTCGTGGCTGTATCCCTCAAGATTTTCCGAAGCTCCGATCAAGAATCGGGTCCGCTTCGCATCGGCTCTCGCTTAGACAAGTACCGCTTGACCCGCCGATTGGGCGAAGGCGGATTCGCTACCGTGTACGCGGCCACCGATCTGGTTGAGGACCGCAAGGTTGCGTTGAAGATACCCGACAACCGCTATCTGCAAAATTCGCAGTCGCTCGACGACATGCAGCGGGAGGTCCGGATCATGGCCAAGCTGGATCACCCGGCGATCCTACCCCTGAAAGATGCCCGCTTCATTGACGGACACTTCGTGATCGCGTTTCCCTTAGGCGAAGAAACGCTGGCCGACCGAATGACAAGGCGATTGTCACGCGCAACCGCAATTGACTACGCCGTGCAAATGATTAGCGCGGTTGGTTATGCGCACGAGCAAATGGTTCTGCACCGAGACATTAAACCCGACAATTTCGTGCTCTTTCCTAATCAAGTCGTCCAACTTACCGATTTTGGTTTGGCTCGCTTTGAAAGCCGACCTCATGACGTTTCGGGAAGCGGCACTCTGGGCTACATCGCTCCTGAACAAGCGATGGGAAAACCCACGTACCGAAGCGACGTGTTTTCGCTCGGCCTAGTCCTTTACCGACTCTTCGCTGGTGACGTTCCCGAGTATCCGTTTGACCGCCTGCCCAACTTCAATCGACTGCGTAAAGGCTTGTCGAAAGACTTTGTTGATCTCATCAAGAAAGCCATCGACCCCACACCGAATCGACGATTTCGTGATGGCGTTGCCATGCACAATGCGATGAGCAAAATCAAATTCCCGCTGACCGATCGCTCAATCTCGCTGACCGGTTCGAATGCTTACGCGCCGATGACACGACGCGCGGCTTAAGTCGACGCTGCGGTGCTTTGGTTTATCCACCGATCATCCCTTACGATCGAACCAAACTTGCGGCTCCCTGTTCACTTAGCTTGGGAATCGACGCCATCGCTTTGCGAATTTCCGCTAGTGGGTTGGGCTTGGACTTTTTCATTGCCTTGTGCAGCACTTCACCGAGCGTCGAATGGTTGGTGTCGCCACCGAGAAATCCTTGCGTGTAAGCCAGCAGTGCTTCGCCCGGGAGGATCCGGAATGTGTTCTGGACGCAAAGAGGATCAATATCCATGCACAAGGGTATCGAACGGCCACCGATGATGGGGCGGTAACCACGTTGGCTGCCGATGATCGCAGTGATGTGACCTGCCGAGGCCACAATGCCCTCTCCCGTTTCCGGGTCGATCGACGCGTAGAGCATGGACATCCATTGCTCACCCAAACTTGTTTGCCAGAGAGTATCAGCAACTCGGGCGAGCATTTGCGTGGGCGTGTGTCGATAGGAAAGGTGTGACGCAAACGCGGCTCTCGCCACCGTGGCGTTCATGGCTCCTGAGACATCAGCCTCGCAAGCTTCGGCGATCGCAAAGGCCAGCGAACCATCGGGCAGAACATCCCACAGGTGCCATCCGATTGCATAGTCCCGAGGTGAGTCGATCATGCCGTCGGCTTTCCAGTCAGCCGCGATTGCAGCCCCAATGGGCAACGTTTGAATCTGCCACGCGGCGACCTCTGCTAGTTCAGCACGATCGGCAAGCATCTTGGCAACCAATGCATCTTCGCGAGCCTGCAATTCCAGCAACTCGGCTTCCGTTGGACCGTATTGGTCGGCTTGGTCCCAATCAGCAGACTGGTGTTTCAACAAATCAAGGTCGGTATCCTGCGTCACGGGACTGGCGAAATCTTCGACCCCTGCGGCAGTCAGCTCGACGCCAATGGCTCGGGCCGCCATTCGCGCCGATGCGGCTTGCGCATTTTGGAACGATTTCGTTTCGTCCGACAGCAGCCACATCGTTCCAATGGGAACATCACCGCTGCATATCGCGGCGCAAATGGCGGCTTCGCATTTCTCCGGTGCATTCCAAGTGTCGATTGGGCCCGCGTTCATATCGTCGATCGTCACGACGCCCTTGATCATCGCTTCTAAGTCACCGCGACTGCCCTGCAGCGGACGAGGCTCTTTTTCGATCACGCGAGGTGACATGCCGAAAACACTTCGACCTGACAACACGCTCGTGTCGTCGTCGAGCATATAAATGATGGCGGCAGTGCAATCACATGCTGCGACGGCATCCGATAAGATCGTCTCGATACGTTCGGCAAGTGTGGTTTGCTGCTCGGGTGAAGCAATCACGCTAGCGCGGGCAGCCATTTCCGCGTTGGCCCGCCGGATCGCGCCCCTTGCCGCCTGCAATTCGCTTATGACCTCGATCGCCGATGCCGCCAACTGGGTCGCGTCTGCCTTACCAATCACCGAGCTTGCTGCGCCCGAAGCTCGGTCGTGAAGGGCTGACGAACTTCGCAGCGATTCGATGAAGGAATCTTCAAAGGCGTCGAAAGCGTCTGCATCAATCGAATCCAACCCTGCGGTCGACTCCAGTGCATTGATCTGCTTGAGCTCATCGATTGGCCCCGACCCAACGACTGCCGTTAGTTCCGGCGATTCGCCGACTCGCCGAGCACGGGGCGTTAACCGCCAACCGGTAGCGGCGGCGAAACGGTCCCAAAACTGGTCGATCCGCTGCTCGTCGCTATGGGAAAATTCGCTGGCAGATTTTGCTTCGCTCGACGAGGTTTCTGGACCACGATGAACGCGAAGAAAGGAGGGTGGAGAAGCTGTCACGGCTAACGGGGCCTGAGGATGGGGATTGGGGTACGGAATGGATTAGCCAATCGAGAACTCGAGACTTGTCGGAGTACTGGCGTGGGAGACCAGGGCAAGCCGCATGCGGTGGAAGTCGATGACTGGGTTTGGCATTCCGTGCCGGACTGCCCAAGCGCGGGAGGGAGGTACGCTCGAGACAATCACACCCCATCCTCATTTGGCTCTGACCGGTGCCGGGTCATCGCCATTACGAACACAGGACGCCAGTCTGTCGTGGCTCGAATCCAAGGCGAAAGGAATAGGATCCTCGCCACCGCGATCCGGTCGACAGGCGTAATGCCAAGTGCTTCAGGGTGCTAGTAGAGTCATCGGCAACCGATAGAGATTCACTCAGCCGAAGGACCGGAAAAGTTTCCAAGGATTACCAAGACGGCATCACAGAACAATCAACCACCACAATCGTCACCGGCCACGATCGTGGGCGCATAAAAAAACCGAGGCCGCTTCGTTGGAAGCGACCTCGGTGACGTGTTTGCAAACTGATCTACAGAAATCAATCGAGCTCGTTGGTGATTACGAATTCCTTCCAAGGAACATCGCTGCTCTTACCACGAGGCGTCATCATCGCTTGGTAAACACGATAGTCAATACTCTCGGAGATGAAGCGATTACTTCCGTCCCCAAAACCACAGTTAACACCTTCGACGTGAGCCGATGAGGGACGTGCGAGCGACGGAGCGTCAAAGTAGTTTTCGTACATCGTCTTCACAAGAAGTGATTCCTCAAGCAAAGCACCACCGCCATTGATTTTGTGCTGCGGCCAAACGTCGGTAACAGCAGAGCCGTTAGGGCTTACCGGTGGCACCGTAAGCCCATTCAACTGAGCGAACTTGGGGTCTTGATAGTGCCAGACGAGGCCATTGGTGAACTTGGCATACAGGTACGGAAGCGTCTGCGGGGTTGCCGTGTAGTCGAGATCTTGCGTACCTGCGAAGGGTGCAAGCTGCGTTGCCAAATCACCCGCGTTTTCACCAAGAAATCCAACGCGGTGCCAAGGCATTGCCTGAATATTCTCAGAATACAACAGCGTACCGGTTTGGCCATCCTTCAGGTCTTCCAAACGAATTCGTTCCGCTGGTCGACTGCCCGTTGGCGGCAACCTTGGCGAATTTCCGGATGCGACGGGGGCCATGTCAAGTCCTAGGTAGGCAGCAGTAGAAACGCCATTAAGCTCCGACTCACTTGCGACGAACGCTTCCAGGGGTGTCGCACCCGGAACAACGTAGTCGCTTGCCGTTGGCGATCCGTTGCCGCTAGCACTCAGGCGAATAGGTGACAGCCCGTTGTTGGGCGCATAACTGTTTCGACCATTTCTGCCTTCGCTAACGGGATTGCTTGGGCATTGAAAGACTCCGAGATTTGGCGTGGCCAAACCGTGGTAGCCTTCACCGGCAAAGGCGGTAGTTGCACCAATGTCACCGGCACCTGTAGAAATCAGCGGGTAGCGATCTTCGGTCCAATGTTCGTAGGTCGGTTGAGCATCCAACCAGGGAAGAATTGCGACGCCGTAGCCGCCAAGCTTAACGTGAGCAGGCGGTGAATTCCCCAAGTCAGAAGGGTCTGTACCGCCAGCAAAATATCCGTACTTGTTGACGTAGGTGGGCAGTTGCCCTTTCGTGTTGTTGTGCTGAACAGCCGCCAACGCGAGGTTCCTCACATTCACGCCACACTGGGTCGAGCGTGCGGACTCGCGGGCGGCGCCCACGGCTGGGATCAATAGCCCCATCAAGATGCCGATGATGGCGATGACCACCAACAGCTCGACAAGAGTAAAACCGGGTCTGTAACGTTTCATAAGGGGCTCCAGCGGGGAGTAGCAGAAAAGGACTGGGTACAATAAATAGAAAGGCGGCACCCTCCGCCAATTGCGAACGCCTCCATTATCGCAAAATGTAACCGTTTGTGCAAATGAATCCTCCGAAAACGCCATCAGGGCTAGTTTTCGCCCCGCTGATAACTAATCTGACTTTCCTCCCGGTGCATTTCCGAGCCTTGCCGCCCCCCCCGATGGCAAAGCGTCCGCGGCTTTTCACCAATGTACCCCTTGGCGACATCCGATACCGCCCAGGACCATTTCTCTGAACCTGAATCGCTTTAAAACAAACCCAGTGCCCCGACGCCCAACGGGTTGTCACTGCTTTCCAGCGAGCAGCCACTTCCCACGTATGTTTTGCCGCTGCCCATCAGCTCGTTCTCTATGTCTGTGATCTATCTCGATTTCAATCGAACCACACCAATGGCCCCCTCGGTCGTTGAGGCGATGAAACCGTACTGGCAAACACACTTCATGTTGCCCGGACAAGAACACGCCCATGCTCAAGCGATCGGCGAATCGCTCGAACATGCCCGTGAAGGTGTGGCCGCTCTGGCTGGATGCGAGCCGTTTGAGATCGTTTTTACTGGCGGTGGAACCGAAGCAAACAATTTGGGGATTCTGGGACTCGTCGATGGCCAGCGGCAACGCAACGGGCGTGCTGACTTTAGCCAGCGTCAATTGCAGTCCTCGCGACTTCGTCCCGCAAGCTATGACACCCAGTCCGCAACGCCTGACCGGGACGCCAACCAAGACGACCAACCACGCCATCCCGAAGTTGGCAACGATGCCAACTGGCAGGTCCCCGGACATATCTTGGTCAGCGAGCTCGAACACGAATCGGTACTTGGCGCCGCAGCCCGATTGGCCCAGTTTGGCTGGGACATCGAAACCGTGCCGGCGGACAAAAATGGAATCTGCGATGCCGAGGCGTTTGAATCCCGGTTACGCGACGACACTCGCCTGGCATGCCTGCAACTAGCCAATCCCGTGCTGGGGACAATCCAGCCAGTGCGAGAAACCGCCGACGCTTGCCACAGTCGGGGGGTGCTTGTTCACTGCGATGCCACTCAAGCATTTGGCAAGATTCCCGTCGACGTGAAAGCCCTTCGCGCTGACATGGTTTCGATCAGTGGCCACAAGTTCTACGGCCCGAAGGGAAGCGGCGCCATCTATGTTCGGCGGGGCTTGCACCTGTGCCCAATCCTGTTTGGTGAAGCGCGCGAAATGGGGTTGCGCCCCGGTGCTGAAAACATCCCCGCCTGCATTGGCCTGGGTGCCGCCGCGTCCATGGCCGCCCGCTGCGCCAGCGACGTTTCCGACACCTTGACCGACCTGCGAAACTACTTTTGCAACGGCCTCATTTCTTCCCTTAGCAACGGCGCCGTTTTGCTTTGCGAAGACGCAGCTCGGCTTCCCAACACGATCGCTATTGAACTGCCCGGGGAAGCCCGCCGGATCCAGCGGGCGGCCCGGCAACTAGTGTTCGCTACAGCCCAAAGCGATTCCCCGCCTGATGAAATTACTCGAGCGTTACGAGCCATCCAACGCACTGATTACCAGATCGGGCGGACCGTCCGATTCTCCCTCGGCTGGACCAGCAGCCATGACCAGGTTGATCGAGCGATTGAGTTGATCGCAGATGCCTGCGACACGCTGAGTCGGTAGCCACATCCGCTGGATAACCTGCAGCCTACTCGCTCATATTTGCCACGCTATTGCGACCCGACGATCGGGTAAACAACCGGCAAACCCGCCCCCTCTCTTGGTAAATCCGCTCTTGGTTTTGCCCCTTGCCTGACCGCCAGATCGGCAACCCAATCGCCGAAGAGCGATTACCCAGCTCGGCCCGCTCCCTGCAAGTCGACCTCCTAAAACGCCTGTCTTAGTCGAGATCAGGCGACCCGGTCCCCGCGTCCGCAATCTCACCTCCAAGGAGACGCGATCACCCCACGCATCGATGCCAACCCATCATTGATGCTGCCGAATTGCCTGCAAAGGATTCTCAAAAAATGCAAGCATTCCCGAACTGGACACATGGCCGACAGCCATTTTCCACTGCTCAAAAAACAAGCACCAGCCTGTCACCAAAAGAGGGGTAGCCCTGCATCAAAACAGAGCATGCGATCTAAGCTTATTGCTGGTAGACACTTGCGACATCCTGTTTGACCAGGCTCGAGGATGGCTGACACGACCACGCTCTCCTCTCGAATCGTTCGCGCGAAGGATTAGACCGCAATGGCATCTGCCGATCAGACAAGCTCATCCCAATCTTCTGCTCCCCGTCATCTTGAATCAGTGACGTTTGCAGATCGTCCTCATACCGCTTCCCCAACCTCATCCGACTCCAAGTCGAACTCGTTCCCGGCCACCGAGTCGCGACTTCGCCAACCGATCGCCTCACCGACCGGGAATGCCCCCCAATCCAACGCAGCCCCCGCCGCCAATGCCGCGGCGGATCCAGCGTCGACCACGCTGAACCTCACCCCCCCGTCTAGCGAACTTTCGAATCAAGCGAAGGCTCAGCAAATTTTGGCTCTGGCAGTTGATGCGTTCGCCAAGACCGGTAGCTGGGTCGTCTTCTACCGCGAACTTCTTGGCCTCAACGGTGTCGTGCACAAGAGCTTCAAAACGGAAGAATCACTTACCTGGTTCATGAACTCACCCGAGCATGCAGAGCTGCAAGAAATGGTGGCCGCGATGCGCAGCCAAGACAATTCGAAAGGGGATGCGGTAGAGCCAGAAAGAATGATCACGATTCGGTTGCCCAAGTCGCTCCACGATGTGCTGACGGCCGAGTCAGAACTAATGAAGTTGAGCATCAACAAGCTGTGCATCACCAAGCTGCTTCAGCCTGCCGAGTCGCGATTTGTGCCTGTGCAACAAGGGCGGCGAAGAGGCCGTAGACCTGGCCCCCAAGGCTCGCGAAAGAAGAGCCAAAGTACCTCGTAGCCCTCCTTTCCAACGTCCAGAAATGTGGCGAATTTTGGTCGCTTGCGGTTGAGTGTTTTCAGTACAGGCGTGACACTGGGTCGCCTGAACATGAAACCTCCTCGACCCGAAATTACACGATGCTGACCGTTCCAACTTTCTCCACTTCACGAACCGAAATCGCTGGCCAACCTGTTGCCGATCTGGCCGCGAAATTTGGCACTCCACTGTACGTTTACGATCGCGAAGTCATCGACAAACGGATCGCAGACCTGTCGGATTTCGACACGATCCGGTACGCCCAAAAAGCGTCAAGCAACCTTGCCATCCTCGACCGAATCCGCAAAAGGGGGGTGGTCGTCGATGCCGTTTCCGCTGGCGAAATTCGCCGGGCGATTGCTGCCGGATACTCCACTGACGGTGGCAGCCATGACATCGTTTACACCGCTGACATTTTCGACCGAGAGTCCTTGGACTTGGTGATCGAACATGGGCTTCACGTGAACTGCGGCTCCCCCGACATGATTTCACAGCTAGGTGAACGCCGCCCCGGAAGCGACGTGACCCTTCGAATCAATCCTGGTTTTGGTCATGGCCACAGCCAGAAGACCAACACAGGCGGGCAACAAAGCAAGCACGGAATCTGGCACACCCAAATCAATGATTGCCTGCTTCGGGCTGACCAGACCGGCGTAACGATCACCGGCTTGCACATGCACATTGGCAGCGGCACCGATTTGGAGCACCTAAGCGAGGTCTGCAGCGCCATGGAAAAGGCTGCTCTGGAAGTTGGGCGAACACTGACGACGATCAGTGCTGGTGGTGGACTGCCAGTCCCTTACAAGCACGACGAGACCTACGTTGATTTGGCGAAGTACTTTGAACTTTGGGACGGGGTGCGAAATCGACTCAGCGAGGCTTTCGGCCACCGTTTGAACCTAGAAATCGAACCGGGCCGATATCTGTCCGCTGAAAGCGGCTACCTGATCGCAGAAGTTCGCAGCGTCAAGAAAGTCGGCGAAAACCTGTTCACGCTGGTTGATGCTGGCTTCAATGACCTCGCCCGCCCAGTGATGTATGGAGCTCACCACCCGATTTCGGTAACGGCCGCCTCTGGCGACGCTGCTGCTCGCGAAGAAGTTGACATGGTGATCGGTGGCCCACTTTGCGAATCCGGAGACATCTTTACCCAACGCGAAGGTGGTTTCGTAGATTCCCGAAAGCTGCCAATTGTTCGTGTGGGTGATTTCATCGTGATTGAAAACGCCGGTGCCTACGGCTTCGTAATGTCAAGCAACTACAACAGCAAGACGAGAGCGGCGGAAGTCTTGATCGAAGACGGCGAAGCGAAACTGATCCGGGCTCGCGAAACTTTCGACGACCTGATCCGTGGCGAAGTGATTCCTCAATAGGGCAAGCCCGTCACAGAAGACGACATGAGTCGATCCGCAGCAAGCGGCGCAGCGCACATCAAACCAAGTGCCGATGGCGCTGCATACATTCGGTGGACATAATCTCCAAGCTGCTACCGCGAACGGCTACTTTGGCGAGCTACTTTGAAGGTTCGGCTGATGGCAACCGCTTCAGCATCAACAATCTCATCTCAGCCACTTCGCCACCATTGACCTTTGACGCTGATAGCTTGAGCATCGCTCGGCCTGCAGCGAGTCGAATGGTCCCAAGATTCATTGGCCGCCAGTCTTTCACATAGCCTTCCTGACGCACGACTCGATCATCGGCAGCGCCCACTAAATCGCTCACGTTGGCGTGCTGAATGACTGATTCAATCGCTTGCTCACCAAATTCAAGTCGAACCACCGACCCCACACTTGATGGTTCACAAGCGTAGTACATGACCACCTCAAACTCGCCGTCGGATAGCACGTCGGCATCCCACACGATCGCATCGTCCGGCGATGTCCAGTTCGTCATGTAGGTACAATTTGGATAGCGATTGCTACGAACCATGCCACCGATCGGCTCGGCGTCGCGGGCGGGCAATTGATCCCAAACGGCTTGGGGATGCCCCATCGTGATTGGACGATCGAGTGCATCGGACGACTTGCGAGGTTCCGTTTGCTCGATCCACTTTGCCATCGCATCGCCGAGCCTTCGCGCCTCTTCAGGCTTCTGCTCCCTCAGATCCATCCGTTCGCCAGGATCATTTTCGATGTCGTAAAGACCACCATCGAACTGCATGCGATAGCGCTGATCTCTCGCCGAAACCTTTCCGTTCCAAGCCGAAAACACGATGCGATCAGCAAGGGGCTTGGGTGGTACCGAGTCGGGATTCACCAACAAGCTCGCGATCGATTGACCATCGAGCGGCAATCGCGAATCGTGGCTCGTGCCCGTCAATTCAGAGAGTGTGGGCAATAGATCGATAGCAGCGGACACCTGCGTGACTCGGGTGCCAGGCCTGATTTTCCTCGGGTAGCGGATCAGCAACGGTGACCTTAATCCACCTTCGTGAGTTGACCCCTTTCGTCCACGCATCCCTCCGTTAAACCGCGCTCCATTAGGACCGTTGTCGCTGAAGTAAACAACGATTGTGTCGTCCGCCAACCCGGAAGATTCTAAATGCGACAGTAAACGCCCAACGTTAAAATCAATATTCTCACACATCGCCAGCGCTGCACGTGAGTGGCCCACATCGTTCTTCTTCTGGTTTTCCTTGGCAGGATCCGGCACTAAGTCTTTGTCCTTGAACTTATCCCAAAATGGATCTGGAACCTGCATCGGAGAGTGCGGCGTATTGAGAGGCAAGTAAACGAAAAACGACTCTTCACGATGAGCATCGATAAATTCGATCGCGTGGTTCGTCAGATCATCAACCAAGAAACCTTCGCCTTTGACAATCTTGCCATTGTGTTCAAGCATGGGCGAAAAGTAGTTGCCCCAGTGTCCGCTGCAAAAGCCATAGTAATCATCAAACCCACGAGCGTTCGGGTGATACGGCCACTGCATGCCGCTGTGCCATTTTCCGTACGCCGCCGTAGCGTATCCGGACTGGCGAAACACTTCTGCAATCGTTTGCTCGCCGGCGTCAAAGCGTTCACCGCCCGTCGAAGTGCTGTAAACACCCATTCGAGTGTGATAGCGTCCGGTCAAGAACTCAGCTCGAGTGGGTGAACAGACGGCGCATACATAGAAATGTTCAACTCTGGCGCCATCTCTAGCCAGCGAATCGATATGCGGCGTGGATAGGTTGGGGTTGCCATTGCAACTCAAGTCCCCCCACCCTTGATCGTCGGCCAAAATCACCACGACATTGGGACGCTTGGGGACGTCATCACTGACCGCTTTGTTATCTTGTGAAACGAAGGCAATAGCTGCGACGACAAGGCATGCCTTCACTAAGAACGATCTCGAAGATTGTGCTTTCCCTCGCAGCGGTTGAGCAAACGATGACGAAACACGCATTTGTGCTACCGGCGGCTTGTCGCAAGACAGCTTGCAATTCATATCAACAGTTCCCATTGGTTTCGCAGCCGAATACGCGGTGGTTTCGTTTCCCACCGCTCGGATAAGTTGCGGCTTTGGCAGGCTGAGTTTTAGACGTTCACGGTGATGATGCGAACGTTAACGCTTGGTGAATGGATCGAAAGTGCTGATCATCTGCTTCGGCGTCATCGGCCGCAGCAAACGCAATCACTTGAAACAGGAATTCGTTCTTTTCAAACACGAGGCAACAGTACCGCAACCGACCAGCATCGGTCACATCGCCCGCCACGACGTATCGAATCACCGACAGTCCGTTCACGTCCGCTTCCTCGATATCCTCAATTGTCTTGTTTTCCATTTCCATGGATTCCGCCAAGTTCATGGCCAACTGCTTCATATCGATCGGTTCGCTGGATATGTCTGCGAGCGATTCAATGATCAGAATTCCGATTCGTTCTCGGTGATTGTCATTGCCGTTGTGCAACAGCACCGCGTTGGCGATCGGATTGACACTTGCGGCGGCCCTACCGGTCAAGAGTGACCATTCCTGCGATGGCCGAACAAAACGCGCCCCACTAGGTCGATGACGAAACGAGATTCCGTCTGCCGGAACCGCAGTGTCATCCATATTGGGCAGATCGCCCGTATTGGACAGATCGCCCGTATTGGACAGATCGCCAGGAACGGCTTCCGTTGAAGTCGCATCTAGCATTGGGGCGATACCGCCTTCATCCTCGTTCATGATTACCATCGACGTGCGAATCTCCGCCGACGCTGAATGGGTTAAGAACTGAACTGCTCCGTCGCTCATCAGCACATGTCCTCCGCCCGGGTGACCTCCTGCGGTTGACGCGATTCCGGGCTGCAGAAACTGATTCATATCAATGTCCTGCGGCTGCATCCACGGAACCGCGAAACCTGAATCGTGCTCGACAACCATCACGGTGTTGGCGGTACCATCGGTGATTTTGTTGATCCGAGTCGGCCGGCTGCCCGAGAACACGCCGTTGGGATGATCAATCGCCAAGTAGGTTGTGTAGTTCGGCTCTACGACCGTCGACGGACACGAGTACACGGACACCGCGCTCGACATCGCCGCTTGATTATCCGGGTGATCCCAAGGCTTGTTAAAGTCAATCTGCTCATACAAGGCTTGCTGTTCCAAGAATGGCAAGATCATCGCTCGCCATGAATGCATCGGGCGACCATTTTGATCGACCGTATAAGCAGGCGGAAACGTTTGATAGGCGGAGTGATAATTGTGCAGCGCCAAACCAATTTGCTTTAGGTTGTTGCTGCAGTTCACTCGTCGCGCCGCTTCACGTGCCGCCTGCACGGCCGGCAAAAGCAACCCCGCGCATACGCCCAGGATGGGAATGAACGCAAACAGGCAAATCGCCGCGATCAAACACGACGACATGCCTTTTTTTGCTGGTGGCGGACCTATTTGACCGGGTTGACCCGGTGGCGGCCCCAACGGCGGAATTCCCTTGGGAGACTGTTGACTTGCAAAAGGGTCACTAAAAGGATCCTGTCCGCTCATTATTGGAGTCCGTTAACCGTGATGACGAAACGCAACGTTGCCTCATCAGATTATCAGATTCCAGTCCCATTGTTGATCGCGACGCTACTTCTTCGCCACTCGATCAAACGATTCAACGAACGGGTTGGTTTGAATCGCGCCTAGCTTTGTTTCCTCATTTGATTCAAGCTTTCCTTGCAACACTGGGTTTACGTGAATGCAAGGATTGGGCAAAACAGGTCCCATGGCGCTTCGCGGAATATAAAAGTCGCTACGCAAGCGACTCTGGTAGCCTGGGCCAGCGCTGACCATCGGTGGTGCTGCGAACGGGCTAACGCCGTAAGGTCGAGCATGCCGAGCACCGTAGTAAACCGGTGGGTTGGTCGCGAAGTAAGGAGGGGTGCGAAGCGACGTTCCGTAGTGAGCTCCGTACGGTTGGTAGAATCCGTAGGGAAGAAATCCTAGTCCGCCGTTAAAACCTTGAGCGGAGACTTCGTTTGCCGCGAACGAAGCCACTAAGATGAGCGTGAAAGACGCGAAGAAAGCTCGCGATTTGTTCAGAAAAGGCATCAGAAACCTCAGTCAATTACACAATGATATGGATCGAAATCCCCGGCCGCTCATCCCACGCTAGTTGCCCGTTGCGATCCTTTCAATCACTACGTTCGTAAGAATCAGACTTTCCCGACCCCTTCCCCCCTTTCACCCACGATTCAGCCCTCGTGAAAATCGCTTGCCTGATCCATTCGCTCGACGGCGGAGGTGCTGAACGCGTGATGGCTGGCCTAGCCTCTCGATTGGCTAACCGGTCACACCAGGTAACTCTTATCACGCTTGACGACGGCACTAGCGATCGTCATCGGGTCAACAAATGCGTACAACGCCTCGCCCTGAACGTGATGGGGCCTAGTCGCGGCAAGCTCTCCGGTGCCTGGAATGTCCTGCACCGAGTTCACAGAATCCGAACCGAACTGGCCAAAGTTTCGCCCGACGTGCTGCTGTCGTTTTGTGATCGCACCAACGTTTTAGCTGGCCTAGCAGTCGGGCCGGTTAAAAGCCACGGTCACATCCCCACCGTGCTGAGCGAGCGTAGTGATCCAACGCGTCAAAAGCTGCCCAAGCTATGGCGATGGTTGCGTCGGCGAGCGTACCGCAGCGCGGACTTGATTGTCACGCAAACCGACGACGCGGCTGATTTTTTTCGCGAACACGGCTTCCGCACTCCGGTGCAAGTCATTGCATCCGCTGTGGACCAACCACCTTTCGCCAGCGATCGCAAAATGGCGGCTAGCAATCGACGGATCATCGGCGTCGGCCGACTCGCCCACGAAAAAGGCTTCGATCGCTTGCTGGATGCTTTTGCGATCCTGTCACCTAAGTATCCCGACTGGACGCTGCGAATTTTGGGAGAAGGCGATCGGCGGCCCGATCTGGAAAAGCAAATCGCTGACTACGGGTTGACTGACCGAGTGAGCTTGCCCGGTTGGGTTAGCCCTGCGTGGAACGAACTTGGCGAAGCAACGATATTTGTTCTGCCGTCACGTTACGAAGGATTCCCGTCGGCGCTGATGGAAGCCATGGCTATGGGTGTGCCGTCGGTGGCGTTGGCCGAGCAAGCGGGATCGAAAGCCATCATTCGCGATCGTGAGAACGGATGGCTTGCTGGCCCCACGGCCGAAGAGATCGCCAAAGCAATCGAAGAAACCATCAGCAACGAATCCCAACGCGAGGTGATCGCTCGAAACGGCGTCGACGTCCTTGAAACATTCGGCTGGGACGTCATGGTCGACGCCTATGAACGAGCACTCCGAGCATCAATTCCCTCGTAGAACGGAATTCCATTGGGCGACATACTGCGAAATCGACTCTTGCGGTAGAATACGACCTGTTGTTCGTCCAGGCTTTTCGGGGGGAGATCCCAACGTTGAATTTATTGACATTCGTTTGCGTCGCTCTTGCGGGAATCCTTCCTGTGGAAGTGAGCACAACATCGGGCGAAACCTATCAAGGTAGCCTTTCCGCGATCGCGACCGATGGCTTGGTGCTTGATCAAGACGGAGCGAAACAAACAATTAGTTTGGAAGAATTGACGGGCCTTTCCGTCGTGGATGCCCCACCTAGAACGGGCCCCAAATCGCAAATCACATTTGTGGGCGGTTCGCGAATCTTTGCACGCGATATTCGGATCGCTGGCGAAACCGCCGAGATCGAACTCCCGCGGCAACCTTTGCTTCGCGTTCCTGTTCAATCCATTCGTGCGATTCGGTTTGCGGGGCCCGCCGCTGAAACCGATGCTGCGTGGCTGGGAATTCTCGAAAAAGAGACTCGTGGCGATACGATGGTGATTCGTCGCCCTGGCAACCGACTCGATCCAACGATTGGAATTGTCGAAGGCATTGCCGGTGACAAGGTAAATTTCAATCTGGACGGTGACTCTGTGGCCGCTCCCATCGATCGGCTCGAGGGAATCATCTTTGGTGCGACCTCGTCGTCGAAATCGTCTAAGCCTGTCACGATCACCGATGTCTACGGATCGACGTGGTTGGTTGACGAAGTCGTTGCTGAACCCAGTTCACCGAGCTTAGAAATACGTTTCGACAATGCCATACATCGTTTGCCGCTAGAACTTCTTAGCTCGATCCGTTGGTCTAGCGGATTGATGATGCTGGCGAGCGTCGAACCGGCTGAGACGAGTTTAAAGCCATCGTTGGCAGTCAACATTGATCCAGCTCTCGTTGAAAGTTTGCTAGGACCTCAATCCGTCGGACTAGAAGACTTGATATTGCGCGGCGGATGTTCAACCGAATATCGAATTGAAGACGGGTTCCGAACCTTCAGCGGCTCGGTGCGTCGCGACGAACGGGTGAAGTCAGCCAGCGAGGTGAGCGTGCGCATTTTACTTGATGGCGAATTGGTATGGAAAGAATCACTCCCCGACGCCCAGGCACGTGGATTCGAATTGGACATCAACAACGCAAGACGAGTCACGTTGCAGGTCGATTCCGGCAACGATGGTGATATGGGTACAACGATCCGTTTCAACCGACCCCGTTTGTTGAAATAGACTCCCAGCAATCCGCTCTCTGCTTTCGATAGAACTAACGATCACGGAATGACAACATGAGAACGATATTTCAGTTCGCGTTGATCGCATTGGCATGCGTAGGGAACGTTAGCACCACGGTCGCCGATGGACCTTTGCAACTACCGTCGATCGTTGCGGAAGCCGAACAGGCTAGAGTCGAAGCCGTCAATCGCGCGACTCCCTCAGCAGTCAGCATCTTCATCCCCGGTGGTGGAGGTGGCGGTAGTGGCGTGTTGATCTCGCCCGAGGGTTATGCGTTGACCAACTTTCACGTCACATCGCCCGCCGGTTCTTTCATGCGATGTAGCCTTGCCAATGGCAATGTCTACGATGCAGTCATCGTGGGAATCGATCCCGTCGGCGACTTAGCCATGATTCAACTGCTTGGCGAAGATGGCCCAAGAAACGACTGGGCGTATGCCACCATGGGTAATTCGCGAGCTGCGCAGGCTGGCGATTGGTGCATGGTGATTGGCAACCCCTTTTTGTTGGCTTCGAATCTTGAACCAACGGTCACCTGGGGAATCCTGAGCGGTGTCAATCGCTATCAGTATCCATCAGGCACCTTGCTTGAATATGGCGATTGCCTGCAAACCGATGCATCGATCAATCCAGGCAACTCGGGCGGACCAATCTACGATGCTCAAGGCAGGGTGCTTGGTATCGTCGGTCGTTGCTCATTCGAAAAACGCGGCCGCGTGAATGTCGGCGTTGGATACGCGATCTCAATCAACCAATGCAAGAACTTCCTGGGCTATCTTCGCAGCGGACGCATTCTTGATCACGCGACGCTTGGCGCGACCGTGGCAACGGCCCCGGACGGAGGTGGCGTGCGCGTTACAAACATCCTGGAATCCAGTGATGCGTATCGGCGTGGCCTGCGATACGATTCCGAGATTCTGGAAATCGACGGGCGAATTGTTAGCACGGCCAACGATCTGCAGAACGTGATGGCGACCTTCCCGAGTGGTTGGCGAGTGAAGGTTCGATTTCGCGAAAACGGCAAGACGCAGGAAACGCTCGTGCGACTCCGCAGCGTTCACTTGCCTGATGAACTGCTCGAAAAAATGAAAGGAGCTTTGCCTCCGCCGCCACCGCGTGAAGAGCCCAAACCTGAAGAAGGCGAAGAAGAGGATGGCGAGAGTGAAGATGACCCGCACGGGCACACGACCGTGGCGGAATCTGGCGACATCCCAGAAAACGTGCAAGCGAGATTGATCGAACGCAATGGTTATGCCAACTATTTTTTCAACGAACAGGAACAGCAATCCTTCATCGAGTCGTTGCGTAAGCAGAACCCGATCACAGACGCCGATCGTGAATCTCCACCACGCAGCAATTGGGTGATCACGGGAATCACAGATGACGCAAAAGCAGAACCAGTAAAGTTAATGATCACGGACGAAAAGATCGCGATGGTAGTGGGCGAGCGATCGCTAGAGGCGGATGGCAAAGGCGATATTTACGATGCCATATCGGCACGTTCAATCGGTGGTATTACCGCCGCACTCGACGGTTGGCGGCGAATGATCGCGGACGGGCCCAAGAAATTTGGCGAATGTTATTATCTGGGTACGATGCCGCTCGGGGGTGAACGACCGCTTCGTGATTGCATGGTCGGAATTGACGGTGAAATTGAAGTGCGTTTTCTTTCGCATCCTGATTCTCAAATGGTCGAAGTGATCGAAGCGTTCGCGGACCGCGATGAAGATCCCGCCGAGTTGTGGATCACTCACGATATCGGCAACACCGATGCCGTGCCGAGCACATTAGATCTTCGTTATGGAACCGAGTCGTTCTTAAAGATTAAAGTCACCGACTGGACTTCAACATTGCCAGACAAGCCAAACGATCCCGGCAAAGCAATCGCGCCAGAAGGATCCAACGAACCGAAAAACACAGGAGCCGAATCATGATTCGTTTCCTCTGCTTGCTGACGATTGCAGTTGGCGTTTCCACCTCGCATGCGCAATCGTCGCTTCACCCATGGGCACGCGAGGCTCAGACCAAGGTTGCTAAGATCTATGGCGCTGGCGGACTGAAAGAACTCGAAGCCTATCAAAGTGGCTTCTTGGTTTCGCCTGAAGGACACATTGCGACCGCGTGGAGTTACGTGCTTGATGTAGAGCCGATTGTGTTACTCGATGATGGCCGCCGCTTTGAAGCTGAAATCATCCACTTCGATCCCGCGATTGAAATTGCCGTTTTGAAGATCGAAGCGTCGGGCCTACCGTACTTTGCCGTTCCCAAAACTCGCACGGTGAACTACGGCGACCCGGTTCTGGCGATCAGTAACCTATTCAACGTGGCGACCGGAAATGAACCCGCCAGCGTGATGCAAGGTACGGTCGCCGCGATCGCTCCTCTAGATGCTCGCAGCGGAACCTTCGAAACACCTTACCGAGGCGACGTGCTGGTGCTGGACTTGATCGCCAACAATCCGGGTGCTGCTGGCGGGGCGTTGGTCGATAGCGATGGCAACTTGGTGGGAATGCTGGGAAAAGAACTACGCGACGCGGCAACGGGTGTGTGGCTCAACTATGCACTGCCCGCAGATGTTTTTCGAAAGACTATCGGAGACATTATTGCCGGACGTGTGGCCACCACGACGCAAACTAAAGATCCGATGTTGCCTCGCAATGAATCCCACAACATCCAATCACTTGGATTGGTACTCGTGCCCGACGTGCTGGAAACCACTCCTGCGTTCGTGGATGAGGTCATTGAAGGGACTCCCGCTTACGCGAGCAAGTTGCGGCCTGACGACTTGATTTTGCTCGTCGATGGACAGCGAGTGGAAAACCAACGATCTCTTGCAAAACTGTTGCGAACGATTGACCGCCGCGACAACGTTGCAATGACGATTCAACGTGATACTGAAATCCTGACGGTGGTACTGAAGCCATGATGATGAACCCGCTTAACAACATCGCCGTTCTGTTTTGCTGTTGGCTCGCCTGGCAGGGCACCGCTACCGCCGATGACGTTGCGTATCGAAAGGCAATGGCTCAATCGGTGCGTGCCGCCGCCGATCATGTGTTGCCGTCAGTCGTTCGCGTTGAAGTGATCGGCACTAGTGGCGAGGTCAAAGGAGAGGTTGAGCAAGACGCGCCCACGTCAGGTTTGATCGTTAGCGACAGTGGCGAAATCTTGGTGTCGAGTATCGTCATGCGACGTCCCTCGGCAACAATTTTGGTCGTATTGCCCGATGGGTCGCGCAGCGCCGCAACTCTTGTGGCGCAAGATCATCATCGTGACTTGGTTTTGCTGAAGATCAAAACGGATGCGAAACTTCAACCAGTTGATTTAAGCGCGCCAACGGACACTCCCATCGGGGCAACGACCATCGCGGTGGGGCGATATGGGTCCAAGCAATCGCCCATGGTTAGCACCGGGATCTTAAGTGCCAAAGGTCGGCTCGATGGCATTGCCATTCAGACGGACGCACGAGTCACCCCGGCAATGTACGGTGGCCCGCTGATCGATTTGTACGGCAACGTACTAGGCGTTTTGATTCCCGCGGTTGCCGAAGGCGGAGCAGAAGATGCGACTAGCTGGTACGACTCTGGAATCGCGTTTGCTATCCCGAGCGATGTTATCGCGAAGAAACTGCAGCGACTTCGCGATGGCAAGGACATCAAAAAAGGCATCATCGGTATCGTCGCTGCCAGCAAGGACACTAACGATACCGATACCAGCATCGCGGCAGTTCGCACACGATCGGCCGCCGAATTGGCTGGTGTTCGGGCGGGCGATGTGGTGTTGAGCGTTCAAGGGACTCCGGTCACGCGGTACCAGCAAATACGCCAAGTACTCGGCAGCTACGACGCCGAAGAAACGATCACGTTGAAGGTCAAACGCGGTGACCAAGAATTGGATATCGACGTGGTGCTGACCGATTCCATACCGCCGCTTCAACCTCAACGCTTGGGGGTAGCGATCTCAGAGAACCGTTTGGACGACGACAATTATCGGTTAATTATTGATGCGATCATCCCCGGCACAGCTGCCGATGGCTTGCTTAAGCCTGGTGACCAGATCACGAAGTTTGATGGGCAAGACGTCGATTCCCTTTCGTCGCTACGACGCAAATTCATTTCGGCTGACCCCGATCGCAAAGTTAAGCTGGAATTTTCGCGAGACTCGAATCTCGAAACTCGCGAAATTGATTTATCTGATGTCGCTGGTGCTGCCATCGAATCGTTGCCCGCGAACTGGCAAGTCGACGACAAGGAATGGGAAACATCGGAAATCAAGTTGCCCGACTCAGCCAACGTGGCCGCCTATGTGGCACCACCGGTTGCCGAAGGCGAAGCGTTGACCAAGGACCTTGGCCTGATGGTTTTATTGTTGGAACCCGGCAAAGAGAAGCCGATTGACGCAGTCAAATCATGGCAACCGTCGGCCAAAGCGTTAGGCGTGGTCGTCTGTGCCATTGCTTCGGAAGACGCCAGTCGTTGGCAACCCAAGGAACTGGAAGTGGTTGCGAATTTTGCATCCGCGATGCTGAAGAAAGCTCCCATTGACTCCAACGCCGTAGCGGTAACATCGATGGGTGCGGTCACCGGAACGAAGGCATCCGCAGCGGATTCGATGGCGTTAGCCGTTGCGTTTTCGCAAAGCGAACGATTTTTTGGCGTAGCCGTCGCGGCGGAATCTCGCCCTCCCGCGGTGCGTTTGCGTCAAAACGAACCGTCGACATCACTGCAAATTTTCATGCCGACTTCGACCAAGGATGAATTGCCAACATGGTCTGCTGCTGTGGAACAGGCGGGCTATCCAATCATCTTGGGTGGAAATGCAAAGGACAAAGACGTGCTTCGATGGGTGCGTTTGCTGCAAACGTTGTAAGTCCACAACGAAACTTGCTTCACAGCAAACCTTTTTCCACGTTCGTTTGATCGCCCGTCCATTTCGGTTCCGGATACTCCACGTCACCGTCTCGAACCGATGCCTTATCGGTTAGCAGCTTAAGATGGTCGATTGAATACAGCCGGGGTAACACTTGGTCACCGCGACGCAATCGGTAGGCGATGCGTCCTTTGCGACGGATGTAGTGCATGCCCCAGACTTCAGCAACAAACAACTCACGTTCCAGCCCGGTGCCAATCGTTTCCACTTGGTCGCCAATGTCGATGCCTTCGTGCTGGACCTTCAACCACATGCACGGACGCAATCGAAAACGAGTTTTGCCGTAACGAAAGTGGTAGTACGTTCCGTCGAACGATTCTCGTTTGAGCACCCGTTCGCTCGGAAAGCATCTTGTCGCGGTCGCAACATCATCAGGATGGATAAATGATTGTCCGTCCGCGGGCCAACGGGCGATGCATCCGTAGTCAGGGAGTGGTGGCCACTGCATGATCAATAGAATTCGGCGACAGGCATGACGAATATTTTACCATCACCAATTCGACCACAACGCGCGACTTCGACGATCTTCTCGAGCACTTCCTCGCAGCGTGACTCATCGACCCACAAGGTAATCTCGACCTTGGGCAAGAACGTTTGATCGAAATCCGTATGGTCGTATTCGTCCAGGTAACTCTTTTGCCGTCCAAATCCTTTGACTTCGTTGACGCATATTGCCTCGACGGGCGCACGGCGAAGTTTTGCCAAAACGTCTTCGGCGAGGTGGGGTCGAACAATGGCAACGATTTGCTTCATGGTCGTATTCTAGCCTGTGGATAAATGCTTGTCTTGCGGCATCGCATTAGATCACCGCCGGCGCAAGAAAAACGCTCGGCTTCCCCCCGAAAGCCGAGCGTTTTCGCTCAGTAACTTGCATGTTCTTTGCAGATGTCCCCTTGGTGTCCTTCCACCGGCTCCCAAGCCAAGGGTACGTGTGCGACCTTACGACGTTTCCGTCGCTGAACGTGCAGAGGCTAAAAAGCGGCGTTTAGACACTGAAGCTGCCAATTCGCCAAAATCAAATTCGTCCGCGATTGTGTTCGCGGCGAGTGCAAGATTGCTGAAGACATTGGTCCCGATCACCGCGGTGGCGTTGTTACCAGGATCAAGTTGGCCGTCGCGGAAACCGGCAGGCTGAATCTCAGTGACCTGATAGGTTCCTGCGGCAAGCTGTGCGAACACGTAGTCACCAGCGGCGTCCGTGTTCACGGTCCGGGTGACATTGTTTCCAAGCGAATCGGTGCCAGTCAGGTTCAACGTTACGTTGGCAATACCGGTTTCGCCGTTGTCTTGAATACCATTGCCATTGGCATCCAGGTAAACCGTCCCTTCAATTCGCGAAGTCACAGGATCGACGACCGTTTGGGCGGTTGCCGAATTATTGTTCGGATTGACTTCGGATGTCGTGGTCACGACGGACGCGGTGTTGACCAACGTGCCCGATGCTCCCGTATTGATCGTGGCTTCGATCAAGAAGGTAAAGAAGCCGTCGTCGGCAATCGTTCCTGCGTTGACAGTCACCACTCCACTTGCGGCGGATGCACCCGTTAAGGCTTGCCCGTTCAAGTCCGTTACCGCAGTGAAGGTCACGCCGGCTGGCAATGTGTCCGTGACTACAACACCGGCTGCCGCAGCAGGTCCCGCGTTGTCAACTCGCACGGTGTAAGTCAACGTGCCGCCCGATTGAGCATTGGCTGCGTCAACTGTCTTAGAGATCGTCAGCTCAGCTTGCGGCGTGACGGTGATGGTAACCGTGTCGCTGTTGTTTGTGATATCGTCTTCACCAGCGGCGGTCATGTCTGGAACGCTAGCAGTGTTGACAATCGTTCCATTGGCGGTATCCGCAACGACGAACGACAATGTCGCGTTCATACTTTGTCCCGAGTTCAAGATGACTCCGGGGAATGTAACGTTGCTTCCGCTGAGCACGCCGTTGACACCGTTGAACGTACCCGAGCTGAACGTCAATCCCGCAGGAACCGCGTCCGTCAAGATCACGTTGGTAGCAGTACTCGGGCCTTCGTTGAGCACGTTGACGTTGTAAGTTACCGTCGAACCAATCCCAGGCGTTGTACTGCCGCTAGTCAAAGTCTTGTCGACGACAACGTCAAACACAGGTGTGAGCGTCGTCGTTGCACTGTCGCTGTTGTTAGTATCGTCGAGTTCGGTTGCAGTCGATGTGACTGAGGCAGGGTTCACAACGGTTCCGGTTGCAGCCTGAGGAACGTCCACTGTGACCGTGAACGTACGAGTCTCGCCGACGGGAAGGCTATCGAAGCCAACCGTGATCGTATTGGTACCCGTGTCAAAGTTCTGACTGTCAGCCGTTGTTGCCGTGATTACCGGGTTGACGACGTTGGCCGGCAAAACATCCGTCACGATTACATCGACCGCATCACTCACGCTGTCGGTGTCGTGCGAAACGGTAAACGTGTAGACCAACTGATCTTGTCCGGGAACCGCAGTCGAAAGATCCACTGTCTTGGTCAAAATCAAGTCAACCACGCGTCCGACAGTGATTGGGACTGTCGAGGTATTGTTTCCAGGCACCGTGTCAGTATCTGTGGTCGCAATTACCGCTGTGTTGTCGATGGTTCCGGTCGCACCCGCGTCAATCAGAACATCAAACTCGAAGAAGAACGACTCGTCGCGATCCAAATCACCGACATCGAATGTCAATGTTTGTCCGCTTTGGTTGAGCGTTACGCCGGTAGTGCCAGGATCGAAGCTGCCATTTACAAGCGTTAGGTCCGCTGCAAGTGTATCGGTCACGGTGACGCCGCGGGCCTGGCTCGGACCATCGTTGTCGACCAACACTCGATAGGTGACCACGCCACCTGCGGTTGCATTCCCAGTGACCGTCTTGGTGACAAGCACGTCAACCGATCGGTTGATATCCGTGTCCTCAAAGGTCGTGTTGTTGTCTGGATTCGGGTCCGTGTTTGGATCGGCCGTTACGGTCGCATTGTTCCGGACCGTGCTGCCGGCATCACCGTCGACGTTGACCACGATGCGAGCCGTTGCACTGGCACCATTGGCGAGTGTCCCAATGGTGGCGATGATGTCGCCCGTACCCGCGTCAACGGTAACTAGGTTGGCTGCACCGTTTACGTTTCCACTTGCGAATGTCACGCCTGCGGGAAGTGTGTCGCGAATCACGACCCCACTTGCATCATCGGGACCGTTATTGGTCACGACAAGGTCGTACTCGATCGTTTCGCCGGCGTTCACCGGATCGGTGACGTCCGTCTTGACGATGACCAAATCGGTAGAGATCAAGTCAAGAACTTCATCGTCATCGTTGTCTGACAAATCCGTTTCCACCTGATCATCGGTAGCCACCGAGATCGTATTGGTGATATCGTTCGTCTGGCCAACAAGGATGTCAGAGGTCAGTTGGAACGTCGCGGTCGTACCCACCGGAATAGTTCCCAGCGAAATGGTCGCGGTTGTTCCGTTGACGCTTTGAGTAAAGTTGCCCGAAGCATTGGCGATGCCGGTAAACGTTAATCCTGCGGGGAAAACGTCGGTTACGACAACGTTGGTGGCGGCCAATGGACCGGCGTTTTGAACGACAATGTCGAACACTGCATTTCCGCCAGAAACGACCGACGACGCAGCATCGTTAAGGGTCTTGGTAATGGCTAGGTTGATCTGGGGGAAGAAACCGAAGTCAACGGTCGTATTTGTGTTCGGATCCGTATCGTCGTCATTTATCGGCTCGCTGTTGGACGCAAGCGTGATCGTACCACTGATCACATCGCCATCGTTGTTGACCGTTCCATTGTCGTCGCTATCAACATTGTCATCGGGGTCGCTCGCCGGATCGTTACCAGTACTGTTGGCAAATCCAAACAGAGCCGCACCGGTTGTGAACTGAGACGCCGGAATGACTGTGGCGTAGTGCCCCGGAATCAGGTCGGGGAAACTGTAAGTGCCGTTGGCTCCACTTGTCGTCGTTGCGATCGGAGTTTGATTAGCCGGATCGACCACGTCGTTTGGACCAGCGAGTTCGTATAGCTGTACGGTCACGCCAGTGATTCCGGCTTCCGTTCCTTCACGCACGCCGTTGTTCTGACCAACGTCTGAGTTGTCGACAAACAATTGGCCGCCGAGCGTTACCGTTTGGATGTTCGCAAGATTGGTGACAACGATTTCGGGAGTGATGGCTTCAGCAATTTCGATGGCTACGTCATTGTTAGACGACAGGGCCAATGAAGCCTCGATCGCGCCGACGTCGTTGAAGTCAGCCGATCCGGTGAACGCACTGAAGCGAACGAAGGTTTCGGAGAAAGCTGCGTCACCAGGCGGAACGGCGATCGTTGTCGTCGATGTGTTTCCACCCGTCGAGTAGATCGTGATGACCAGTTGGGCGCCCACTTGTTCGGACGTTGTTCGCACAATCAAACCTGCATCAGGGTCGATCGCTTCGCCAGCGGCTCCGCCAGCGAGCGAAGCGCCGTTGAGCCCTGTGGCATCAAGTGTGATGTCGTTGTCGTTGCCGTCATACTGCACGAACGCAGTTCCAACCGCATTGCCGGTAGACCCCATGATCAAAGTGCCCGAGGTTGTATCGGCAATCACCTGAATCGCTGTTCCGGACGTATTAACGGCACGAATATCGCGGCCGCCGCCAATCACGTTGGTCAAGCCAGTGGCTGAATCAGTAACTGTCGCACCAGCATTGGCTTGAATGCTTTGCGCACCATCGGTGTAGTCATCGATCAACGCGGTCCGGATGCCGGCGTCGTTGGTGACTTCAACCAAAGTCGCACCGGGAACACTTAGTTGAGGCACATCGGCTTGGACTACGAAATAGGTGCCTGGCGAAAGTTGATCAAAGCGATAACTTCCGTCGATCTGCGAAGTGACAGTCCCGACCAACAGGTCGTTATTGTCAAAGATGTCGTCATTGTTCGTGTCGCTGAACAATTGAATCTGAACACCTTGGGCACCAGCGGTACCGGGCGAAACCAGGTTGCCGGAGTTGTCCACCAGCACCGGTGGGTCCCCAACAGGTGATCCATCAAGGTCTTGGTCGACGAAAGTGGTTCCCGCGATGACGCCAAGGTCCGACGCCATCAATTGGCGTTTTTCCATGGATTCCAAACGAAGACCGCGTCGTTTGACTTTGTTGCGTCGAGTACTTTGATTCTTCTTCGTCAAACGGCTGAGAATGCGTTGCCAAGTCATCTTGGTCGTCCCGTAAACAGTGGGTTGAGCGTGTGTGAACGACAGTGCGATCAATTCATCAATTGTGTGAAACTGCACTGAAGTCGTGATGCGTCTGAATGTCGTGTTGACTCATTCAGACGCAATCTTTGTCATCATCGGCCATAAGGCCTAACAGTCTTGACCGTTACCAGCGATACTCGCCACCAAAGCTGATTCCTTGGACCCAGTAGTCCGTCGTATCGAACTCAAATCCAGGTCGACGAGCACCCTCTACGGTCGCGTCACGAGGGGGAAGCCAGTTTGGATTCACGTCTCGTGAAATTTGATCGCCTGGACGAACCACGTTGGACCAGTAGATAAAGGTGTAGCCAAGCGTTGCTCGCAAATGGTCAGTGAGTTGGTATCCGGCGGTCAAACCGAATTCAGGTACGACCGTGAATTGATCCTGCTCGTAAACCGCAATGTTGGTGGGTTGAGTCAGCAGGCCGCCCTCGAAGGTTTGAACCTGGGGAGTTTGAGTGGTCGTGTTGATCGTGGTGCTGCCGTCGATGCGAACGGTTTGGCGTGTGTTGCCAATTCCCATTCGAAGCAGTGCGTCAAAGGTCCAGAAGCCGCGAGTTCGCTTGTACATCCAACCGATGTCAAAGCCGTTGAACTGGTTGCGAGTCTCAAAACGATCCAAGATATCGAACGATCCAGGATTGCTGGTGTCTGAACTTACCAACGCTTCGGTGACCGTTACGCTCTCTTCAAGTTCTAGGAAACGGTATCCGTACATCGTTTCGGTGCGGCTGCAGTACTTCTCGTCGCAACCACAGAACAACCCCCGTCCGCAGCCTTCGTAACAACATTGCAAGTGGCGAAGATGAACACCGGCTCCCGTCAATTTACTTGTCGCTCTTGCAGTTACATTTCCACTAAGGATCCCTGGGAAGGCGACCAATTCGGCGTCCTCTACCCCTGTTTCAGTATTGAAGAAGGGACGACTAAGCAGCGGGCTTCCGTTGCTGGTTCGACTGTAGCCTTCGCTCTCTTCACCCAACTCGAAGTACTCTGCACCCAATCCCCAAGTGTGGCACTTATCCAACCAAACTCCGAAGCGAAGTCGTCCGCCGTCGATGCTGTCAGTCAGAACATCATTGCCACCGAATAGAGTGCGAGTGTGGCCTTGACCGAGCACACCTGATTCCGTTGCTGGAATCGCGGTTCCCACGCTGGTCGTGACCAACGGAGGCAAGCTCATTCCGTCTTGCCACCACATCAAGTATTCGAAGCTGACCCAACCGTCCTGAGGAACACAAAGCGTCAAGCAAGGACGCCAAGCATTAGGGCTGACCAGTTCGCCGCATGTGCTGCAACCAGCACCACCGCAGCTTCCGCAGCCGAGTGAATCACAGCCGAGCGAGTCGCAACCGCCATCACAGCCGCCTAAGCCGCAACCGCAATCGCCGCCTGGCATCGCATCGCATGAGCTAGGTCCGCCTTCATAGAACTCGCCACCGTCGTACACAGGCAAGCCGTCGATTGGCGAACCCGGCACTGGCGACAGTGCGATTCGATCGTCGAGCTGACCGCGAATTGGCTTTTCGATCACAGACTCCGAGATGACGTGATCGACGAGTTTCACTGTCGATGTTTCAGGGTCCACTAGCGGTTGCTTTGTCGAGGTTGTCGACTTAGTTTCCCGAGTGGGAGCCCAACTTGCTCGAGCCACACGTTCGTTAGCCCGCACGCTCTTGGATGAGCTCGTATTGTAGGCGGACGTCCGACGTGATGAGCTTTGCCCTGTCGGCTCTACCGCATACGTGCTGGTAACGAACATCGCCGCGATGGCGAGGGAGATGATTGATTGGAAGCGGAAGGTAAGCACTGGCTTCACCCATGGATGGCTGGAATATTGTGGACGTGCAAAGTGCCGTCGCACTGAAACTCAAGTTCCCCCCCGGGATTGAATGGCTACCAAAGTCGACACCTGTCGGATTTGGATATTCCCTTCACCAGCTAGATCGTCCAGACGACCAAGAAAGCTCAAACCAAAATCGGAATAATCCGAAAAATCATCAAACCTTGCCCAACCCGCAAAGCTTGACGTTCAGTTTCACAACGTGAATTTCACGCATGAATCAATCGCATTAGACCCGGTTGCGGATATTCCGACGCGGAAATCGATTCCATAACGCCAGACAGCCGATCAGCACAAAGCTGAAAAACGTGCTCATTTCGGGAACGGTAGCAGGAACATCCTCCAGCAAGACCGCGAGCAATTTCGTGTCAAAGTAGTCTTTGGTTGCTTGCGAAAACTTCAGATCACCACGTTGGGTGACAAAGCCAGTGGTACTGGTGGGTTCGCCGACAGCATTTCGAAGAAGATTGTGCGCCAGATAGCGACCCTCGAAAATCGTTAAGTGCAGCGAATCCCGAAACAGGTCGCTGAATTCATCAATGGGCGCAATCCCCGCCTCGATGTCTTTTTTGACCTCATAGAGCACATCCATATGCTTGGTTCTCGAAATTTCCCGTCCCGGATCGGTCGCTGCGAGTTCGGACATCAAGTCGTCGAAGTACTCCGGCGAATGACTCATCACATCGTTGACGTTGCCACCTTCATAGATCGTCGCTATTTCGGCATGCCTCGCCCAACCCGTGTGCAGCAATACTTTTGCGTTGGGTTGCAATTGCATCCAGTGCGAAATGGCATCCACGTCTTCCTGCAGAGTCGAGCGAAAGTGAGGCTGAATCACGAGCCAGTCGTATTGATGGTCAACCAATCCAACATCCCACGACGTAGAATCTGTACCGTTCAATTCCGATGGATGATCGAGAATGTAGGGAAGGTTGCGGCCCGACCGAATGTGCCAGTCCGTTGGTTGGTCAAAGAGCATTGGTCGTGCATCCCAGGTCAGCGAATTCCCAATGAAGAAGATTCCCGCATCGGCGAAACTAACCGTCGTCGAAACGATCGCAACGTTCATAAGCATTCGCACGAACAACCACTTCACGACACTAACTGCTTCAAGCTTCCTACTAAGCATTTCTATCTGAACCGTCATCGTCAGGGCTTCCATCCCGGGGAAATATGGCTGAGTGCATTACTTCGCGGAATTCTAACGAAGGGCAGCAAAACCCCCTAGCCCTTATTTCGGGTGGTTCGATTCCTTCCTCGGTTCAAGAACTCCGCTGCATTACGTCGTTCTGCGTTTGATTAGCGATGACAAGTCGTATTACGAAATGAACCCGTTTCGAAATGTAGCCTTTGCAAAATTAGCACAATTTTGCGCCACACCATCAGCCGACAAGCAACCTAAGTTCTTTGCCTCGCCAAACGGTAACTCAGCAAACCCTGCGCGAAACCAGTTGTCACAAGATCATCGAGGTAGCATTCGAGATCACGTTCGATACTGTCAGATTCAACGGCTTCATCGATCTCCGAGGCGAACACTTGATCGTGAATCGAGAAACTCGATCGCGGTGCCGCTATCTTCAACGGTTCCCAGTTCATCGACATCGCGGAAAGCGACTTCGCTTGCCGCTCTTGAATGCCTTCCGTTTTAGCAGCGTCAAAATACGCTGATTCGGGTAGCCTGATGCTTAGCGTTTGTCGTTTCTTGGCTTGATTTGCCGACTGTTCTGCCGCCCCGGAACCTACCGTGACAGTCACCGTCGCGGTATCGACTCGCAAATCATAAACGTAGGCGCCGCCGGAGTTGTTGGACGGACGATTGTCGAGCCACGATCCGATCACTGCGACGTCGCTGCTGAGCCCGACTGAGATCCCGTACTGGTCGGCAGCGGTGACTTCGTCGTTGACCAGCACGCGGGTCTGCGTCCAAGTGCCGCCGACGTTTTCAAACAAATACGCGCGGCCAGAACTGCTGCCCCCAGCATCGGCCTGCGGTGAACCAGTAACGATGTGATTTGCGTCAAAGGCGACGGAAAATCCCAACCGATCGCCGGCCGCTCCATCGTTGGCAAGCAATTTGGCGACCTGGCCCCAGTTGTTGCTGCCGCCTTCGTTCTGCGAAAGTACATAAACCGATCCGAGTTGATTCAGGCCACCTTCGTCGTCGTGTGGGGCGCCCACGGCTACCGTGCTGCCCTGAACGCTGACGCTGAAGCCGAATCGATCACCCGCTGCAGCATCGGGAGCCTCGATGGATTTGAGTTCGCCCCAGTTGTCCGCGCCAAATCGATTGCGTTCGAAGATGTAAACCGAGCCGCTATCAGCACCGATGCCATCGTGCCGAAACGCCCCGACGGCGAGAGTGCTGTTGTCGATCGAAACGGAATGCCCAAACCGATCACCGGCCCCTTGTGTGCTGCCAGTCAGCTTCTTGACCTGTCCCCAATGGCCGATGCCACCTTCATCTCGATTGAACACGTAGACTGCGCCGGAGAAATCGCCAACAGGATCAGCCGTGCTTGCGCCTACCACCACCGTATCACCCGAAACGTCGACCGAGCGTCCGAACAAATCTCGCGAAATCGTATCGCTACCGATCAACTTGGTCGTCGAGGTCACGCCTCCGGCATCAAAGTCAAACACGTAGGCTGCACCAGCGAAGAAGCCATTGTCCTTGTCACGGTGTGCCCCCACCACGGCGGTGTTGCCGTCGATCGCGACACTCCAGCCAAAATGAGTTTGGGCTTGTGGGTCACCGGTAAGTAACGCCAGTTGCTGCCAGTCGCCCGTCGTTGTCTTCTCAAACAGTACCGCAGAACCGGCGTTGGTGATGCCGTTGGGGTCGTCCAGATACGCACCCACGACCGCATAGTCGCCATCAATGTCAATGGAATAACCCAGCCGATCGCCACCGGTCGTTGACGGGCTGGTTAGTTCCAACGAAGCCAGTGCAACGGAATAGTCAAACGAATCGGTAACGGTGAATCCAGTGTCGGGCGTGTAGGTTAACGTCCCGTTGCCATTATCGGTGACGACTCCGTTGGTAGCGTCCATGTGTCCGGCCAAGACCACACCGCCATCAGGCAGATCATTGTCGAGTACTGAAATTGTGATCGGCTGGTTCTCGGTAGTGGTCGCCGCATCATCCACTGCCAAGAATGAAACGAATCCTTCCGATTGAAGGATTAACTCGTAAGCATCGTCCAGTGCTGGAGACGTTGTGCTGTCTTTCGTTCCATCGCCAGCGTCAAACTTAGAGTTGCCCGACCGGGTCACGGCGGCATAGAACGTACCGGACGAAGGCGCAAAGAAACTCACGTAGGCTTCGAGGCTACTGAATTCTGCACCACTTCCCACGTCGTTGTCGCTAACCGCTAGCTGATTTCCGGCTTCGTCGAAGACGCGAAGCAATGAATCAAGATTTCCGGATAGGTGATCAACGTCAATCCCAAGTGTTTGGCCGGCGGCAGCAGAAAACGCGTACATATCAACATCGGTATCTCCACCGAGTAGCGTTTCCAGTTCACCCGTGACGGTGCCCGGCGCCAAAGGTATTGCTTCGTCAATCTCGTCGTCATCATCGGACTCGCTAGCGAAATACAATTCTTCACCCAGAGTGCTGGTCTCACCGGCGAAAAGCAGCGACTGCGCGAACGGATGTATGCTTCCGACATCTGGCGAGTTTGCCATCCCTAACTGCAGCCTTTCGATCGTCATACTGCTCGCATCGACTCGCCACAATTCTACCGGGCCGGCAGCGATGCTCTGCGCACGAAAGTACAAGACTCCGTCTACGTTGGTTAGATCCACTGGATCGATGGGCGCCGCCATCCCGCTGGGAACACTTAGAGCGTTTGTTCCTAAAGCAGTGCCATCACTGAAAAAGACTTTCCTGCCTCCGGTTCCATCAAGCGCGGAGAAGAAAACGTTGCCATCCACCTCAGTCAAACTGGCGGGATCAGCATCAGCGGAACCGGGCATGATGTCGCTGACCAGAGTGGTTCCAACGTTGGTTCCATCGGACTTCCACAACTCATTGCCATGAGTCGCATCGTTTGCGGTGAAGTACAACGTTCCGTCAACATTGGTCAACCGGTCGGGATTCGAACTTCCCGGACCAGGACGAATGTTGCGGATCAGAATCGTTCCACTGGCAGTTCCATCGCTCTTCCATAGTTCTTGCCCTTGAACGCCGTTGCTGCCTCGGAAATACAGCGTGCCATCAACGTTGGTCAGACGCGTTGGAAATCCGCTGCCACTGCCCGAATCCAAATCGGCGAGCATGAATGTGCCCGCCTCCGTGCCATCACTCTTCCACAATTCGGTGCCGAACGTGTCATTGGGAGCACTGAAAAAAAGTGTTCCATCGACATCAGTAAAGCCGAATGGCTTGGCCCCATAGGCACCATCGAAGCTATTGATCTGTTTTACAAATTCGATGTCCGTGTGGGGAGCTTCACTCTTGTACAAACTGTACCCGTCAAAGTCGGGGTTCATGTTGAAGAAAAGCGTGCCGCCCGAATTGGTGAATCCGTTGGGCGATGCGCTATAAAGATCGCAGTAAACCGCGTACAGGCAATTACCTTCGCGCCAGGTACCGTCCACGTAACTCGTGCCCGCAGATGTGCCGTCGCTCTTCCAAAGCTCATATTCACCCAACGCATCAAAAAAAATCGTGCCGCCCACGTTGGTGAGTTGGTTCGGAACAGAGCTTTTCGCACCCGCACTGATGTTGCGCACCAACCGCGTGCCAGCGGTGGTCCCGTCGGTGGCCCACAGTTCGTCGCCTCGGATACCATCATCGGCACTAAAGAACACCGTGTTAGACGCAGTCGTGAAATTCAATGGGGAAGAACTACCACTGCCGGTCCGGATATCAACCATCTCAAAGTCGACCGCGAGCAACTGCCTCTGCTCAAGCAGTTCAATGCGAAGCGCACATCGTTTTTGAGATCGCTGAACTCGCTTGCCCTCCGGACCGCGGCGATGGCTTGCTTTCGACATGTTGAAGTCGCCCATTCTTGAAAGTGGTGAGTCACAAAAACCAAACCTCCCACGATACTATCGCTAAACCCCCCGCACATCAAGTTGGTGATCCCCTTCATCGCCCGCGACTGCCCCATCATGCAACAACGCCCTAAAAGACGTATCGGAAGAGACCTATAGGCTGGCTGAAAATGCGTGACCCAGGCGATCGTCGGCGATGTCGTCGAGGTAGCGTTCGTCTTCGTTCTCGTCGTCCGTTTCCATGCTCTGTGCGAACACTCGATCACGTGCCCAAACTCGTGCTTGCCAGACTGCCTGATCGGCGTCTTGGTTTTCGTGCATGACGTTCGGTAGCGCTGCCTCCGATGCGATGTTCATCATCGCTGGAGAGTCTTCGATCAGCGGCAACTCGGAACTTCCAGGATTGACCGTCACCGTCACCGTCACCGTTGCCGTGTCGGTCTGCAAATCAAATGCGTAGGCGCCACCTGAATTATTTGACGGGCGGTTATCGAGCCATGATCCAATCACAGCAACATCGCCATCGACCGCGACTGCGATGCCGTACTGGTCCGCGGTGGTGACTTCACTGCTACCCAGTACACGAGTTTGCGTCCAGGATCCGTTCGTCAATTCGAACAGATAGCCTCGTCCCGAAGCATCACCACCACCATCGGCAAGAGGTGAGCCAGCGACAATTCGACTTCCGTCGAAAGCAACGGAAAGCCCGAGGCGATCACCAGCGTTTCCGTCAGTAGCAAGCAACTTTGCAACCTGCCCCCAGTTGTTAGAACCTCCTTCGTTTTGCGAAAGGACGTAAACGGATCCGAGCTGATTGACCCCACCAGTATCATCCTGTGGTGAACCAACAACGACCGTGGTTCCATCGACAGCCACGCTAGCCCCAAATCGGTCACCCGCAGACGCATCGGATGCCGTAATGACTTTGAGCTCACCCCAGTTTTCGGCACCAAAGCGATTTCGTTTGAAAACGTAAACGGCACCGCTGTCGATGCCTTGGTCATCATTGCGAAACGCGCCAACCACAATGGTTGCATTGTCGATGGCGACCGACTGACCAAAACGATCCCCAGCCCCTTGAGTGCTACCGGTCAACTTCTTGATCTGCCCCCAATTATCCTGACCGCCCTCATCGCGGTTGTATACATTGGCTGCTCCAGACGATGCGCCCAAAGGGTCAGCAGTACTGGCACCAACGACAATGGTGTCACGATCGATGTCGACCGAACGACCAAACAAGTCTCGATTGACAGTGTCTGAACCTGCGAGCTTGCGAACTTGGGTCCATTCACCATCTACGTCTTGAAAGACATAGGCGGCGCCCGAATGAAACCCGTTGTCACTGTCTCGCTGCGCGCCCACGACAACCGTGTCTCCGGAAACCGCAACACTCCATCCAAACTGACTCTGCGGAATCGCGTCGCCAGTGAGAAGCGTGAGAAACTGCCAAGAGATGCCATCGCGGCGGTAAAGCGAGACCGATCCGGCATTGGTGACGTCGTTTGGGTCATCCAAGTAGGCACCGACGACCGCAAGATCACCATCAACGTCCACCGAGTAACCATAGCGGTCCCCGCCGGTGATCTCAGCATTGGTAAGCTCGGTCGACTTCAACGCGATCGTGTAATCAAATGCATCGGTTCCAAGAAATCCACTCGTTGGCGTGTATTCAATCTGCCCATTGGCATTGACCGTTGCGTTTCCATTAGCTGGATCGCTGAAACCAATAACCTCGACGTCGCCTGATGGAAGGTCATTGTCCAAGACCGGAACAAAGACAGCGGTATCCTGTATCGCTACCACGCTGTCCGGGACCGCGGTTGGCCCAAGCTTGTGGAACAGCAACTCATAGTCGTCGCTTTCCAGTGCGTCACGAATGTCATCACCGGTTCCTCCCGCGATCTCAAAATCAATGTTACTAAATCCTGTCACCGCAACGAAAATGTTCCGGTCGATGGTGCGGTGAATCGCAAGTAGGATTCCAGCTCACTGAACTCAGGTGCCGGTCCCACGTCGTCGTCGCTGATATCCAATAGATTTCCGTCTGACGCATAGACGCTCAGGATTGAGTCAAGCTCTCCACCGCTACGGTCCACGTCGATATCGAACACTTCGCCCTGGTCGGCTTCGAATCGGTATAGATCAACGTCCGTTTCGCCTCCGAGTATCGTTTTGATCGTACCGAGCGTGGATCCTTGACTGAGGGTAATGGCCTCGGAAATCTGATCGTCCTCATCGGTATCTGTTCCGATAAATAGCTCGACTCCATGATCTTCGGTCTTAAGCGTAGCGAAAACGCGGTTCTCAAAAGCAAAGAGCAAGTCGCCTTGAATAATGTCGAAATTGGAACTCACCACCAGTTCCGGCGCTGATCCACTCTCGTCTACTCTCCAAAACTGGTTTCCCAACTCGTCGTTGAATGCTTTGAAGAACAATGCTCCTCCCACGTTGGACAATTCACCGGGAAAGGAACTATCTGGGCCTTGTCTCAGGTCAGCGACCAACGACGTGCCAGCGGAAGTTCCGTCGGTTGACCAAAGCTCACGGCCCTCAGCGTCTGTGCTAGCTTCAAAAAAGAGCGTTCCGTTGACCTCAGTAAAATCGCGGGGATATGAGTCCTCCGGACCGGGATTGATGTCCGCGACGAGACTACCCGAGCCCGTCGCCGCATCGATTCTCCAGAGCTCGTTCCCAGTCGTACCATCATTGGCATTAAAGAACAGCAGACCTTCGATCGCCGTCAGCGCACCTGGAAAAGAGCCAGATGAGCCCGGTCTAATATCCAACACCAGTAGGTCACCGGTCGTTCCGTCGATCGCAAAGACCTCGTCACCGACACCTAGTCCGCTAGAGTTGGCGCTGAAGTAGAGTTTGCCGTCCACGTTGACGAAATCATCAGGGCCAGATCCATAGTTACCTGGCTCTATGTCAAACACTTGCACTGTACCGGCCTCTGTTCCATCGCTCTTCCAAACCTCCGCACCACTAATTCCGTCATTCGCTCGAAAGTACAGTTCACCATTGAATTCGGTCAGCTCGCGTGGTTCGGAGCTGTCTAAAAAGGAACCCGGCCTAATGTCGCGTACCAGGACAGTACCGGCCTCGGTTCCATCACTTTTCCAAAGCTCGCGACCGTGAGCGTCATCATCTGCTGTAAAGAATAAAGTTCCCGCAACATTCACGAAGTCTTCGGGTTCAGACCTTCCAGACCCGATCGAGATATCTTTCACCAATACCGTTCCGGCGGCAGTTCCATCGCTCTTCCAAAGCTCCTCTCCATTGACACTGTCAGACGCCGAGAAAAAAACTGTGCCGTTGACATTCGTGATGTTCTCAATTCGTGAGACACCAGTGCTAGCTAATGATTGTGTACCGGCGATCGTTCCGTCGCTGACCCACAAATCGTCTCCCGTGTCCCCGCTCCTAGCAACGAAGTAAATCGAACCGGAGACCTCAGTGAAATCACTGGGGTACGAGCCATTGGTGCCAACCTGAATATCGGCTACCTGATTTGTCCCTGCTTCCGTGCCATCGCTGGACCAGAGTTCCGTCTCTTGCCGAATGCTACCGGCAGCGAAGAAAAGAGTCCCTCCAATATTTGCCAACTCTTCGACATACCCGTTGCCTGATGGACCAATTTCCTTCAAAAGGCTCGTACCGGCAACGGTGCCATCACTGGTCCAAAGTTCTTGTTCAAACGTTACGAAGTAAAGCAGTCCGTTAACATTGGTTTGCCTTTGGGGGACAGTTCCAAAAGATGACGTGCTGTCATCGGTCAGCATCGCTGTGCCTGCGGTCGTCCCATCACTTTTCCAAAGCTCGTACCGCCCTGAATCGTCACCGGCAGTGAAATAAACAGTGCTACCAATGCTTGCGAGCTCGAAAATAGTCGTATTCTGACTACCTGTTCGAATGTCCTTGACGAGGGCTGTTCCCGCACTAGTGCCATCGCTCGTCCAAAGCTCCCGCCCATTAACGTCGTCGTCCGCAGTAAAAAACAATGAGCCTCCTGCATTGGTTAACTGAGTTGGTCGCGAACTGCCCGACCCTAATTGAATGTCTTGCACGAGGGCCGTGCCGGCAACAGTGCCATCGGACGACCATAGTTCGTATCCGTGCACACCATCATCAGCGGCAAAGAAAAGCGTTCCATTAACATCGACCAATGGTGGATAATAGTAACTCACAGGATACGAGCTGGCGCTGAGGGCATCTGAGAGGCCCGGATTGATGTCTTGGACCAAGAACGTCCCCGAGGCCGTTCCGTCGGATGTCCAAAGCTCCTGCCCATGAACTCCGTCATCAGCGATAAAGAACAGTTCGCCGCCAATACTAGTCATCCACAACGGATAAGAGTTTGCCGAACCTGGATTGATATCTAGCACTTGAGTAGTCCCAGCGGACGTGCCATCTGTCTTCCAAAGTTCATGCCCAGCAACATCATCCGTTGCTGAGAAATACAGCGTTCCATCATGGTTCGTCAAAAACCTCGGTCTTCTGAAGTTGTCGCCGGGCGCGATTTCATGAACCATACGTGTTCCCGATTCAGTACCGTCACTGGTCCAAATCTCATCCCCGTTGATTCCGTCGTTGGCTGTGAAATAAAGCACCCCATCGACGTTTGTAAGCTCGACTGGATCACCACCACGTGTTCCCGGTCGAATATCGGAAACCTGACGTGTTCCAGCCATCGTGCCATCGGTTGTCCACAGTTCGCGACCACTCTGCGCAGTCGTTGCTGTAAAGAAGATCGCATCGCCAACCTGAGTGATCTCGCCAGGAGAGGAACCAGCCAAGGAATCATTGATGTCGGCAAGCAGCTCAAAGTCAAACGCAAGGAGATTGCGTTGTTCGAGCAACTCAAGTTTCATCGAGCGCCGTTTGGAAATTCGCGAACTACTTCGGATACGCCTAGTGGAACGTGTTTTCAACGGTGGAGGCATGTTTGCAGTCTATGGGGGAATCATTCGGGTGAAACGCCCTGGAAGTATAGTTCGGCGCGATTACATTCATCCACACCCAACAAATTATTAACCAATATGGTCACGAGAGGCGTCCCTCACGATTCAGCGATAACTTCTCTGCAGTAGCTAACCAGACAAGAACGAATGTCATCGACCAAATTAGCTCTCACAGATTCCCCACCTGACTCGAATCGCGGGAATCGAAGTCGCCTAGGACTCCAAAGAGCAACCGCTGTGAGCTGGTTTTGCGGCAATGGTCGACCGACAACGACGCTCAAGTATTGCTCCAAGACGATTGTTCTTGGATATTAGCTCTCATTCGTATGGCAGTTTCTACGCTGTTCTAGATCGCTTCTTTGGGTAGACCATGCGAACGCGAAAACAAACCGAGCCGAATGGCCAAGATCACGCGCAGTGCGGATGCAACATCGTCAAGCGCGAACCTTGAAACCGACCATGGTGATACGTCCGAGTCACCCGAGTTGAACTCGGACAACAGTCAAGACACGCGCGGCAGCGAGATCACCAGGGTAGCTTTCCTCTTCGTTCTCGTCGTCCGTTTCCATGCTCTGTGCGAACACTCGATCACGTGCCCAAACTCGTGCTTGCCAGACTGCCTGATCGGGGTCTTGGTTTTCGTGCATGACGTTCGGTAGCGCTGCCTCCGATACGATGTTCATCATCGCTGGAGAGTCTTCGATCAGCGGCAACTCGGAACTTCCAGAATTGACCGTCACAGTCACCGTCGCTGTATCGGTTTGCAAATCAAACGCGTATGCGCCGCCTGTGTTGTTGGCTGGTCGATTGTCGAACCACGAACCGATTACCGCCACGTCGCCATCGACCGCGACTGCGATGCCGTACTGGTCGGCGGTGGTGACTTCGTCGTTGACCAGCACTCGTGTTTGCGTCCATGTACCGCCGCCGACATCTTCAAACAGGTACGCACGACCTGAATCGCTGCCTCCACCATCGGCTTGCGGTGCACCAGCAACAATGCGGGTTCCATCGAAGGCTAGCGATAGACCAAGTCGGTCGCCCTGAGCGCCATCATCAGTCGACAGCTTCGCAACTTGGCCCCAATTGTTGTTACCACCTTCAAAGAAGTCGAATACATATACCGAACCGAGCTGATTAAGTCCGGGCTCGTCATCCAACGGCGCACCGATCGCCACTCTGGATCCACTCATCGAAACCGAGTAGCCAAACTGGTCTGCAGCGGATGCATCGGATGCTTCAATCACTTTAGCCTCGCCCCAATTTTCGGTACCGCCCGATCCTCGCAAGAAGACATACGCTGCGCCACTGTCCGATCCAACTCCGTCGTGGCGGAAAGCTCCGACGGCGATGAAGTTCCCGTCAATCGAAACCGATTGCCCAAAACGATCACCGGCAGCCTGAGTGCTGCCAGTCAACTTTTTGACTTGCCCCCAATTATCGGCTCCCCCTTCATCACGATTGAACACGTAGGCGGCACCTGACGAAGCACCGACGGGATCGGCAACGCTAGCGCCCACCACAATCGTATCACCAGATATATCGACACTGCGTCCGAACAAGTCCCGTTTGATCGTGTCGTTGCCAACGATCTTCTTCACTCGCCCCCAGTTGTCGACGCCGCCTTGATCTCGCTGGAATACGTAAGCCGCGCCTGATCGAAAACCAAGATCCCGATCATACTGAGCGCTGACGACAACCGTGTCGCCGTCGATCGCAACGGACCAACCAAATTGCGACTGAGCATCAGTAGCGTCGAGGTCACCATTGAGCTGCGCCACCTGTGCCCACGATGTCGCCCCCGTTCGCTGATAGACAAACGCGGAACCGGAATTGGTAAGCCCACCTGCGTCGTCAAGGTAAGATCCAACCACCGCATAGTCACCGTCGACGTCGACTGAGTAGCCGAAGCGATCACCACCGCTCGTCTGATCATTGATGAGTTCAACGTCCTGCAAAGCGATCGTGTAGCCAAACGTGTCGGTGCCCTCAAAACCTATGTCGGGTGTGTAAGTCAGCGTACCATCACCATTATCGATAACACTGCCTTGGCTCGCACTGCCATGGCTAACCATCATGACTTCGCCCAGTGGCAAATCATTATTGAGTACGTCGATTGTCGCCGGCGTATTAACTGACGTAACCATCGAGTCCGCAACGGCCACCGGCGGGCTGCCTTCGACGACCTGCAAATTCACCGAAACCGGTTTTCCCGCCAACGTGATTTCGTTGGACATTCCAACGACGATCGTGGACGTTCCGCTAACTTGATCCCACGTAACACCGGTTCCCTGCAACTGTTCGCTTAGCGTGATCGTGATTTCGCTTAGCGAAGTCGACTGCAACGGATCTGAAACCGTCAATCCAATCTCGTTGCCCGAATCGGTGAGCATTACGATGGCCGGTTCATCCGATGAAAGCACACGTCCGGCTCCCAAGTCAATCGAACCGGCCTGATAGAAAACCACTTGTGTCACACCGATGGCCGCGTCATGGATCGCTTGGATGCCAGCATCGTTTTGCAGCATGTCAATCGTCATGTCGCTAAAGTAGGCAGGCATTTCGGCCGCCGTTATATTGGGAACGATCACATACTGGTAAAGATCATCGCTGGGGTTGGTGCCGTGATCGACGGAAAGCTGGAAGATATCGACGGCTTGAGTGTTCCCTTGTCCGTTTTTGTGGTCGAGATCGTACCAATCGTTATTGGTCGCACGAGTTTCCAGTCGCGCCGAAAGCGTTTGCCCAGACTTCGGAACGAGCACGTAGCCAATACCGTCGTGGTGAAACCACGCGGGCGAAGTGACGCTAAAGGATTGAACACCATAGTTGCCCATCGCCAACGTCTGGACGCTGTTGCCGACGTCATACGTCACATCGTCGGTCCATTCGACCTGATTGAGCGTCGTGCGAATCGGCTGGTTCTGCCCAGGTCCAACGCGGTCGATGTTCGCACCGAGAGCCACAATCGCATCAGGCAAATAGAACGTGCTCTTGTTGGCGTTGACCGTGTGGTATTGATACAGAGAATTTGCTGCGTCGTAACGGTCGTTGATGAAAGTAGCGACCGAGACCGTGCCATTGGAGGCCACGCCCGCGAACGCGTTCAGTCCACCATTATTCGTATTCCAATTGCGTATCGGCAAAGCATCGGTGCGGCTTTCCGTGGTTGTGCCGGGCAATTGATGCCAGTCCCAGCCCACTCGGGCGTTCACGTACTCGTCGCCATCCAGCATCACCAACGTGGTGCCGTCTCCCATGTGATAGTGCAGCAAGTTCTCGTTGTTGCCGGTTTCGTTGCCACTGCTGCGCACTGAGTTCATCTTGGTCGAAACATAAAATTGATCACTGCGATGCAGGACAAAGTCGTGATTCCAAAGCGCTAGGCTGCCTTCAAGATCATGAGTGTCCGCAATCAAATTATCCCGAGTGCTGATTAGCTCGGCATGCCGACTCAGTTGCCCGGTTCCAGCCGCTGTCTCGAGCGAATTGATCAGACTAGCCATGACGCTATCGGCATTCGAGTAAGCACCCGTGGTTGCTTCTCCGCTGCGTCTGCCTTGCGCTAAATAATCACCTTGCCCGTTGAACGATTCCCACTGCATGCCGTCAAGTACGAAATCGGCGATCACATCCAACTCGCTGGTGCTAAGCGACCAAGGCGTGTCGAGCATCCGAACACTCGCGGCCGATGTATCAGCGGCCCAGTCACGACCGTAACCGAACGTGAACAACTGGGCTCCGCCACCTACGTGTTGACTGAATGCTCCGTCGGCCGTCAGGCCAACCGAGAATGGCCCCGACGACGGCTGCAAACCCTTGATCATCAGTGACTCAATATCGGCAAAGCTGGCCGTGGATACAAAGCCGCGCTGAAATCCACCTACCTGTGTCAAAGGCCGGTTGTAGTCGTCCATGACGGAAGCACGTAATTGCATCGCGTGCAGACGATAACCAAGGTTGCCGCCCCAAAAGTGTTCTTCCGAATCACGCAAATGGGTGATCACACTCTCGCTGCCCGAGAGCACCGCATCATAAACTTCCCACGCTCGACCCGAGATGACAGGATCGCTGCTGAATTTCTCGGTTTGGATATCATCAAACAGATAGTAGCCCACCGAACCGATCTGACGTGGCCATGCCCAGGCTGGATTGACGAACGTTTGCCCCGCATATGAAACATTCGCGGCCCAATAAACAGTCGCGTCATAGATCTTGCTTCGCAGGCCTGCGTCTCCTTGATAAGTGGTACTGAATCTATAGGCTTCTGCGAGTGACCCCAAGCGATTGGCACTAGTATTCCAATCGTTGTTCAAATCCGAAAACGACCCGTCAGTTTGAATCTTTGACATCCAGTCGGCAACAATTGCGTCACTGATGTCGGCCGTTCGGTAACGAGTCTGTGAAAGCAGCGAATCAGAGATCTTTGAGGCCGCTGTTTCAGCCACAACGTCAACAGTGATCGTCTGAACGCTTGAAAGGGTCCCCGCGTTGTCAGCTTGCACGTCCAGTGTGTAGGAATTTGTTTGACTCAACGTCACGCCATTAGCGATCACAATCTCGCCGAAGTGTCGATCACCCGTGTCCGTCACGGTCACGATTTCAAACAACGACTGCCCTGAACCACCGACGATCGAAAACTGAGGCGTGTTGCTCACGACGGGCTGCACGAGATTTAACCTTCCCGTGACAGATTCGCCAGAAGTTGCGCCCGCGATGATGTCATGATGAACCGAAGGACTGATCTCAATGGCATCGAAGGCACCCGAGGGTTCGTCGTAGACCTCTATGAAATCGACGCGAAGCTGAGTATCGGCCGGACTACTCCACCCCGCACCCAGTTTCAACTGATTGGGAACTCCAGCGTTTAAGAACGGTTGTTCGACCACCTGTGTCATCGTTCCGTCATCCGCCTGGAAACGCAGAGACACAATCCCGTTTTGCCCATTGCTATCGACCGACCAATCGATCAGGTAGTTGCGAAATCCATCTTTCCAACTGACATCGGTGAAGATCACATCTCCGCTGCCTGTTTCAAAACGCCCCTCGGTATCATTTCTTAAAACGATGTTGGCGATTGGACCACCGGCGCTTTGGATGCTAATCAATTGAGATGGATTACCCGTGAAGGTTCCACCAGTACCGGCAGCAATTTTCAAATGGCCCGATTCGATTGCCGTGAACGGAAACGTGGCTTCGTGGGCCCATCGGTAAGCGGTCGTCCCATCATCGTCAGTCAGTTCCAACGCGCCACCGATCGCGCGCAGGTCTTCCGCGCCGACGTGGTTGTACAAGGTGTACGCATCGGGTTGCCAACCTGCGGTTTGAAGTTGTGCAAGAGTTTGGTCAGCCGCGAAATCAAAATCGACGACTGGATTGGCAGTCAAGAGATGCCGATTCTCGAGACATTCCACCAGCAACTTCCGACGCCTGTACCCATCTGTCCTTCGGCGACGCGGTCCACCGACTCGGCGACTTTCAAGGTGCATGCAAAAACTCAGTTCTCAGGACCATTCGTGTCGGGCGGAGGCACTCAGCCCAACCTTCAAAGTCCAACCACGAATCACCGACCAGCCTAGTGCAGGCATCGAGCAGTCGCAAGGAAACTCTGGCAATCGCTACACCAACTCCGCTCTCAATCGAGCCTCAGCGATATTGGCAATGGAAGTTTCAAGGTCATCAGCATCATCGCCATCAACGACTTCGATAAACACTTGATCGCGAACCGACGTCTGAACACCTGGTGCTGCGAAATTGCCAGCGGGACTCTCATGCAAGACCGACGGAGTGACGGTTTCGTACGAGACACTCACCATCTCACTCACCATCATCTCAGATTGATTTTCAACAAGAGGCGATTCAGAAGGCGCCGCGATGACGTTAACGGTCACCGTCGCCGTATCAGTCTGCAAATCAAACGCATACGCCCCGCCCGAATTGTTGACCGGGCGATTGTCCAGCCACGAACCCACAATCGCAGTGTTGCCACTGACCGCAACCGAGATCCCGTACTCGTCTGCCGTTGTCACCTCTTCGTTCGTCAAAACGCGTGACTGTGCCCACGTTCCGGAAACATCCTCAAACAGCACGGCGCGACCCGACGAGTTTCCACCGCCGTCGGCCTGCGGTGATCCAGCCACGATTCGATTGCCTTCCACGGCTACCGAAAGCCCCAGCCGATCCCCTGCGGCGCCGTTTGAATCAAGTAGCTTCGTCACTTGCCCCCAATTGTTCGTGCCTCCTTCGTCTTGGGAATAAACGTAAACCGATCCCAGCTGATTGAGGCCACCGGTGTCATCAAGCGGAGAGCCCACCGCAAGCGTGGAGCCATCGATACTGAGGCTGAATCCAAAGCGATCGCTTGCCGCCGCATCGGATGCCTCGATCGTTTTGATTTCTCCCCAAGTGTTAGCCCCACCCTGGTTTCTTTCGAAAACATAAGCAGTACCTGAATCGGTTCCCGCGCCGTCGTGACGGAACGCACCAACGGCAATCAGGTCGCCATCGATCGTTACGGATTGCCCAAAGCGATCGCCGGCTGCCTGATCGCTACCAGTGAGTTTCGTGACTTGTCCCCAATTACCAGCGCCGCCCTGGTTGCGTTCAAAAACATACGCCGCGCCCGAGGAAGCTCCCACAGGATCCGCAACACTCGCGCCAACAACAACCGTGTCCCCAGAAACATCAATCGACCTTCCGAACAGGTCACGCGCAACCGTGTCGCTACCAACGATCTTTGTGACTCGCCCCCAGTTATCGGCGCCTCCCTCATTACGCTGAAAGACGTAAGCAGCCCCTGCTTGGAACCCGGCGTCACGATCCTTTTGAGCACTGACAACGACCGTGTCTCCGTCAATGGCAACACTCCAGCCGAACTGTCCTTGCGCATCAGTAGCGTCAAGATCGCCATTGAGTTGTGCGACCTGAGTCCAAGCGGATGGTCCTTGTCGCTGGTAGACGAACGCAGATCCCGAGTTAGTGATACCGCCCGCATCATCCAGGAACGATCCAACGACCGCAAAGTCTCCGTCAACGTCAACGGAGTACCCAAAGCGGTCACCGCCTGATGCGGTTCCACTGATCAGTTCAGTGGGTTCATAGGCGATTGTGTAGTCAAACGTATCAGTGCCGGAAAAACCAGGATCCGGCGTGTACGTGAAGAAACCGTCCCCGTTGTCAACAAGCGTCCCATCACTTGGCTCAGTCGTCGCAGTGATGATCACCCCGGTTGGCGGCGTGTCGTTGGTGAAGACATTGAAACTAATATCCGAGTCGGGACCAACGAACCAATCATCCACCGCATCAAGCAATGACTCGTTGATGCGATACAACTCCGTACTAACAGCGTCCGAAATTGCCACGGCAAAGAGATCTCCACCGGCGGATGCTAACTCTCGCACTTGAGGTGGATTCGACGCCGGATCTGATAACCGTTCAGCTTGCTGAGTTGACGAGTTGATTCGCCACAGCGCATTGGAAAGCGTTCCATCATGAGCGCTGAAATACAGTGTTCCATCGTGCACGGTAAAGTTGTTTGGTCTCGCGCTCTTACTGCCCGCGTAAATGTCGGACACCAGAGATGTGCCGGTAGAAGTTCCATCACTCTTCCAAAGCTCTATCCCGTTCGTGCCGTCATCGGCCATGAAGAACGCTGTGCCACCCACATCGGTAATTTGGAAAATGCGAGACTCCTCGATTCCAACACGAACGTCTTCCACCAAGACCGTTCCGGCTGCCGTGCCATCGCTTTTCCACAACTCGTGCCCGTGTGTTCCATCGTTGGCGGCAAAGAACAGTGTTCCGTCAATATTGGTCAACTGACGGGGCGAAGAGCTGGCTGCACCCGAATAGATGTCTTTGACAAGAACCGTTCCGGCCGCGGTCCCGTCGGTCTTCCAAAGCTCACGACCGTCCGCGCCGGTGGCCGAGAAAAAGACGGTTCCATTGACGTCAGTGAAGTTGGCAGGGTCACTCATGGTCGTAGACGGAACAAGCGCGTATGTTCCCGCTGCTGTACCATCGCTGCGAAAGAGCTGGTATTCGTATGCACCGCCGTCGTTCGCTTGAAAGTAGAGAATCCCGCCAACGTTCGTCAGCCCATAGGGATAGGAACTCTCGTAGTACTGTTGGTTGATGTCGGCCACCATCAGCGTGCCAGCACCTGTGCCATCCGTCTTCCACAGCTCGCGTCCTTCGTATCCCCCGTCATCGGCGGTAAAGAAGAGCGTTCCGTTAACGTTCGTCAGATAGTAGGGATATGAGCCGGTGTAGCCACCGGGGTAGATGTCTGCGACGAGGCTAGTGCCCGCACTCGTCCCGTCACTCGACCAAATTTCTCCGGTATTGGGCCCACTGCCTGTCGTAAAGAACAGTGTGCCACTGACGTTTGTGAGGTAGTAAGGGAACGCTCCATATGGACCGGGCTGAAGATCCAGCACGAGATTTGTTCCCGCCGCGGTTCCGTCAGTCTTCCACAACTCGTTGCCCGCTGCTCCATCATTAGCCGTAAAGAACAACTCGCCGCTGACGTCGGTTAACCCATAGGGATTAGACCCCGCGCTGCCGACGCGAATATCCTTCAGCAAGGAGGTGCCCACGGACGTCCCATCGCTCGTCCAGGGCTCCACCCCACTGCCGCCATTATCGGCAGAAAAGTAGAGCGTCGTCCCGATTCCAGTGATGTGATTTGGGTTTGATCCGTTTGCACCAGAGTTGATGTCATTGACCAAGGTGGTGCCAGCCGAAGTGCCATCGCTCTTCCAAAGCTCAGTGCCATTGGCGCCATCGCGCGCGGCGAAGAAAAGAGTTCCACCTACGTTCGTCAGTCGATACGCATAGGATGAAGAGCTTCCCGCGAATATGTCGCTGACAATCGTCGTTCCCGCATCCGTTCCGTCACTGCTCCACAGCTCGGCTCCGGTGACACCATCCGTTGCCTGAAAGAACACCGTTCCACCAACATTGGTGATTGAGTTTAAATTGGAACCGCTAGTACCGGTACGAATGTCTTTGACCAGTACTGTCCCCGCAGCGGTACCGTCGCTCTTCCACAGCTCAGCTCCGTTGATGAAATCGTTGGCTTGAAAGTAGACCGTGCCTCCAACATTCGTTAACGAAGTCGGGAATGCACCACCGCTGCCCGGTGCGATATCCGCGATCCGTTCCGTCCCGGCCGTCGTGCCGTCGCTCTTCCACAACTCTCGGCCATGAGTGGACTGATAAGCGGTAAAAACAAGCGTGCCGTCAACGTTGGTTAGTTCCCTGGGGAAAGATGACGAAGTCCCCACCTCGATGTCGTCAACCCGAGTCGTTCCCAGTTCGGTACCATCGCTTTTCCAGAGCTCTAGGCCGCTGGTGCCATCGTTGGCCGTAAAGAACAAGGTGCCATCAACGTTGACGAGTGACTCGGGACTAGATCTCAGCAGGCCAGGCGCAATATCGGCGACGCGCGTCGTTCCCGCCTCCGTACCGTCGCTCTTCCAGAGCTCATACCCGCTCACTCCATCATTCGCCGAAAAGAACAAAGTTCCGTTGACATTCGTTAAATGACTCGGTGATGAATTACGTTCATAGACGCTGGGAGCTGGGAAAATGTTCTTCACTTGAACAGTCCCCGAAACGGTTCCGTCTGACTTCCAAAGCTCCGTATTGCCACCTTCGTCCTGCGCTGAAAAAAACAGTGTGCCTCCGACATTGATCAGTTCATCAGGAAACGAGCTGCCGAAGCCTTCTCGAATGTCGATCACGCTGGTACCGGCGGTGGTGCCATCAGTACGCCACAACTCGGTACCTGTCGCTGCCGAGTTGGCAGAAAAGAATGTGAGCGATCCGACTTGCACGAACGATTGAGGATCGGAACCTTGATCGCTTAGCGTGGGATTCAGGTCGCCAAGCAATTCAAAGTCGACCGCGAGAAGATTGCGCGGCTCAAGTGGCTCGATACCATGAAGTCCCAAGGTCGCTGACTTTCGGCGTGCCTTGCGTTGCAAACGGGAAGTCTTTTTTCTTCGACGCATGGATCTCTCTTCAATAACAGAAACGCTAGAAACCGTCAGTTTATCAAGAGTTGGCCATGTCTGTGACGATCGCTGTTTGCAATTCCAAACCTCAATGGCATCTAAGGAATCTCAGACCCGCCACAGTCGAATCACGTCGTAGTAACGACTTGAAAAGAACCGGAGTGACGAGAAACACACCTGAACATTCATTCTGTCTTTAGCTAGGAGCGTGGATCCGCTTTAAGCGAGTCGGGAATCGATGGTTGCCACCGCCAGTTCCAGCAACAAATCGTCAAGTGTTTCGTCATCGCTCATATCGAAGTCAGACGTGAACAGCGTTTCGCGAACGGACATCCTCTTTGAAGAGTCGGCAAGAATAAACGCCTTTGCTTGCTGGATCGTCTCAGGGCGAACATCTCGCGAATTTTCGGCGTCGTCGCTGTCTTCTTGCACGTCAAAACGCAACGCTATTTCAGAACTCGCTGGACCAACCGTCACGGACACCGTCGCGGTGTCGGTCTGCAAATCGAAGGCATACGCTCCTCCGGAGTTGTTATCCGGGCGATTGTCCAGCCATGAACCGATCACGGCAACGTCGCCGTCAACGGCAACTGCGATGCCGTACTGATCGGCGGTGGTGACTTCGTCGTTGGTCAGGACTCTCGTTTGAGTCCAGGTCCCAGCGATGTTCTCGAATGCGTACGCGCGGCCGGAGCGGTTGCCTCCGTCGTCGGCCCAGGGTGATCCGGCGACGATGCGATCGGCCGCGAGAGCGACGGAGGTTCCGAATCGGTCACCCGCTTCGACATCGTCGGCGGTCAGCTTGGTGACTTGGCCCCAGTTACCAGTGCCACCTTCGTCTTGCGAGTACACATAAACCGAGCCCAGTTGGTTCACGCCCGCTTCATCGTCCAGTGGTGAACCGATCGCGAGCGACGTGCCATCGAGAGAAACGCTGTAACCAAACTGGTCCGCCGCCGCGGCATCGGATGCCTCGATCGCTTTGACTTCACCCCAGTTGTCGACACCACCCTGATCGCGTGAGTAAACGTAGACAGCGCCGCTGTCGTTACCCACGCCATCGTGCCGGAAAGCGCCTACGGCGATCAGATCCGCGTCGATCGAAACCGATTGACCGAAGCGATCACCCGCCGATTGCGTACTGCCGAGCAATTTCTTGGTTTGCCCCCATGCGCCCGCGCCACCAGAGTTGCGATCAAACACGTAAGCCGCACCGGAGGAAGCGCCCAACGGATCGGCAACACTTGCACCGACCACCACTGTGTCGCCCGAGATATCTACGGACCGTCCAAACAAGTCTCGCTTGACGGTGTCATTGCCTGACAGCTTTGCCACCCTGCCCCATTGATTGAGCCCACCTTCGTTTCGATCAAAGACATAAGCCGCACCCGCTTGAAAACCAAGGTCGCGGTCGTACTGAGCACCCACCACCACAGTGTCGCCATCGATGGCAACACTGAAGCCGAAGTTGGACTGCGCATCACTCGGGTCGAGATCACCATTGAGCTGAGCCACCATTGTCCACGCAGTCGCGCCAATTCGTTCGTAGATGAACGCGGACCCCGCGTTGGTCAACCCGCCGGGGTCATCCAAGTAAGCACCGACAACCGCAAAGTCGCCGTCAACGTCGACCGAGTAACCCAACCGATCACCGCTGTCAGCAACAGGATTGACCAGTTCCACATCCCGAAGCGCGATCGTGTAGTCGAACGTGTCCGTGCCCGTGAACCCAAGATCGGGAGTGTACGTCAATGTGCCATCGCCGTTGTTGGTGACGGAGCCATTGGCTGCGCTATTGCGCTCAATAATCGTGACTTCACCCGTGGGTGTGTCGTTGCCAAGAACAGAGATCACAGAGGAAGTGCTCTCGGTGGTCGCGACGAAGTCATCCTCCGCCGAAGGCGACCATTGTTCAAAGATTAAGTCGTAAGCATCGTTTGTCGACACGCTTTGAAATTCGTCACCGGAGCCACTACTGGCATCGAAACTCAAGTTGCTAGACCGCGTGACAGCGACGTAGAACGTACCGCTCGCTGGAGCAGTAAACTTCAAGTAAGCTTCGCTGCTGGAATACTCTGGGCTTGGCCCCACATCATTATCGCTCGACGCCAATTCGCTTCCTGAAGCATTAAATACTTTCAGCAACGAATCGAGATTTCCAACGGGGCTATCGATGTCGATGACAAAGACATCGTCCGCGTCGGCGAAAAAGCCATATATGTCGACATCTGCCTCCCCACCTAGTAGCGTTTCAAGTTCGCCGGGGGTGGTTCCGATGGACAACGATGAGGCTTCGCCGATCTGATCGTCGTCATCCGATTCAGCAAGAAAGTATAGCTCTGTCCCAAATTCTGGGCTGCTTCCGACGACGAACAGCTCATTGCCAATGCCTAGGATCGACGAAATTTGTGGGAAGTCATTGTTGGAGTCAACCAGTCGTTCAACGGTTTGATCGCTCTCGTCCACTCGCCACAGGCCGCTGCCAAATTCGTCATCCAAAGCTTTGAAATACAAGACTCCGCCGACGTTGTTGAGAACCGAAGGAGTTGAGCTGGAACTTCCAACGCGAATGTCGCTGACTAGGGTTGTGCCAGCAGCGGTCCCATCGCTCGTCCATAGCTCGGTTCCGTGAGTCCCGTCAGTGGCGGTGAAGAAAAGCGTGCCATCGACTTCGGTCAGGTTGCTGGTGCCGGAACTACTCGGCCCAGCGAAAATGTCGCTCACCAAAGTCGTGCCAGCGGAAGTCCCATCGCTGGTCCACAATTCAACTCCGTTAACACCATCGTATGCTGTAAAGAAAAGGGCACCATCGACGTTCGTCAGATTGAATGGCGACGAACCGTTATTGCCGGCATTGATATCGCTGACTAGATAGGTTCCCGCAGCGGTGCCATCACTTGTCCACAGTTCAGTTCCGCTCACGCCATCGGTGGCGCTGAAGAAAAGTGAGCCATTCATTTCAACTAGGTTGCTCACTCCTGAACCGCTGCTTCCGGCTCTTAAATCGACAACCATAGAAGTTCCCGCAGCGGTCCCATCACTGGTCCATAGTTCAAATCCATTGGTGCCGTCGTTGGCTACGAAGAATAGGGTGCCACCCAGGCCTATGAGAGATTGCGGATTTGATCCGAGGCTTCCAGGGTGAATATCGCTGACCAAGGTCGTTCCAGCCGCTGTCCCGTCGCTGGTCCACAATTCAGTACCGTTGGTGCCATTATTCGCGCTAAAGTAAACCGTGCCACCGGCGTCGGTAAATCTCGATGGATTTGAACCGGAGCTACCTGGGAAAATGTCGCTGACCAAAGATGTGCCGACTGCCGTCCCATCGCTGGTCCACAGCTCGTTTCCATGGACGCCGTCATTGGGAGCGAAAAATAGATTGCCGCCGACGTTGCTTAAACTAGAGGGAGATGAACTGGAACTTCCGGCCAGAATGTCGCTGACCAAACCAGTGCCACCTGCCGTCCCATCGCTGGCCCACAGTTCGTTTCCATGGACGCCATCATTGGCAAGAAAGTGCAACGTGCCACCGACGTTGGTAAGTTTGTTGGGATTGGAACCAAGACTTTCAACGTGAATGTCTTTGACCAACGCCGTGCCAGCGGCGGTCCCGTCAGTTGTCCACAGTTCGTCCCCATAGGTACCGTCATTGGCACTGAAGTAAATTGCGCCAGCAAAGCCGGTTAAACGCAACGACGACGAGCCAGTGACTCCATTGGAGATATTGCTAACCATGATTGTGCCAGCGGCGGTCCCGTCACTTGTCCACAGCTGGTTTCCGTTGATTCCGTCGTAGGCTCTGAAGTACAGAACGCCACCGATATCTGTAAGGTACGAGGGCGAAGAGCCGTTGACGCCTGTCCGAATATCGCTGACTAGAGTCGTGCCAACCGAGGTGCCATCGCTGGTCCACAATTCAAGACCATTGCTGCCATCATTGGCGCGAAAGTACAGCGTGCCATCGACGTTGGTCAACTGCTTCGGGTCGGAGCTAGAACTTCCGCTATTGATGTTGCTCACCAGCGTCGTGCCGGTGGCAGTCCCGTCACTCGTCCACAATTCAGTTCCCGTGGTGCCGTCATTGGCGCGGAAATACAACGTGCCACCGACGTTTGTTAGATACGAGGGGTAGGCGCCAGCAATCCCCAAGCGAATGTCACTGACCAAGGTCGTGCCCGATGCCGTTCCGTCGCTTGTCCATAGTTCATTTCCGTTGACTCCGTCACTGGCAGCGAAGAAGAGCGAACCGTTGAACTCAGTTGGGTTTGTGGGATAAGCCCCAGAAATTCCTGGGCGAATGTCGCTGACGATGCTTGTGCCAGCAGCGGTTCCATCGCTAGTCCATAGTTCAATTCCGTTGACTCCGTCGTTTGCAGAGAAAAACAACGTACCACCGAAATTGATCAGGCTGGCGGGTGAAGCGCTAGCGATTCCGGCGCGAATGTCGTCGAGCATTGTCGTGCCTGTCGCAGTCCCATCGCTGGTCCACAATTCGATACCGTTAGTGCCGTCATTCGCCGTGAAGAACAGAGTGCCATCGACGTTCGTCAGATTCGACGGAAACGAACTACCGCTTCCACCAAGAATGTCTTTGACCACCGTGGTGCCTGCCGCAGTCCCATCGCTAGCCCAGAGTTCCGTTCCATTGACTCCGTCGTACGCTCTGAAGTACAGCGTGCCAGCGACGTTAGTAAGATTGTAGGGACCGGAACTGTAGATTCCAGCATTGATGTCGTGAACCAAAATGGTCCCCGACGCGGTCCCGTCCGTTTTCCACAGCTCGCGCCCATAGCGAGAAGTCTCGGCCGTAAAATAGAGTGTCGATCCCACTTCCGTAAAATGCTGCGGGCTCGAACTCTCCATCTTAAGTACCGCATTGATGTCGCCAAGCAACTCAAAATCAACGGCTAGCATCCGTCTTCGCTCTAGCGGTTCCAGCGACAAGCGGCGGCGAGACGGGTTGGGGCGGGGCGGTTGGCGACGTCGAAACATGACGTGGTTCCCTTGGAGTGACTTTGATGTGTCGAACATGGGCGATCGCCAGGGGAATCACCCACCCCACCGGCCAGTGCCAGGATAACCAACGCACCCCCAAAGCGGGCATTTTGCGGAACAAAATTGGAGGAAGTTCGTGATCCTAACCGTGACGACCGGTCTCTCTGCTGGTGCCATAGTCGCTACGATCGTCCACCACTCCATGATCAACTTGCTCGTTTCCCCCGAGAAATCAATTGAATTTGCTTGTTTTTGAAGCCAATTTGCATGACCCGACCCACGCCAGCGGATTGGTCGACGTACTTGATGCCTATGCGTGCGATCCCAAGGGAGGTGGCCAGCCTTTACCCGCAGACGTCAAGGATCGCTTAGTGCCCGCTCTGATTGAGCATCCCGCTTCGCTAGTGCTGTTAGCTTCGGTTGATGAACAGATCGTTGGCACGGCGACCTGCTTCCTTGGTTTTTCAACCTTTCAGGCTCGGCCACTGCTAAACGTCCACGATCTAGCGGTCATCCCCGAGTATCGCGGCCGAGGCATTGGCCGGGCATTGCTCGCTTGCGCGGAAGCATCTGCACTCGCACGAGGTTGCTGTAAGTTGACTTTAGAAGTTCAAGACGACAACCCAAAGGCACGCGGGTTGTACACCAGCTTCGGTTTCGAAAACTTTGTCGTTGGTGATTCAGCACCGACGCGTTTCATGGCAAAGCCGATCCCATAAATCTGGTGGGCTTGAAGATGGACGAGGACGACAGGACGCACTACGTCTCGGGTCATTTTCCCTCGCGAGTGTGCAGCATCGCAAAGAGACAGCGTCGCAAACGTACAGCGTCGCAAACACGCTCTGTCATGAACTGCAAAAGTCGTATTCGGACTTCAAGAACGACGCCGTTGAAGATCTCTACCGAAAAAAACTTGACACCGCTCCCTCGATCGCCTACTGTACCACTTACCGCAGTACAGTAGTGAGGCTGGTTTTGCTTAAGATTCAAATCATCACCGGTGGGAAGGTTCCCATCTATCGCCAAATCGTCGACCAGATCCGGTCATCGATTGGAGCGAGAAGCCTTGACGTGGGCGATCCCCTTCCAAGTGTGCGTTCCCTAGCAACGGAATTGGTGGTCAATCCCAATACGGTCGCCAAAGCCTACTCCGCACTCGTTCAAGATGGCGTGATCGAGAGCCAGCAGGGGCGTGGGTACTTTGTGGCTCAACGCCGCGAAATCTACACCAGGAAAGAACGCAACCGACGACTCGAAGAAGCGATCGGTCCGTTCTTGGCTGAGGCCGTCACACTTGGTTTTGATGAGAATGAGATTGTTTCCGAAATCAGAAAGCACTTTCAAAAACTCGCTCAGCGATAGGAGTTCCCAGTGAAAACTCATGAGCAATCTTCAGCAGACCGGTCGTCGCCAACAGTGCCTGCGATCGAATTGCAAGGTTTGACTCGCTACTTCGGCGCCAAACCTGTTGTGCGAGATCTAGACTTCCGTGTGCCGGAAGGACAAGTGACCGCGTTGCTGGGACTCAATGGTGCTGGCAAGACGACAACCATTCGCATCTTGATGGGCCTGCTAGCGCCCACTCGTGGCAAAGCCATCACACTTGGCGAAGATGCCTCGCGAATGTCGGTCTCAACGCGAGCCCGGATTGGATACTTAGTTGAAGGACACTTTTTGTATCCTTCAATGCGAGTGCGGCAGTGCCAGGACTTTCAACGAGCGGGTTACGCAACTTGGAACAACGAACTTTTTAGAGACATCGTTCGTCACTTCGGTATCGACCAAGACGCGCGGGTGAGCACGCTTTCGCGAGGTCAACGCGCAGGCGTTTCCCTGGCTCTTGTTCTAGCGCCGGATCCTGAACTGTTGGTCTTGGATGATCCCGCGTTGGGATTGGATCCCGTCAGTCGCCGAGCACTCAACGAAACATTGATTGAGTTCGCCGGCGGTGGAAAACGGACGGTGATCCTGAGCACGCACCTGTTAGACGACGTCGAACGGATTGCCGACCGAGTGGCCGTCATGGTGGGTGGTCGTTTGAAAGTCGACACCATGATGGATGATTTCACTGACCGGGTTTCACTTTTTGCAGTTCACGGCGATGAGTTTGATGCCAGCGTTGTGGCTGCGATCCCCGGTTTGATCGAGGCACGAAAACTAGGCGATCGCTTGCAGATTGCAGTGGCCGATGCCGACGAAGAAACGCTGGCCGCGATTGATCGCCTGAGTGGTCAGCCGCCCGAGCGAGTCGATTCCACGCTGGGCGATGCGGTACTCGCCTACCTTACGCGGGAGCGAGGAGATGGATCGTTTTTCTCTACTCCTGTGACTTCCTCCAGCCACCGTAAAAATGGAGCCCAACGATGAATGCTGTTTTCAAGAAAGAGCTTCGTGACTGCTTACGCTGGACGCCGCTCGGCATGGTCTTTGGCCTTGTCATGCTTTGGATGATCCGGCCATCGTCGGTCTATGAAGCAGTGCAAATGGAAACCAAACTGATGTCCCTACTTGGTTTGACAGGCGGTATGGTCGCGATAGGGCTGGGATTGCTGCAGTCACTCTTTGACACACGCAACGATTCACGGGGATATCTGTTGCACCGCCCCACGTCCACTCGCGAGATCTATTGGGGCAAAGTAGCGGCCGGCTATGTGGCATTCGCGATCACTCTAGCAGTCCCCATTGCGGTCGCGATGACGTATCTGCAGGTCAAAGGTGTCGAACGACTGCCAACCAACGCACGCCAAATCACACCGTTTTTGCTTTCTTCCTTCATCGTCTTTCTACTGCACCCAACCGTGCTTTGGATCGTCAATCGAGATGCGAAGTGGGTGGGAACTCGCTTGTTGCCCGCCGTGGGTGCAGTCACGCTGACGATGTTCTTGATGCTGCTACTATCCAACCTCCCGTTTCAAAACGTCTTTGGTTCAATGGCATTCATGCTGGCAATCTTCGCAGCGTTCGCGACGGTGACCCTGCTTGCATCGCGACATGCCTTCGCACATCAATCCCAATTGCCTCCGCGGTCTTCCCATCATTGGCAATCGACGACCAGCATGATTGGGCTCATTTTTTCAGGCGTCGTACTCTACGGAGTAGTGTTTGCGTTCCTCGTCGAAAGCATTCCAAAGACCGCGCGAGACTACACCACTTACAGGCTTTCAATGAATGCCGAGGGTGAATGGCAGCAGCTTGCAATCACGCGACGAGGCGGGAACTGGAATCAAGAAGAAATCTTAGTGCGAGATCTCGACGACCGGAGTGCGTTCGCGAAAGTTAACGAGGGTTGGCGAGAAACTCATGGGTCTCAGCTAAGCCCCACCAACTACAATCGCGATTCGCCGCTGCGACAATTCCAATATTTAGGATCGTCAACTTCTAAGACGGTTCCCTTTGGCGAGGTCTCGATTGTTGGCCATCAAAATCGAGTTCTGCTGTACGACCGCGTCAATACTCTCGTTGCAATCGTAAGCCCTGAAGGTGGCTATGCTTCGGTGGCAGATGCCCAAGGCGAATTTGAGGGAATCGATGCGCTGTCGAACCTTCACAACTCGTCAATCTATGGCCTCAACACAAGCGTGAATCCATTACTAGCAGATGATAATGGCGTTTACCAACTGCTCGCTGATGAGCTTCGAGCCCAGAAATTGCTCGACGGGAAAGTGGATTACGCAATGCTGTTGCTTGAAGAGGACGATCGTCCTGCATCGCTATGGACGATGGCGGACAACCAACTCACTTGGCATACGATCGAACCGACGGACACTTCGTCAGAGATGCCGCAAGCAGATTCTGCGACGATCAAAACCACGCACCAATTCGCATTACCGCCGATCAAAGTGGTCAGTAGCCGAACCTTTCAAGTGGATCCTCCTAACGCGAAAGAGATGCTTCGCGTGATACGAACGCCCGATGGCGAACACGCATTGATTCATGAGAACTATTCATCAGAAGTATCGAAGTACGCGAAGCTCGACGCCAACGGTGGTGTGGAAAGCTTGGGCTCCGTGCAACTTCCCAAGATGCAAACGGGTCATTCTGAAGATTGGATCGGCTGGTTTTTTCCTCCCGCAATCCTCACGCTCATGATCACGACCATGTCGCTTTTCTATGGGGTTGCCGGTCCCGGATCGCCAATGGGCATTGTGTTTTCGACCATCGGCCATGCGGCTTTTGCAAGCCTGGCAGTTTGGTACATGGGTGGACGTGTGGGGCTGTCAAACCGTGCAAGAATCACCTGGACAGCTCTAGGCGCGACGCTCGGCTTTGGCGTCGTGATTGCACTGATCTCGATTTACCGCAAACCAATCAAAGAAGACTGTCCGCGATGCACTCAAGCTCGCCGCATCGACTTAGCGACTTGCGAACACTGCGGCCAACCCTGGGATCCACCAGCCGAAGAAGGCGTTGAGATTTTTGAACGGGATTCTAAACGGGGCAACTTACGAACCGCTTCGATTGGTTAGAACCGGCATCGAGATTATCAACGTGTCCGGTTGGTGGCGTTAAAGTCGGAGCAATCGTTAGATGTGGGAAATGATGGGCCGCAAAGATTCACATTGATCAAAAGTTGGCTCACGAAACGTTGACCAAATGGCTCCTGCGGCGTCCACTTACACAGGATGCCTTGCGCTCCTTTTTTGCGACCCTCCTACAATACGGTCGCTCACTGATTGTGTGAAACTCGTACGGAACATTGGTTGATGCCTTTTCAACGCCTAAAGATTGCCGCTCTAGCTGCTGCCCTGACTGCTGCGACCTCGTCGGCTGATGCTTGCTGCTTGACGGACTGGTTGTATGGGCGACAAGCCAATCCATACGCAGTCGGATACACGCCCTACTCAGCAGCCTACACGCCTTACGCAGCAGCCTACACGCCTTACACTGCGGGCTATGCACCGATTGCTACGACGAATTATCAGTCGAACTATTCCGCTGGCTACGCTCCCACGACAACGCTGCCGTTGACAACGCCCGTCCTTAGCAGCGGTGCTTACCAACTTCAGCGCCCCGCGTACGACAATCCGTCGGTCTACACCGGACAACCGGTCGGCACTAATTTGCAAACGGCCTACAGCGTCCCCATGACGACGCCGCAGATTTTGCGAGGCAACACGGGAATGCTGGGCAACGCTGGCATGTTGGGCGTTGGGCCTACCAGTTCGTACATGGGCGCAGCAAACGTGTACCCGAATTCGAGCTACTACCGGGCAAACTATGCGGCCGCCCAAGTCGCGGTACCGACCGGAACTCCGATGACGGGCGTTCCGGCAACGAACGTCGCTCCGTTATTTCCCAACGCTCCACGACCTACGTTGGGCAGTGGATTATCGCGTTTCTTTAGCAACCTCTTCGGCACCGGGTACCGCAGCTCGTACTACCGTGCACCGGTTACGTACTATCGACCCGCAACGACCGTGGACCCGATGTCGAATACCACAGTCACGATCCAGCAACCATGCACGTCAACGATTGATCAACTGCAACGCACACCGTTTTCAAGTTTAGGTGCCGCACCAACGACATTCGACGCGCAAGCAACTTACGCGCAGCCGCTGGGCCAACCCTATCCGGTTTCGTCCAGCCCAGATCAATACGGTGCGATCGGTCAAGTCAGTGCGATGGAAACTGCTCCTCGTCAATTCACGGTGCCGATCCCGTCCAGCTCCGCTGCCCCCCCCAGCTTTTCCGACCAAGGTTATGGCCAACCAAGTGCTGCACCGTTGACCGGATCGCCAACCAGCCCGCGTCCACAGGCTGATTTGTCGCCGATCGACCAGCCCCGTTTAGAAAGCTACCGCCGCGAGGAAAGCAGCTATGCTCCTCGCAATGAAACAAGCTACCGGAATGAACTTGACCGCGAGCCTCGTGAATACGAAGCGCCGGCGAGCGAACCGGATTACTCCCGCGAAAAGCCAAAGTCGTACTGGGAACTACAGGACGCGGATGACTCCACCGCGATGTCGCGACCGCAATCTCGGTACGGTGCGATTCGTCCAGATTTCCAAAACCGACAGACAACGGAGACCTCTTCGTTCACGGGAATCGAGCCGATTCGAGCCTTGGACGACGACGAACCATCGCCGTTTCGCCGCAGCCTCGACTTGCCGGCCGCTCGCTCCACCTTCGAAGCACCTGCTCTGCCAACACGATCCTTAGACCGTGACGCGACAAGTGTCTCAACTCGCCAATCGGTACCCGTGCGTGAAGCGGCGATGACCAGTCGCACCTATCCGCCCTTACCTGCACCGAAGGCTCGAAGCGTTGTCCGCGAACCAGAACGTGACAACACTTGGACGAAGGCAAGTCGCTAAACACTGGGTTGCACCAGTTGGCCGCTCAGGCGTCTCGGGGCATCTCGGCGCTCGGTCCTTGGAACGAACAGGGGAAAAATCGTCGGGATGATGCCATGCTCTGGCGATGCACTCGACTTGTTTTCTAACGCCCGAACGCTCAAACAAACCAGCGCTCAAACGTTCGTAAGGCAACTGGATCGATCCAGTCTCGCTCACCAATCTAGCCAGGGCGCATGATGCCCTTCGGTTATTTGCCAGCGACGATTCGTTTCGATGCCATCGAAAGACTGCTCGGCGCCGCTAGGCCAGCGAACGGTGACTCGATCCACCAGTTCTGCATCGCTTAGCCCGAAGAACAACGCAGATTCATTCTTCGACAGGTACCCATCGCCCGTTTGCACGGTTTGCATCCATGACTGCGAACCACAGGTGATGGTGACTCGCGCACCAATTGCATCACGTTCGCTCGCCGTTCCGATGCACTCAAGTTGCAACCACTGCTTGTTGGCGACCGTCTCGTTGTGCAGCAGCACCGCGTCGCTTTTCAAATCGGACACAACAACGTCAACCAGACCATCGCGATCAAAGTCGCATTTCGCCATCCCGCGTGAAAAGTGACGGGTGTCCCAATACTCGTCGTCGCCCGAGACTTTAACCTGAGTGAAACCGTCACTTCGTCCGGCTAACAGTTGAGTGGGCATCGCGAAGAGGACGCCTTGGTAACTCATGTCCTCGATATGACCGTTACCAACAATCAGGTCCCAGTGCGAGTCATTGTCATAGTCGATCGCCTGGGTTCCAAAGCCCAGCATCTTTTGCGTAAGCCGGTCAAGCTTAAAGGCGACCGCTGAATCAACGAACAACCCCGACTTCGTTTGCATGTAATGGTTCGACCATTCGCTTTCGAAGTTAGAAACATGGAGATCAAGAAGCCCATTCTGGTCAAAGTCCGCTGCAGCCACCCCCATGCATGCCATCGGTTTCCCGGACGTACCGTAGGCAACTCCGCGAGTCACTGCGGTGTCGCTCCATTGATTCGTACCATCGCTATTCGTGCTGCGAGTCCAGAGTTGGTTGGAACGCAAATCATTGGCCACGAATACTTCGTTTCCGGGCCTGTTATCGAAGTCAGTTACAACAAGCGATAGTCCTGGGCTATACGCTGCCTCGTCTTGATCGCCTAATGGTTTGGCCAGCATCGACCCGTCACCCTGCGACACAATCACACGGTCTTTCGCCGATCTATATTTCATCGGTCCGGGTGTCGAGACGAGTCGACCGTTGGCATCTATCTCATTTGGCTTGTAGATGGCGGGATCATCGACATAGTTGATCTCTAATACTTCCGGCAAACCATCGCCGGTGATATCCGCGATGGCCACACTACACGTGAATGCATCCTCGGACGCCAATTGTTGATCGTCATGTCGACGAAAGGTTCCATCACCTTGATTGAGCAGCAATTGATTCTGGCCTAGGTTGCCTATCATCAAGTCGGCGAAGCCATCTTGATTCCAGTCTCCCGCGGTTACACCGAACGTGAACGACCGATCGTCAGCGCCAGATTGATGGATGACGTCATGAAATTTCTGTTCGAGTTGACGAAACAAACCATTGCTAAATTGAGACTGCTGCTGAGGTGGTCTTGTTGCTGCTTGAGCAAAATAGAGGTCTAGCTGGCCATCACGATCAAAGTCCAAACACGCCACGCCACCACCAAGACCTTCAAAGATTAAGAAGTATCGCTCAACCGGAGGATCCGAGTTTTGGTAGCGAAACTTCAAGTTGCACTTTGATGCCACGTTTCTAAGAACTGGTGGTGTGATTGGATCGCTCGGCCCAGCGTGAGTAGAGGGAACATTACTGTCGGATTGCTGCACAACCCGATCACGCTGTAATTCGTCAAGCCATGAGTTTGCCAAAGCAACGTTGTTTGCTTCAACGCCAAACAGGATAAACCTATCGTCGCGACCTTGAGCGTACTTCTTTAACACCTCTTCCTTGAACGCAGGGATCTGCTGAAGCTTTCGTGAGCGCGGCGAGAAGGTTGCAATCGCGTATTCCTGCCAAACCAGCGCATCAAGCAAATGTCCCATGTTCGACAAAAACGACGACACTTTAATGAAGGCATCTGGATCCGGTTGCTTCATCGATTGCATGGTTCGAACCTGATCCTGGAAGCTATCGATGGCAAGTGAACGCTGACGAAACCGCTTAGCTAGCTCTGGCTTCCCTTCGGCTTCGAGTGATTGCGAAATTCCGTAGTAGGCATCGAGGTTAAACGGTTCAAGCCATATGGCCCTGGCAAAACACTCAGTAGCAACCTGCGGATTGGTAGACGTACTTATGACACCGCATGCGATCCAAAAATCAGGGTAGGGAAGGCACGAATCCGGACAGGACGCCAAGGCAGTTTTTAAACGTTCGCGTTGCTGCGATTCCGCTAGCGAACGGACATAAAGTGAAATGACCGCAGGATGCGGTTGCGTTTGGCCCGACTGGTCATTAACCGATTGACTGGCGACCACTTGCCCATCAACCGAAAACCAGGGACTTGCATCGAGCAACTTCACTGCACTCGCGGGATCACCATTGATTCGCATCGCAGAAGCTGAGTTCACGATCATCGCGACCGATTCAAACTGAGAGGGATCGGTAGTGTCGGTGTTCACATTGCCCCAAGATCGATCCGGCAACGCTAGTCTTAACAATTCGCCAAACGTCAGCGGTTGGCGTTCCATAAAAATCCGTACTTGCTGATTCGATTCGGCGGCATAGCCTTGGTGATTCAGAATGCGAGCTAACATGCGTCGCGCTTCATCGAATTGGGGCGATCGGGCGAGAAGAATTCGCAATCGTTCAACCGCTTCGTCGAGTTGCCCGTTCTGGTGCAGCAAACTCGCAGCGTGGGCGTGGATGTCATCACGTCGGTCGGGATTCAGCTCTGCCATTCGCTCAAGAATTGCGATGCCCCGTGACGTGTCGCCACGTGCCATCGATATCTGCAGCATTAGTGCATTGGCATCAGGATCATCAGGATCTTCGATTAGCAAATCCTGAATGCTTGCAGCAGCCAGATCAACTTCGCCTTTACTGATCCAGCGAGCTGCGCACTTCAACTTCGCCTGCTTCGATTGAACAGGCTGCCGTGAGGCATCTTTCGCATTGTTTGGTTCGCGACCAACCGATCCAATGGAGACTTCGCTTTTGGGAATCTCGCTGCTCGATTCAGCAACACCGGATTGCCGAGTGCACCCCACAACCTGGCAAACGAGAATTACGACTGATAGAACGATCGCTCTGCGACGCTTAGGCAAATCAGAAGGGAACCGAGTTCGCATGCGTGCTTCCTACGTTTCAATCGAACAGCCGAACTGGACCCGGCGAATAGCTGAAAGGAGCCGTAACAATTAGGTGTTCAAAACAACAGAGTGTTTGGTACCACGCGACATCATACCCCCCAGTTCACCCATATGAAACAAGCTGGCCCCATTTGAGGGAGCGGTTTCAATGGGTCTCGACGCTGGTCGTAGTGCAACATCGTCCAACCTTTGAGCCAAGTCAGCGGTTCTGCCCAAGCTGCCATTGGCGTCGTTCGCTGTGGGCGAGTCCGCTGCGTCTTGCGGATCAGTGCATTCGATCAGCCGAGCGGTTCGGCTGCGTGCCATTCACCCCTGCGACCTCGGCGGTTGGGGGCGAGAACGACGAGACATCGAAGGACCGATTCCAGCTTGCGATCTCGATCGCTCGTCGCACAACTCGATCGCTCGTCGCATAAAAAAAGCCTTGCCCACAGGTCGTGGGCAAGGCCAAGTTTTAACTGAATTTTAGCCTCGGTTGCGAGACTACTGGTTCAACTGTTCTTCGATGGTTTCGCGGCTAGCACGAGTACCCAAAGCACCCCAGAGTCCGTATGGGCTCTTGGAACCAGCTCGTGGGTAGGTTGGATCCAAAGTTTCGTTGCCACCACGAACGGGAACAACGCCTGAATCCAAGCCACCGCAGTCGACCGAATCGGTCATGAACACAACCGCTCCGTCGCCCATCATCACGTGAGCACCACCTTGGTGACGGCTACCGGGAGGGCAAACGCCTTCGAGGTGACCCGCATACCAAGCATTAGGACCAGCGCCAGCTAAGCTAGCGGCTGAGTTCGGCGGACGAATGGTTTGGCAACCTGAGTTGTAACAACCACCGTTGGCCCACATGTAACCACGACCATAACGGTCACGCCAGTCACCAGGACATGCGATCACAGGTGCGGTTGGGTTCGGTGCAACGCCATCGCTCCAGAAACGTGGACGCTCAAGGTCGACCAGTGTTTTCCAGATGTTCAGGTCAGGAACGTTGGCACCCCAGTTGTTGGAGTCCGTGGCAAGGTTAGCTTGCAGGTTAGCGTTCGTACGAACGTCACGGTCACCGATGTCAGTGACGATTTCACCGCAAGCGATGGTGTTGGACAAACCGTCGATGATGTCACGGAACTTCATTTCGGTACGAGCGACGAAGAAACCACGAGCCGCTGCACGAGCTTGCGACTGGGCACCGCCATCGTCACCATAATCCCAAAGCCAACGACAAGTCGAACCATCCCAGTTGCATCCCTTGGTACCCGAGTTCATTCGGTGGATTGCATCGCCCATGCACGCACCGTAGTTGGTACGACCTTGAGCAGGCAGTCCCGAACCAGGATCGCTAGGACAACGGAACATTGGAATCTCAGTCAACCATGGCTGATAGGCACGACCACCAGCGTTGGTTTTTCCACCACCGTTGGGGTCAGTATCGTGACTTGGCCCATAGGCTGGGAAAGGCGTTGGCAAAGGCGGCTGACCGTTGACAGCTTTGTTGTCAGGATTTGAGATTCGCTCCCAAAGCCCTTGCTGTTCAACGAACGGCAATAGACCAACAAGGAAGCTATTGGACATCATGACCGAGTCATAAGAAGTCGTATGCTCCCACGATCCAACGACAGCAGGACCCGACATTTGCGTCGGCATCTGCTTGAACGCAGCGTGGTAATTGTGAAGACCAATACCAATCTGCTTGAAATTGTTGCTGCAGCTCATGCGGCGGGCCGCTTCACGGGCAGCTTGAACGGCTGGCAACAAAAGGCCAACCAACACACCAATAATGGCAATGACAACCAACAGTTCGACGAGCGTAAAGCCCTGTCGCGAAGGTCTGAAACGAGACATAACAAATCACCTCAATAGAGAAATGAGAAACAAAAAACACAAATCAACATTCAAAATCAAATCCATTGCACGAAAAATAGAAAACTAAATAAGACGTGCTACAGATTCGCGGTATTTCAATTCACCCTGCATGACAGGCAGCCTGCAGGTTTCGCCCTGCATTAATTTCACTAGGCCAGCGGCGGCGGCCTCGCCCATTTCGTTGCCGGGCTGACGCACCGTCGTTAGCGGCGGGCACATGTAAGCGGATTCGCCCTGGTCATCGAAACCAACGATCGACACATCCTCGGGAACACGAATGCCTTTACGCTGGAGCGCCAAGCGGACGCCATAGGCAACCATGTCATTGGCGCAAAACACTGCGCTAAACGGCTTGCCTCGCATCAGCAATGTGTTGACGGCCATGATTCCTGACTGAGCCGAGAAGTCACCTTCGAGTACGAGCCCTGGATCGACCTCGATGCCGGCTTCACTTAACGCAAGTCGGTAGCCCTCGTATCGGCGGATCGCATCCTGGTGACAGGAGATCCCGCAAACCATCGCAATGTTGCGATGGCCAAACTCAAGCAAGTGCTTCACGGCATTGCGAGCGGCACCGACGTTATCAACAAACACGCACTGATCTTGCCAACCGGGAACTTCTTTGCCAACGACGATGGTGGGCAAGCGATCCTTCAGGTCACTGAGATCTTGTTCGGAAATGTCGCCACCGAGCAACAACAGCCCATCGACCTTTCGCCCCAGCACGGTGCGAATGACTTCTAGTTCAGTGCTCTCTTCCCACTGACCATCAACGAACAGGGGCGAGTAGCCCGTTCCGGCGAAGCCTTGAATGACGCCCTGGCTAATCATGTCATAGAACGGACTGCCGAGCTTCTGCGTCACCACCCCGACGGTCATCGAAAGGCCGCTGGCTAACGAGCGGGCAAAGAAATTGGGTTCGTAGCCCAGCGACTTCATCGCATCAAGGACAGCCAAGCGTGTTCGACTATTAACGATCGCCTTGTCGTTGATCACGCGCGACACCGTGCTCTTAGACACGTTCGCACGTTCGGCGATGTCTTTGATCGTGGTGGTGTTAAAACGCATCAAATCCCGGAGATCCAAGGGCGACAATGTTGACCATCTGCATTTGAATGTACCAACTCGTACCACATCCCCCCAGGCAAAACGTCGCTTATTTCAAAAATAATCCCCCTTAAAGTTAGCTAAGGCGGGTTACGGAACCGCCAAACTGCAACCGGTTTCACGCTCCAGGCCTCTAAATACTATACAGGGGGTCTTTCGCAACCTTTAGCTGCAACTGGTTTCACACCGCAATGCTCATCGCTCGAATCGCACCCTTCATGCAAGACACCCAATTTGCCGACAATCCTGACTTCCACACCGACGTGCGCACGAAAAAAGCCTTGCCCGCATGTGCGGACAAGGCTCTGAATTAACTAACAACTAGGCTTCGAGGAAGACTACTGGTTGAGTTGCTCTTCGATGGTTTCGCGACTAGCACGAGTACCCAAAGCACCCCATAAACCGTAAGGACTCTTGCTACCCGCACGTGGGTAAGTTGGGTCCAGCGTTTCGTTTTGGTTACGAACTGGCACCACGCCTGAATCCAAACCACCACAGTCAACTGAGTCGGTCATGAACACAACCGCTCCGTCGCCCATCATCACGTGAGCACCACCTTGGTGACGACTACCGGGAGGGCAAACGCCTTCGAGGTGACCGGCGTACCAAGCATTCGGACCCGCTCCGGCCAAGCTACAAGCCGAGTTTGGCGGACGAATGGTTTGAACGCCCGAGTTGTACGCTCCACCGTTGGCCCACATATAACCACGACCATAACGATCTCGCCAGTCTCCAGGACATGCAATCACAGGGGACGTCGGGTTAGGAGCCACACCGTCGCTCCAGAAACGCGGACGCTCAAGGTCAACCATGGTCTTCCAGATGTTCAAGTCAGGAATGTTGGCTCCCCAGTTGTTACGGTCCGTCGACAGGTCGGCTTGCAAGTTCGCGTTGGTACGAACGTCACGGTCACCGATGTCAGTGACGATTTCACCGCAAGCGATCGTGTTGGACAGACCGTCGATGATGTCACGGAACTTCATTTCAGTTCGAGCGACGAAGAAACCTCGGGCGGCTGCGCGAGCATCCGAGTTGGCATCTTGGTCGTCGCCGTAGCTGTACAACCAGTTGCAAGTCGAGTTCGCCCAGTTACATCCGATGGTTCCGGAATTCATCTTGTGAATCGCGTCACCCATGGAGGCACCGTAGTTGGTACGACCTTGAGCTGGCAGACCTGAACCGGGGTCACTAGGACAACGGAACATTGGAATCTCAGTCAGCCATGGCACGTAAGCACGTCCACCGGCATTGGTCTTACCGCCACCATCAGGATCGGTATCGTGGTGAGGACCGTAGGCCGGAAATGGCGTCGGCAATGGCGGTTGACCATTGACGGCTTGGTTGTCGGGATTCGAAATTCGCTCCCACAGACCTTGCTGCTCAACGAACGGCAACAGACCAACCAAGAAACTGTTGGACATCATGACCGAATCATGACGAGTTTCGTGTTCCCACGAACCAATGCGAGCAGGACCCGACATTTGCGTGGGCATTTGCTTGAACGCAGCGTGGTAATTGTGAAGACCAATACCAATCTGCTTGAAATTGTTGCTGCAGCTCATGCGGCGGGCCGCTTCACGGGCAGCTTGAACGGCTGGCAACAAAAGGCCAACCAACACGCCGATGATGGCGATGACCACCAACAGCTCGACGAGCGTAAAGCCCGGACGGGAAGATTTCGTTCGGATCATAAAACAACGCCTCAAAAAAAGAAAGAAACAGGGAAACTACTTTTGAAACAGAACTAGATGCACGGGAAATGAATCAACAATCAAACCAGCCGCGAGACGGATTCACGGCACTGAAGCTCAGCCTCGAAGACAGGCAGCCTGCAGGTTTCGCCCTGCATTAATTTCACTAAGCCGGCGGCGGCGGCCTCGCCCATTTCGTTGCCGGGCTGACGCACCGTCGTTAGCGGCGGGCACATGTAAGCGGATTCGCCCTGGTCATCGAAACCAACGATCGACACATCCTCGGGAACACGAATGCCTTTACGCTGGAGCGCCAAGCGGACGCCATAGGCAACCATGTCATTGGCGCAAAACACTGCGCTAAACGGCTTGCCTCGCATCAGCAATGTGTTGACGGCCATGATTCCTGACTGAGCCGAGAAGTCACCTTCGAGTACGAGCCCTGGATCGACCTCGATGCCGGCTTCACTTAACGCAAGTCGGTAGCCCTCGTATCGGCGGATCGCATCCTGGTGACAGGAGATCCCGCAAACCATCGCAATGTTGCGATGGCCAAACTCAAGCAAGTGCTTCACGGCATTGCGAGCGGCACCGACGTTATCAACAAACACGCACTGATCTTGCCAACCGGGAACTTCTTTGCCAACGACGATGGTGGGCAAGCGATCCTTCAGGTCACTGAGATCTTGTTCGGAAATGTCGCCACCGAGCAACAACAGCCCATCGACCTTTCGCCCCAGCACGGTGCGAATGACTTCTAGTTCAGTGCTCTCTTCCCACTGACCATCAACGAACAGGGGCGAGTAGCCCGTTCCGGCGAAGCCTTGAATGACGCCCTGGCTAATCATGTCATAGAACGGACTGCCGAGCTTCTGCGTCACCACCCCGACGGTCATCGAAAGGCCGCTGGCTAACGAGCGGGCAAAGAAGTTGGGTTCATAGCCCAGCGACTTCATCGCATCAAGGACAGCCAAGCGTGTTCGACTATTGACGATCGCCTTGTCATTGATCACGCGCGACACCGTGCTCTTAGACACGTTCGCACGTTCGGCGATGTCTTTGATCGTGGTGGTGCTCATACTCATTGACTAGCTCGTACCCTTGGCCCTAAGGAAACCAACGCCCACCGAAAGGAACGCCCCAAGAAACGGGGGGTTACGAAGCCACAGTGAAACCGGTTTCAACCCATAGTACAGGACTCCAGGCACCACTGCAACCGTTTTCAGGAAACTATTCCGCAATTAAGCTTCTTTGCAGGCAAGACGCATCAAATCCTATGAAACCGGTTGCGTAGCGGTTCCGTTTGGATTCATATGAGGGTGCGTTCTCGCGCCAGTGCGATGCAACTCATCGCGATGCATCTCATCGCGATGCAACTCATCTCACTTTCTGGCACTTTCCCGGGCACTGGACCTGAAGCATGGAAAAGACGACTGACCCGGCGCCCCTGGCTGCTCCGACCCCCGCGGCTGACCTGGCTCCCGCGGGACCCAGCTCGCAAAAGCTCGGTGTGACGGAAAAAGTGGGTTACGGACTTGGCGACACTGCTTCGAACCTATTTTGGAAGACGTTCGAGTCTTTCTTGATGTACTTCTACACGGACGTGTTCGGCCTGACGGCCAAGTCAGCGGGCACCTTGATGCTGGTGACCCGAATCTGGGACGCCATCAACGACCCGATGGTAGGCTACCTTGCCGATCGGACCCGCACGAGCTGGGGTCGATTCCGTCCGTACTTGGTTTGGATGTCCGTTCCGTTTGCCATCACCGGCATCCTAACGTTCTACACGCCAGATGTCGGACCAACGGGAAAGCTGATCTACGCGTACATCACCTACACGCTGGTGATGATGGCCTACACGGCAATCAACATTCCGTACGGCGCGTTGATGGGCGTGATCACACCGAACTCGATTGAACGCACTAGCGTGTCGACCTATCGCTTTGTCGCTGCCTTTTGCGGCGGGATCGTGGTTCAGTACTGCACCCTTGGCATGGTTGGTTTTTTTGGGGGAACAGAAACTACGATCGTCGATGGAGTAGCGAAAGACATCGTGGTGGACGAACAAAGCGGTTTCTTCTGGACGATGGTGGTCTACTCGGTCGCGGCGGTGATCCTTTTCTTGATCACCTTCGCCACAACTAAAGAACGAGTTGAACCGTCCGTTGCATCGGAGTCGACATTCCGCGCCGATTTGCGTTTCGCATTGACGAGCTTGCGAGTCCACCAAGTCTTGCTGCTAGGCTTGACGCTGCTGGCGTGCCTAACGACGGGAATGGCCACGGCAACCTTGTTGCCAATCTTAGCGGCCTACTTAATCGGCAGCGCCGTTTCGATGGTAGTCCGTGGCGTAGCGAAGAAGCGATTCGCGGACGTGTCGGGGCCATCCACGCTTGAATCCGACTTCAACGACTTGATTTCCAATCGACCTTGGTTGGTTTTGTTTGGCTTTGGCTTGTTCCAGCTAACCGGCCTGTTCATTCGCGGCGGTGCCGTTTTGTATTACTTCAAATACTACTGCGGTGACGCCGATCTGGCACCTCCGTTTTGGGTATCGGGTAGCTTCGCAGCCATCGCGGGCATGTTGTTGACCAAACCGTTGACCCGCATCTTCGGCAAGAAGAACTTGATGATCGGCACGAATTTCAGCGTGGCGGTCCTGTACGCATCCTTCATCTTTCTTGGCCCTGACCAGATCAGTTTGATGTTTGCTATCCACATCGTGGCCTCATTTATCGGAGGCCCGGTGCCCGTGTTGTTGTGGGCGATGTATGCCGACACGGCTGACTACTCGGAATGGCGGAGTCAGCGTCGGGCTACGGGCCTTGTCTTTGCCGCAGCCACGTTCTCACAAAAGATGGGATGCGCCGTTGGCGCTGCGATGACAGGCTTCGCCTTGGATTTCTACAACTACTCTCAACCCATTGAGGGCGTGGACCAAGCGCAATCGGATGTCACCATGTCGGGTTTGCGAATGATGATGAGCGTAATTCCCGCGGCATTCCTTTTGACGGCTGCCGGTTGCCTGCTTCTTTACAACATCAGCCGACAACTCGAACAACAAATTGAGGCTGACCTGCAAAGTCGCAAACAAAGCGATTGGCCGGAAACCTAAGCCTGACACCTCTCGTTCCCTTCATTTCTCGCCTCGATGCTATGAGTAGCAGTTCCTTGAGTACCGATTCGCAACCTCCCTCGTTCGATCAACCTTCGTCCAATCAAACGTCCGATCAAACATCGTCCAACCCGGCCGGTCCAGTGTCTTCGCCCGAGGCGATCGGATCGCTAGGTCCAGAGACTCATTCCGCAGACGTTGATGCATCAATCAACGGCGAGTGCGCCAACACCGGAACTGGCAACGATGTAGGGAACAAACCTTCACAGGACATCAGCGCTCAAGGCAACCGCGCTCAAGGCAACCGCGCTCAAGGCAACCGCGCTCAAGGCAACCGCGCTCAAGACAACGGTGTTCAGGACAACGGTATTCAGGGGCAATACGTGACCGCCGACGGACAATGCTGGTACAAGATCGGCAACGTTCATCGCATGCGAGACTTCTTCGTTAGCGTGGTCAGCTCAAGCGACCATTGGATGTTCATCTCTAGCAGCGGTGCCTTGTCCGCAGGTCGACGGAACGCGGAATCGGCTCTATTCCCCTATTACTCGTCGGATAAAATCCAAGACCATGCTGGACGCACGGGCCCGAAAACGATTGTGCGTGTGGCTCGCCCCGATGGTCAAACCGAGTTGTGGGAACCATTCTCAGCCGCTCCCATTCGTGACCAAAGTCGTTCGAGAAATCTGTACAAGAATGCCTTTGGCAATCGCCTTCGTTTTGAAGAGGTGCATCACGACCTAGGACTTTCGTTCTCGTACACTTGGTCCACCGGCCACCGATTCGGATTCATTCGTCGCTGCGAATTAGTCAATCTGCGAGATGCTCCGCGCACAATTGACCTCACCGATGGACTCGAAAACCTATTGCCGCCTGGTCTTGGCAAAGATTTTCAACTCCGGTTCAGCAATCTGGGAGACGCTTACAAAAAGAACGAACTGCTCGGCGGATCAGGCATCGGGTTGTATTACCTCAGTTCGATTCCCACTGATCGAGCCGAACCCAATGAGGGCCTGCGAACGACGGTGGCCTGGCAGCATGGGTTGCCACATCCAACAGTTTCACTCAGCAGTGAATCACTGGAAAACATCCGACGTGGGGCGGCACCCGTTGAGCAACACGACGTCCGAGGTCGGCGTGGTGCCTACTTTGCATCGCGTCAAGTCGAGCTTTGCCCCGGCGAGCCGCTGCGATGGACGACCGTTGCCGATGTCAACTACGACCACAGTGATGTTGTCGAACTCGACGAGTTTTTGACAACTTGCTCGGACGTCAACGCCAAACTGGCTCAAGATGAAGAAGCCAACGAAGAACGATTGCTGCAAATCCTTTCCTCCGCAGACGGCGTTCAGATGGGCGCCGATCGAATGCGAACTGAGCGTCATAAGTCCAATGTGCTTTTCAATGTGATGCGAGGCGGACTTCCCGCTAACGGATACGAAGTCAAAGCCGATGACTTCCGACACCACGTGCGACAGGCCAATCGCTCAGTGGCGAGCGGATGCAAAGCATTCCTGGACTCCCTGCCCGAAACGCTTTCGATGGCTGACTTACAAGCTCGCGTTGCTCAATCGGCCGACTCGAACTTGGTGCGATTGGCATCTGAATACCTACCGCTTTGCTTTAGCCGGCGGCACGGTGACCCCACGCGGCCGTGGAATGAGTTTTCGATCGATGTGTGGACCGAAGATGGCGAACCGAACCTCAGCTATGAAGGAAATTGGCGCGACATCTTTCAAAATTGGGAAGCGTTGTCGATTGCGTTCCCCAACTACCTTGCCAACATGGTCTTTCGGTTCGCCGGCGCTTCAACAGCGGATGGGCACAACCCTTACCGAATAACGAAGAACGGATTCGAATGGGAAGTCCCTGATGCCGACGACCCTTGGTCGAACATTGGTTATTGGGGCGATCATCAAATCATTTACTTCCAAAAGCTTTTGCAGTGGGGCCGCTTAATCACTCCGGATCGACTAAACGAGTGCTTGTCCCAGGACACTTGCACTTACGCAAACGTGCCGTATCGCATTCGTTCGCACAAACAAATTTGTTTGAACCCTCAAGTCACGATCGACTTCGATGATAGGCTCGCCGAAGTGATCGCACGACGCGTTGAATCGGTTGGCAGCGATGGCAAGCTTTTGTGGAATGAAAATGATGAACCCTATCGCGTCAGCTTGACCGAAAAACTGATTGTCCCTGCGCTGGCAAAACTCACCAACTTCGTTCCCGGTGGTGGAATCTGGCTCAACACCCAACGTCCTGAATGGAACGACGCGAACAACGCACTTGTGGGACGTGGGTTGTCCATGGTCACGGTCTGTTACCTTCGTCGATACCTCACGTTTTTAATTGACTGGTTCTCAAGCAACGAAGCCTCTCTTCCCAGCGAAGTCTTGATCTCACGTGAAGTTTGGCAACTGATACAAAGAGTGCAACAAATCCTGATCCGCCATGCCAGCTCATTCGATAGCGATACCGGCGAATTGCTCGATGCTCGGACTCGCAAGGTCATTTTGGATCAACTAGCAACTGCCGGTTCAGACTACCGAAACGATCTTTACGAACATGGATTGTGCGGACAACGAGAGTCGCTTTCGCTCTCATCGTTAGTCGATCACTTCGTCGCGGCGCGGAAAATGGTTGACCACACGATCCGGGCGAATCGTCGCGACGACGGACTGTATCATTCCTACAATTTGCTTGACATCGAAGACGAGTCGGCGAATGTGACTCACATGTACGAAATGCTGGAAGGGCAAGTTGCCGTACTGTCCAGCGGACTGCTTAAGCCCCAGGAAGCCCTGGAAGTGCTCGATGCTCTGCGAAACAGCCGCATGTACCGCGAGGACCAGCATAGCTACATGCTGTACCCCGACCGAGAGCTGCCGCGGTTCATGGAAAAGAACATCGTCCCAGCGGCCGCCGTTGCTCGATCTCGCCTGCTAACCATGCTGGTCGATCAATCTCACACCTCCGTTGTTCGCAAGGACTTGCGAGGAAACGTTCACTTCAATGGCAACCTTCGCAACGTCTCTGACTTCAAAGCCGCACTGGATGCGTTGAGCGACGACGAACGGTTCAGCGACGCCGTTGCTCAAGAACGAAGGCAACTATGCCAATTGTTTGAAGAGACGTTTGGTCATCAACACTTCACCGGCAGATCGGGAACATTCTTCGGATACGAAGGGTTAGGGTCAATCTATTGGCACATGGTGTCAAAACTATCGCTAGCCGTGATGGAACAGTGTTTAGTTGCCCAAAGCCAGTCCGATCGACAAGTCATTCAAAGATTGCACGAACATTACCAAGACGTACGAAACGGCATTGGCACCACGAAAACCCCGCTGCAATACGGCGCATTTCCGTCTGACCCGTACTCTCATACGCCCAGCGGTGCTGGCGTTCAACAACCCGGCATGACTGGTCAAGTCAAGGAAGATATTCTTTCTCGCTGGGACGAAATTGGCATTCGACTTTCTGACGGTCAGGTCCGCTTTGATCTCGCTTTCTTTGAAACATCAGAACTGCTCGAAGCCGATGCCTCGCTGGAATACTTCGACGTCAACCACCAACGGCGATCTCTAAAGGTACCTGCGGGTTGCTTCGCGTTCACGCTATGCCAAGTACCGATTCTGTATGAACGTCACAGCAGCCAACGAATATCGGTTGATCGCAAAGACCAATCGACAGTGGTACGCGACGACTTGCTGCTAACAAGCGAAGAAAGTCGCTCACTGTTTAGTCGCGACGGAGAAATCTCGAGCATCAAAATTCAATTCCCTTTCGACACCGCCAATCGTTGAGCGTTGTCTCCTGCAATGGTTCTCTCTCGCAATCTCAGGACAATTCCCATGATTTCATCCATGCACCGAATCCTTAGCACGATGGCGATCGCGACCCTGCTTTCCGCTTCGCATGTCCGCAGTCAAGAAGCAGTGGCTGACACCGACGTTCGTGAACTCAAGAGCATGACGCTTGTGTGGAGTGACGAATTCGATGGCGATTCGCTTGACTATTCAAAGTGGGGCATCGAGGTCAACGCGTTTGGCGGCGGCAATGAGGAGTTGCAGATATACACGGATCGTCGTGAAAACGTACGAGTCGAAGGGGGATCGCTCGTCATTGAAGCTCACCGCGACAATGCAAACGTTAACGGAACGCAACGAGAGTACTCGTCAGGCCGGTTGCGAACGAAGAATCGCGGTGAGTGGAAATACGGACGCATCGAAGTCCGCGCCAAAATGCCTGTTGGACAGGGCATTTGGCCCGCAATTTGGATGTTGCCCACCGATGACGCGTATGGTTCATGGGCGTCGAGTGGTGAAATCGACATCATGGAGTACCGCGGCCAAACACCGAACGAAGTGATTGGCACTTTGCATTACGGTGCACCATGGCCCAAGAACAAATACACCGGCGCCCCGTATCAGCTAGCCGAGGGTACGTTCGCGGACGACTTTCACACCTTTGCGGTGGATTGGCAAGAAGGAAAAATCACCTGGCTCGTTGACGGAAAAGCGGTTCAAACGCAAACGCAGTGGGAATCCGATGGTGGCGAATTCCCGGCTCCGTTTGACCAGCGTTTCCACCTGCTGTTGAACCTTTCGGTGGGCGGCCACTTCGTCGGCAATCCCGACGCGTCCACGACGTTTCCGCAAGCGTTCTTGATCGACTACGTTCGCGTGTATCAATAATCGCTAACGCGATGACCAGATTGCTTGTCGGCCCATGACTCAATCACAACTTGATGACGACGGATTTCGTTTGCAGGTAGTTTTCGAGTGCTGCGTGCCCCATCTCGCGGCCCCATCCCGATTGCTTGTAGCCACCGAACGGCAGCGATGCGTCGAAGATGTTATAGCAATTGATCCAAACGGTTCCCGCTTTGACGGCCTTGGCGAATCGGTGAGCCTTGGAGATATCTTTCGTCCAAATCCCTGACGCTAAACCGTAGGCCGAATCGTTAGCTTGGGAAACCAAATCACCGTCGTCACTAAATGGCATCGCGGCGACAACCGGTCCGAAGATCTCTTCGCGAACCACCGACATATCAACCGAGGCGTCCTTCAGCACGGTAGGCTGCACAAAATAACCGGGTCGATCTAGCGGTGCACCACCGGCTGAGGCCTGAGCACCTTCGGCAAGTCCAGCTCGCAGATAACCACTGACACGCTCATGTTGCTCGCGGGAAACCAAAGGTCCCATTTGCGTCGCGGGATCAAAACCACTGCCGACTTTTAGATTGTTCGCGATCTCACTGACGCCAGCGACCACCTCGTCATAAATTCCTTTCTGAACGTAAAGTCGCGAACCAGCCGAGCAGACTTGACCTTGATTAAAGAAGATCGCGTCTGCCGCCCCCGCAATCGCCATGTCGATATCAGCGTCATCGTAAATCACATTTGGACTCTTACCGCCGAGTTCCAAGGTTACCTTTTTCAGGTTACCCGCAGCGGCCTTGATGATGATCTTGCCAACCTCGGTCGAACCGGTGAAGGCGACCTTGTCAATCAAATCGTGCGAAGCAATCGCCGCCCCCGCGGTTTCACCAAACCCAGGAACAATGTTAACCACGCCAGCAGGGATGCCGGCTTCCAATAGCAACTCACCAAGCCGAAGGGCCGACAATGGAGTTTGCTCGGCTGGTTTCAAAACAACCGTGCAGCCAGTTGCCAGCGCGGGAGCAAGTTTCCAAGCCGCCATCAACAGCGGAAAGTTCCACGGAATGATTTGGCCGACAACGCCAATTGGCTCTCGCATAGTGAACGCATGGAAATCAGCGTCGGGTGCGTAGGGAACGCCAAGTGAAAGCGTGTCGCCTTCGATCTTCGTTGCCCAACCGGCCATGTAGCGGAACATGTCCGCGGCGAGAGCGACATCAGCGGCCTTGGCAACATTGAAGGGCTTGCCGTTGTCAAGAGTTTCAAGCTGAGCCAGTTCATCCGCGTTTTGTTCAATTAATTCGCCGACCTTCCAAATCAACTGGCCCCGCTGGGAAGGTGTCATTTTGGACCAGGGACCTGAATCGAACGCCTTCCGTGCTGCCGTGACCGCCAAATCGATGTCGGCCGCGTCACCTTCGGCTACCTGAGCAACCACTTCGTCGGTAGCGGGATCAAACACGTCGAAGTTCTTACCGCTCTTTGCGCTAACCCAGCGGCCGTCGATCAAGAGCTGTTTGGGCGAACTTAAGAACGATTGAACGGAATCAAACAGGGGTGAATTGGCGACTGCAGACATAATAAAATCCACCGAATCGAAAGAATGAAGATGAGAAGGCGACTCTTCTTAGAATAAGGGATTTGCCAATCGTATGCCTCTATCGCCTCAAAAAAGTACCACCAAACCTTGGTCCGCTTGGCCTGCCTAGTTGCTATTCACGGTTGATCAACGATATTCGGGGAAAGAAATATCTTGTTGCCCCTTGCACGATCCATCTGACACGAACAATTTCATGACTGGCCCCCGCCCAGAGAACTCCACCGACGACCTCCGCATCCGCGCTATGAAGGCCCTGGTGCCGCCGAGCGAATTGATGGCCGAAATCCCCGTCACACCGGCGATTGCCGAAACCGTCGTTCGTGGTCGAACTGGGATCCAAAAAATCCTTCGTGAAGAAGACGATCGGTTGGTCGTCGTCGTTGGACCATGTTCCATCCACGACCCCGAAGCGGCGTTAGATTACGCAAAGCTGTTGGTCACCGAGCAACAAAAGCACGAAGGCGAACTGCTAATCGTGATGCGGGTTTACTTCGAGAAACCTCGAACCACCGTGGGTTGGAAAGGCCTGATCAACGACCCGAACCTCGATGATAGCTTTGAAATCAACCAGGGACTTCATACCGCTCGAGGACTATTGCGAGACATCAGTGCGATGGGTTTGCCAGCAGGCACGGAATTCCTGGATCTCATCAGTCCGCAGTACATTGCCGATTTGGTCGGTTGGGGAGCGATCGGGGCACGCACCACCGAGAGCCAAGGACACCGCGAGTTGGCATCGGGCTTGTCATGCCCGGTCGGATTCAAGAATGGCACTAGCGGAAACGTCCAAATTGCTGTCGATGCGATTTGTTCAGCTCAAAATCCTCACCACTTTCTATCGGTCACCAAAGAGGGCACCTCTGCGATTTTTGCAACGCTGGGCAACAGCGATTGCCATGTGATCATGCGAGGTGGCACGCATACGAACTACGACGCCGCCAGTATTGACGCTGCATCTGAGTTGTTGGAAAAAGCGAGTCTGCGACCTCGCATCATGATCGACACGTCTCACGCCAACAGTCGCAAGAAGCACACGCGTCAGCGTTACGTGTGTCGAGACATCTGCAGCCAAGTTGCTGAAGGTGACACTCGCATCATGGGCGTGATGGTCGAAAGTAACCTTGTCGAAGGGCGACAAGATCTCGGCGCGGGCGAATTGGTTCGAGGCAAGAGCATCACCGATGCATGCATCGGTTGGGATGAAACGGTCGCCATTCTGCAAGACCTTGCCGACGCGGTCACGACGCGTCGCAATCTTGGCTAGTCAATGTGGCGCAGATTGACGGGTAGCCGGGATTGACAGGTAGCCGAGATTAATCGGTAGCCCGCGTTAATTGGTAGCCCAGAATCGACAAAACGTCGCAGGCGTGAAAACGTCCGCGTGAACACGAAACCAATCCTCAACCCAATCTTCACATCGCTCGATCCCCCATTCTCACGACGAAAGATTTGGTTGTTCCGAAAATGCGAACTTCGTGCTTTATTTGTTTGGCCATGATCGCATTGGCGAGAAAAGATCCCGCTCGCTGCTTGCCGGTCATCCAACCGTGAATCGAATCCGCTATCCTGGTTCTTCGATTCGTACTTCTTACGAACACGCTCTCTCCCCCCATACTCTCTCTCGCCTCCTCCCTTTACTCACCTCATTTTCTCCATGACCAAGTATCAATACGTCGATTACCTTTGGGACGATTCACACGCAGCCAAGCTCGATCCGGTCGAACGATTGGTCTACCGGTCCAATATTCTTGGAACCGACCAGCGCATCACTAACACCGGTGGCGGGAATACCTCAAGCAAGATTCATCAGAAGGACCCGTTGAGCGGCGAAACCGTGGATGTCTTATGGGTTAAAGGCTCTGGCGGCGATTTGCGGACCAGCAAGCGAGAAAACTTTTCGTCGCTCTACCAAGACAAGGTCATGGGCCTTCAATCGGTCTATGCCGCTCGATCGGACAAAGGCCTTAAGTCGCCTGCCGAAGACGAGATGGTGGGCATGTACAAGCACACGACGTTCAACCTGAACCCTCGTCCGACCTCGATCGACACACCGCTACATAGCTTCATTACTGGTCGCCACGTCGATCACATGCACCCCAATGCGATCATTGCAATTGCGGCATCAGAGAATTGCGAAAAACTGACGGCTGAGATTTTCGGTTCGGATATGGCCTACGTGCCCTGGATGCGTCCCGGTTTTGAACTTGGACTCGCGATGCAACAGATTGAACGCGACCAGCCAGACGTTCGCGCCATCATGATGGGACAACACGGCTTCATTGCTTGGCACGACGATGACAAAGCCTGCTACGAACAAACACTCGACATGATCGAGAAAGCGTCCGCATTCATTGAATCGCGTTACGAAGCAAAGGGCGGACACGCCGCTGCCTTTGGCGGTGCGAAGTACGAAACCATGGGTGACAAAGAACGACTTGCCATTGCCGCAGAAATCATGCCGTGGCTGAGAGGTCGAGTCAGTGGCAGCCGACGCATGATTGGTACGCTGCAAAGTGATGACAAACTCATGCGATTCGTCAACTCGAACGACGCAGCTCGCTTAGCCGAACTTGGCACTAGTTGTCCCGATCACTTCCTGCGTACGAAAATCAAGCCGCTGTACGTTGATTGGAATCCGCAAAAGGAAGACATCGCTGCTTTAGAAGCCAAACTCGAAGCGGGGCTGACTCAATATCGTCTCGACTACGCGGCTTACTACGAAGCGTGCAAGCACGACAATTCGCCGGCAATGCGAGACGCCAATCCGACGGTCGTCTTGATCCCTGGTGTTGGAATGATCGCCTGGGGCAAGAACAAGTCCGAGTCGCGAGTCACCGCTGAATTCTACAATTGTGCGGTAGAAGTCATGCGTGGCGCCGAGGCGATCGATCGCTACATTTCGTTGCCTCAGCAAGAAGCCTTCGACATTGAGTATTGGTTGCTCGAAGAAGCAAAACTTCAACGCATGCCACCTGAAAAGGAACTCGACCGCCAAGTGATTTGCGTGGTGGGCGCAGGCTCAGGCATCGGTAAGGAAACCGCACACCGACTCGTTCGCGACGGAGCCCACATCGTTTGCGTCGACCGTAACGCGGAAGCAGCGCAAGCCACCGCGAAAGAAATTACCGACAAGTATGGTCTGGGCATTGGCGTCGCGGGCACGGGTTTATCCGGTTGCGGACCAGCGGTCGGCTTGGCTTGCGATATCACCAAACGCGACACCATTCGCACCATGCTTGACGAGGTCGCTATCTGCTATGGCGGGTTCGATTCGGTATGCGTGACCGCAGGCATCTTCGTGGCGGCCGATACTACCGGTCACATTCCCGATGACGCATGGGCGCTCACTTACGCGATCAATGTGACGGGCAGTTATATGGTGGCTGATGAGGCGGCCAAATCGTGGCGACGCCAAGGCCTTTCGGGCAAACTTGTGTTGACCACAAGTGCTAACGCGGCGGTAGCCAAGAAGGGAAGCGTTGCCTACGACACCAGTAAGGCTGCCGCGAACCACTTGGTACGTGAATTGGCAATTGAACTGGCTCCGCTGGTTCGCGTGAACGGCGTTGCACCGGCGACCGTGGTTCAAGGAAGCGCGATGTTCCCACGTGATCGCGTGATTGGATCGCTCGCCAAGTATGACATCCCCTACACCGACGACGAGCCAACCGAATCGCTAGTCACAAAGCTTGCTCAGTTCTACGCCGATCGCACGTTGACTCGTTCACCGATCACACCCGCCGATCAAGCTGAAGCTTACTTCTTGCTGGTGAGCGATCGCTTGAGCAAGACCACCGGCCAAGTGATTACGGTCGATGGTGGTCTGCACGAGGCATTCCTCAGGTAGCAGCATCGCTTCGATATCACGGGTTGCTTGGCTGGATAAAGTCATGCCAGGCATACCCATCGGGTAGTTCGCGGTCCGCTGCGAACTCAAGGTGCAAGATGCGGCGATGGCGAGTCGTTCCTTTCTGGGACGATCCGCTGCTATGCGTCAGTAACGGACGCATCGCCAACACATCGCCCGGTGCCGAATGAATCGTTTCCGCCGCCTCGACACCATCGCCGTCACAGGTACTCGAGGCGTGCGAACGCGGGATCACGCGAAGCGGACCATTTTCGTCGGTGACTTCATCCAAATGAACTCGTAGCGTTAACATCCGCGTGAGCAGATTGTCGGATGCGACCACATGCGGCACGGATGCCTTTGTCGTTGGCCTGGAAAAGCTCGCTGATTCTAGCGAGTTGTCCCGTACCGCGACTGCGGTGTCCTTGTGCCAGGGCAGCGCCCACGTACGGTCGGGAGGCTTGTCGAAAAACAACACTCGCACCAAGCCAAACCGATCTCCTAGAACACGGCGCAGCGTTTCAGCCAATACTCCGCTACACCAGAAAGTTTGCACCTCGGGAACCACGTCCATCAGGTTGCGAGCGGCATAGACATGTCCGCGGCTTGAACGCGCTCGTTCAACACCTTCTTCCAACGCAAATGCCTGCTCGCACCTGGTCGTTAACCGCTGCACCATCAAACGGTCGACCGCCCGATGGATGACCGCGAATCCCTGGCTAGTGATATTGTCAACAACGTCGTCCTTTATCAATCGTGAGCTCCCCTAGTGAGCAACTGCGTGAGCATCTGCGTGAGCAACTGCGTGATTAGCAGAGGCTGGTGATGGCCACCCCACCTGCCAACGAAGTCGGCAATCTGCCCAACAATTAGGCTTGGATAAAAGTGAGCGAAAATACTAGAGGCGTATTCTAAGCCAGTAACGACATGATTGGAGTGCCAGTAGCGGTCTAGAGAGATCACTGCTGAAACAGCCAAGCCACGGCACATTCATTGCTTTTGCAAGCTGAACAACACGGCGATCTCTTTTGAGAAACATGCCACCGTTTGTTGAGATCTTGAAAAGGAAGTTTAACATGGCCGTTTTAGCTCGTCCCGTTCAGAAAACATCTCACAATCTCACGTCCTGGCTGCGGGTGCGGCGAGGATACCCTTGTGACTTGATGCTAGAGATTTCGGACTCGGAAAGTGGAACAACGGTTGATTGGTCAGGGCATTGCCCAAGGTTTCGCGTCTACAGCCAACTCGTCGACAAGCATGTTGTCGTCGAAGTCACCGACCCCGAGCGCTGCCAATTCACCGCCGATGGTCTTTGGAGACTGAAATTGACTGCCGAAGAAACCGCCGCAATGCCATGCGGGGGCATGCACTTCACGCTTGAACACGGTGACAGCTACGGCCAGTACGAACTGGGAATCCGCGGCGGTATCAGTTGCATGGACCGCGAACTGAGAGTCGACAAAGCTCATTCCGTGAGCTAGTGGAAATCCCATCGGTTAGTTGTTCATGAACCGCTCGCGGCGTACCGACCGGGCGAACTCCGCGAATGGGTTGGTAAGAATTCTTTGGACGACTGACGCCTTGGCTACGTGCCAATGATCCAATTCGTGGGGCGTCCACTCTCGCGCCACTCTCTGTCACGGCCGTAGATATATCTCGGCTCGAAAATTCTGCCTTGGCAGAGATGCTCTGTTCGATTTCAGGAACGAGCATCGTCGCGGCGGCGCATCATCGGGCTTTCGCCCCTTAGCCATCAAACGCGCCACCGATTGGAAGCTTGATCACTCGATCGGGCTCAAGGGATGTACAGAAGGCAACGGCTCATAGAGCCGACCAACGCAGTCTGGTGCAGCGGGATTTCTTGGCAAGTTTGCAAATTGGATGTCCAACCGGTGACTCTGCTTCAGTGATGGTTGTTTCTAGGCTCGCTCCTTTTCCCAACCAAAATCATTCGGTGACGCCAACATCGCCCCTCGACATGGGCTTACCATCGCGAGATGACCAGCAAACTACGACTGGGAACATGCAGCCGATCATTTCCGCCGGGCTACCAGATCGTAACCAGGACCGATCCGCTAACGACTGCCCCCAACGACTGAGCTGTTAACTCACCGTTCACTCATCCATCTACCTGACCATCGTTTGTACCTCGCATCTATCCTGGTTCGCCGCGTTCGCGCTGCTTTCCCATCGAAATGCGTGCTGCGTGATCGTTGAGTCAACTCCACTTCGTATTTGAAGGAATACCTTTGGCCACACCTCGTACTTTGCAATTCACTACCGCGATTCGAATCCGCCTGACGCATCTCAGCGGTGCTTTAATAGTAGCGGTATGGTTAGTAGCGACATTGTTAGTAGCGGAGACTCAAGCTGCTGATCCTGTTCCGGTCACTCTCGAGCCAAGTGTTCGCTCACAAGCTTGGATCTACAACGACCAGTTTTCCGACGAGTTCAATTCAGCCGAGGTTGATCTCGCTAAATGGAACATCGATTCCGCCGACTTTGGCGTGTGGAGTTGGGAGCCGGAAAACGTAAGCCAGAAAAACGGCTCAATGCATCTGACGATGGCTCAGCAAACACATCAACGTGGAAAGCAAGAATTGGCTTACACATCGGGCATGGCTCGCATGGATAAGACGATCACTTACGGATATTTCGAAGCTCGTGTCAAAGGTTGCTCGCGTTATCCCGGTGCTTCACCAGCATTTTGGCTCTACAGCATTGGCCCCAACAATCGCTACCAGGCTGCTGACGGCGAGACGGTAGCCTACTCGGAAATCGACGTGATCGAACTTCAGCAAAGCGAGTACGACTTCGAGACCAAAACACACTTCCCCGTCACTCGCATCGATTGCAATCTACACACTACCCTGCTGCGCGACGGCAAACGCGAATGGGTTCGGCCCAATAATTTTCCAGACATCTGCAAGAACCATTTCGATGCCCCGTGGGATCCTCGCGAGGACTATCACGTTTACGGTGCTGAGAACACAAAGGAATGGATCGTTTGGTACATCGATGGCAATGAGGTCGCTCGGAAACCCAATCTCTACTGGCACCTACCGATGCACGTAACGCTTTCACTCGGCCTACGTTATCCGTTTGTAAAGTATGCCGATGGGGAACGACTGCCTGTACTTGAGAAGACCACGGACGTAGGCTTCCCGACAAACATGTCCGTCGACTACGTTCGCGTTTGGCAATTGAAGGAATCAAACGTCGATCGCGAGAGTCCCAAGAAAACCGCGAGCGACTGGACCAAGGACGAGTATGTCGCGAAGGAAAAAGCGAATTGGAAAAAGAATGGTTGGAACTGGAACCAAGACAAGGTCGAAGCCAATTTCCTAGAAGTTGACGCCAACGGCGATGGCTTGGCATCAGGCAGTGAACGACAAGCTTGGTTCGCTCGAAAAATAGCAGAGAAGGATGCTCCAAAGCCCTAGCTGAACATGTTTGCCTAACTTCTTTGGTTGTGCCAACGACGTTGCTTTCTTGCGTTGCCCGAATTTCGAAGCGGAACTAAGGTCGCATCAGTGTCGTCGAAGGATCGCAATAGCTTTCCGCACGATCTCGATGCTGGTCGTCTGCGGTTAGCTACCACTGCGGTCAGCCGACTTGCTTGGACAGCGAAGGCTTTTTTGAGTTAAACTTGGACGAGAGACAATTCGTACAGGCTACGGGCATAGGCCCTGGGGAGCCAGGCAAAGGCCTTGGGGAGCTAGGTGGACGGCAAAATACAATTCGATTGTGAAGTGTGCCAGCAGCGACTTGCTGTGGGAGCAGCGTCCGCGGGCAAGCAGGTGAAGTGCCCCAAGTGCCAATCTCTATCCGTGATTCCTGCCGCCAATGCCGCCTCAGCGACAGGAAACTCAGCGACAGCACAATCGCGACCTGCGGGTCAAACATCACATGCTTCAGTAGCCACCCCGCCCGGCCCCCAACCTGCCCAACGTAAGAACGTTGCATGTGGGAATTGCGGGAGCAACATTTCAGTCAAGGTCAGCGCTCAAGGCTCGATCGCGAAATGCCCGCTCTGCAAGGCACAAATTCAAGTCCCCGCTGGAACAGCTTCAGGTGCCCCGGGCGCAGGCGGTTCCTCACCGACACGACCGCCCATGCCAGCTCAACTGTCGCCCCAACCGTCGGCTCCGACAAGCGCGCACTCTACCGCGAACCGTCACGCTACGAACCGTCGACCTCCGGCGCAACCGCCGGTTGCGATGCCGCCCGCGACACAAACGCAACTGCCCGCACATGGAACGACAAGCCCAGCGGCACGACACAACCCGCGCCCCGTCGCGTCTGATTCTCTGCGCGCAACTGCTGCCGCGACTCCCCCACTGTCTAATCCCCCACCGTCAAACCTGCCGGCGGCGAATTTTGAGTCGTCGATCTTAGACCTAGGTCAGTTGCCAACGCCGGGAAATCTTCACAGCTCTCAGCCGAGTAACGGATTCCCGTCGGCGAACGCGGGTCCCCTTGGCAATCCCTACACACCTCATCGTAAGTCAGTCAAACGGGCTGGATTCTTGGGATGGCTGAACAACCATCGCTGGGTAACGGCAATCGTGTTGCTCAACGCGTTTGCTTTGTTGGTCTGCATTATCTTTCCGCCCATGTTGGTCATCATTGCGGCGACGATGCCGGTGGGCGCCGTCATCGTCGGGCTCCTGTTTGTGCCTCGACAACACATTGTCAAACGCATCATGGATAAGGTAGGAGCCCAAGTATTGTCGATGGGATCAGGTGGTTTCGTTCTGTTGCTGATGCTAGCGGGACTACGCCTGTCTCGTGCACGATCTCGGATGCAGAACAACCCGAACTTGGATCCCGAAGTTCTGAACAACCCTTATTTGTTACTTCAGATCGGACTAAGCATCCTGACCTTCTTCGTGACGGTGGCTATTTTCATCACGCTATGGCGTTACTTTGGAATCGCTCGGGTGCTAGCGGCGAAGTATTGCTTGGGTTTGTTCGCTTTCACATTGATGATGCTGATGGGGCTTCAATCGCAAAATGCGCGAGCTCGTCGTATGGATGAGGCGGTGCTTGCTGCCGAACGGCGGGCGGCTCAATGGCACGAAGAATCTCAGCACCGAACTCCTCACCATGATCCATATCGTCCCGGCTATGTCCCACCCCAGCGTTCCCATTTCGGGCAACCCAGGACGATGGATCAACCGCATGGCGAACCATCGAACTCGTCAGCACGAAGCGACCCCTCGCGTCCAATCGCCGCTGACGCAGTGCCGGCTCCACCAAACTTAACAACGTCTACCGAGCGCGAGACCAGTGATCGGCCGCGGACGCTCAAGCGCTACCCGGTCAACTTGCCTATCCCCGAAGACGCTGAGCCGTTGACCGCCGAGATGTCCTTGAAGCCGGGAATCAAATTACAGGCTTGTTATGCAGGAAAGTGGTGCGACGTTACGATCGTTAAAGTTCACGACGACGGAGCAGTTCGCGTGAACTGGGACGACTGGAAAGCGTTCACGTACGACATGAGCCGCGATGACCTGATCATCCCCAACGATGTGCTGGCGGATCTTTAGCGATGCCCAATCATCGCGAGCTCTCATCCGGCTCGGCCTCGCCTTCGCTGATTCACTTCGTTCTGCCGCGTCTATGCTCTCTTTCGCGACCTGAGTTCTGCCGCGATCTGAGTTCTGCCGTAATCTGAGTTCTGCCGTAATCTGAGTTCTGCCGCGATCTGAGTTCTGCCGCGATCTGAGTTCTGCCGCGACTCTGCCGATCGGGTCGCCCTTGATCTGCTTGCCAATCGCCGCTGCCTCGCCGTCATACCGGCAGAAAACCGCTTTGGAATTGGCCCTGCCATCGTGACACGCGGGCCCACCTCGAGGATGCCATCAAAAAGCATAAAGCGTTCTCGGCACATGACTTACGCTGAAATAAACAGCTTCGGCACACGGGTTGCTATAAGGAGCGGGAGCTTAAGTGTGGCTGCCACCGGTGCATCCGGACCTTTTCCGATGCCCGTGAGATTGAAGTAGGGCGGCCCACGCTTGCACCCATCCAAATCACCGCTTTTTTAGCTCAACCGATCTTCTACAGGAGAATAACGTCGTGGCAAAGCAAATCGTTTTCGACGACGACGCACGCGCACCCTTGCTGGCTGGTGTCAGTAAACTCGCACGTGCCGTCCGCAGCACGCTTGGCCCCCGAGGCCGTAACGCCGTGCTCGACAAGGGCTGGGGTTCACCCAAAGTCACCAAGGACGGAGTCACCGTCGCTGAAGACATCGACCTCGACGATCCGTTCGAGAACCTCGGTGCTCAACTGGTCAAAGAAGCCGCCAGCAAGACCAACGATGTCGCTGGTGACGGAACCACGACCGCAACCGTGCTCGCCGAAGCCATTTTCCGCGAAGGCCTGAAGATGGTCGCAACCGGTGCCGACCCAATGGCGCTGACTCGTGGTATGAACAAGGCTGTTGAAGTCGCCTTGGCTCACGTTCAAAAGATCTCAACACCGATCAACGAAAAGAGCAAAAACGACATCAAGCAAGTTGCCACAATCGCTGGCAACAACGACCCGACTATCGGCGAAGTGCTAGCCGAAGCGTTCACCAAGGTTGGCAAGAACGGTGTAATCACAGTCGAAGAAGGTCGCAGCAACGAAACCTATGTGGACGTTGTTGAAGGCATGCAGTTTGATCGCGGTTTCCTTTCGCCTCACTTTGTGACCAACCAAGACGACGTGAGCGTTGAGCTTGATGATTGTCACATTCTGTTGTTCGAAGAAAAGATTTCGAACAACAAGAAAATGATTCCCTTGCTTGAAGCGATCAGCAAAGCCAAGAAGCCTTTGTTGATCATCGCCGAAGACGTCGAAGGCGAAGCATTGGCAACACTTGTCGTCAACAAGATGCGTGGCATCCTTTCGGCATGTGCCGTGAAGGCACCTGGTTACGGTGACCGACGCAAGGCGATCTTGGGTGACATCGCTGTCCTGACCGGCGGCAAGGCAATCTTCAAGGACCTCGGTATTGACCTGGAAAGCGTCAAGATGAGCGACCTTGGTCGTGCGAAGAAAGTTCGCATCACCAGCGAAGGTACCACCATCGTTAGCGGTGCTGGCAAGAAGGAAGACATCGAAGGCCGTGTTGCTCAGATTCGTCGCGAAATTGAAAACACGGACAGCGATTACGACAAAGAAAAGCTGCAAGAGCGTTTGGCGAAGCTCGCCGGCGGTGTGGCTCAAATCAACGTCGGTGCTGCAACCGAAACTGAAATGAAGGAGCGTAAGGCTCTGATCGACGATGCTCGTGCAGCCACTCAAGCGGCTCTTGAAGAAGGCATTGTTCCCGGTGGTGGAACCGCACTGCTTCGCTGCAAGCCTGCGATTATCAAGCTGGAAAAAGAAACCGAGGGCGATCAAAAGCTTGGTGTTCGCATCATTCTTAACTGCCTTGACCAACCGCTTCGCGCTATCGCCAACAACGCTGGCCTTGACGGTGCAGTTGTCGTCAACCGCGTCTTGCAAATGAAGGGCAAGACCGATGGCTACGACGCGAACGCTGAAAAGTACTGCGACTTGGTCGCGGCCGGCATCGTTGACCCCGCCAAGGTGGTCCGCACCTCGCTGACCAACGCGGCTTCAGTTGCGTCATTGCTACTGACTACCGAATCGCTCGTTTGCGAAATCCCTGTCGAAGAAGAGCCAGGCGGTGATCATCACCACGACCATGGCGGCGGCGGCATGGGAGGAATGGGCGGCATGGACATGGGTGGCATGGGCGGAATGGGCGGCATGGGCGGCATGATGTAGAAGAACAAGCGTCAGCGAACCGGCTTGAGACAATGACAAGTCGGTTCGCCTGACTTCTTCTATGTTTACAACTTTTACACCTACACAATTTTCTAGATACGGAACTAAACCAATGGCAAAAATCAACTTGCGTCCCCTCGATGATCGCGTTGTCGTTCAACCTGAAAGCGCTGAAGCAACCACCGCTGGCGGCATCGTGCTCCCTGACTCGGCTCAGGAAAAGCCACAGCGTGGCAAGGTTGTCGCAGTGGGCCCAGGAAAGCTGCTCGATAGCGGCAACCGAGGCGAACTGAGCGTCTCAGTGGGCGACACGGTTATCTATGGCAAGTACGGCGGAAGCGACATCGAAGTCAACGGCCAAGAAGTCAAGATCCTCCGCGAGTCGGACATCCTGGCAAAGGTCCTCTAGGACCGATCAACGTGACCCTCCCGCGTATCGCGGGAGGGTGACTTCAGGACCCCAGATTCAATCATCCAACCAAAACAATCCACTCAAGGACATTCCCGTGGCAAAGCAACTCCTTTTTGACGATCACGCACGTGCTCGCATGTTGGCGGGCGTTGAAAAACTCGCCAATGCTGTCGCCGTCACGATGGGCCCCACCGGCCGCAACGTGATCATCGACAAATCGTTCGGTGGCCCAACCGTCACCAAAGACGGTGTGACCGTCGCGAAAGAAATTGAACTCGAAGACCGTTTCGAAAACATGGGCGCCAAGCTCGTGATCGAAGTGGCGCAAAAGACAAGCGATCTTGCCGGTGACGGAACCACAACCGCAACCGTCCTCGCCCGAGCGATCTTCAAAGAAGGTCTTCGCAACATCGTCGCTGGTTCGAACCCGGCTGCGATTCGTCGCGGAATCGAAAAAGCAGTCGAAGCTGCAACGGCGAAGTTGGTCGAAATGGGCAAGCCTGTCAAAGGCGAAGAAGAAGTCGCTGCCGTGGGTGCGATCTCGGCTAACAACGATCAAAAGATCGGCAAGTTGCTCGCTGAAGCTCTCTTCAAAGTCGGCCGCGATGGCGTGACGACCGTCGAAGAAGGCAAGGGTCGCGAAACCGAGGTCAGCTACGTTGACGGCATGCAGTTTGACAAGGGTTACATCTCGCCCTATTTCATCACTGATGCTGGCACGATGGAAGCGAATCTCGAAAACGCTTTGGTCCTGCTTTACGACAGCAAGGTCAGCAACATTCGCGACTTGGTTCCGTTGCTCGAGAAGACTGCTCAAACCAGCCAACCTTTGTTGATCATCGCCGAAGACGTCGACGCGGAAGCATTGACACTTTTGGTAGTCAACAAGCTTCGCGGCACGCTTAACGTCTGTGCTGTGAAGGCTCCTGGTTTCGGCGACCGCCGCAAGGCCATGATGGGTGACATCGCAACTCTCACCGGTGGAACGCTGATCAGCCAAGACTTGGGTATCCAACTTGAAAACGTGACGCTTGAGCAACTTGGCCGCGCCAAGAAGGTCACTGTCGATAAGGGCAGCACTACAATCGTCGAAGGCGGTGGCAAGCGTGCCGACGTCGATAAGCGAGTCGCTCAAATTCGTTCGCAAATTGAGCAATCCGACAGCGAGTACGACAAAGAGAAGTTCCAAGAACGCTTGGCTAAACTTGCCGGTGGTGTTGCCGTGATCAGCGTCGGTGCCGAAACCGAAGCCGAGATGAAGCAAACCAAGGCTCGCATCGAAGACGCTCTGCATGCGACGCGTGCTGCACTCGAAGAAGGCATCCTGCCCGGTGGCGGTGTGGCTTTGGTTCGTTGCCGCGAAGCTCTTGAAGACGCGATGAAGAAAGCCAAGGGCGACGAAAAGATCGGCGTTAGCATTGTGCTTAGTGCTCTGGATGCTCCGATGCGTCAGATCGCTGACAATGGTGGCATCGACGGTAGCGTCGTGGTCGACGAAGTGTCGCAAAAGGCCGACAACATCGGCTACAACGCACACACCGGCGAATACACCGACATGATGAAGGCAGGCGTGATTGACCCGGTTAAGGTTGTTCGCACCGCGCTTGCAAACGCAGCGTCGATTGCTGGACTTCTGTTGACGACCGAAGCTCTTGTCACCAACTTCGAGCAGGCAGATAAGGATGGTCGCCGTGCTGAAGGAGTGGTGAATTAGGAGCAGAGAGAACAGGCGGCGGGTTTCAGGTCACAGGCGAAATGCCGATGGGAAGGAACCCTGCAACTTGTTCGCTGTAACCTGGTGCCTATTTCATGGCTGAGAAGACTTGTTATTACGAAGTGCTTAGAGTCGAACGATCGGCGGGCAAGACCGAGATCGATCGTGCGTATCGAAAGCTGGCAATCAAATATCATCCCGACCAAAATCGGGATGATGAGTCAGCGGTCGAGCGGTTCAAAGAAGCGACCGAAGCCTACGAAGTCCTCAGCGATGCCGAAAAACGAGCCCGCTATGATCAACATGGTCATGCGGGTGTCGACGGCGTTCACCAGTACAACGACGTCGAGGACATCTTCGAAGCTTTCGGAGATCTCTTTGGCGGTGGAATGTTTGGCGACCTCTTTGGCGGTGGCGGCCGAGGACGCGGCGGAAAACGCCGTGCTCGACGCGGTGCCGACATTCGATGCAACCTCACCCTGACTCTCGAAGAGGCGGCTCGCGGTGTCGAGAAAGACATCGCCTTTCGCCGCCGCGTGAAATGTGAAAAGTGTGCTGGCAGTGGCGCCGAGCCTGGTTCCAAACCAGTCACGTGCAACACTTGTGGTGGCCATGGACAAGTCATCCAGTCCGCCGGAATCCTGCGAGTACAAACGGCATGTCCGGATTGCCGTGGAGCCGGACAAACGATCGGAAATCCGTGCGGCGATTGTCGCGGCACAGGACTCGAAAACAAGAAAGCAGAACTGACCGTCACGATTCCCGCTGGTGTCGACGACGGAATGCGAGTTCGGGTCCAGGGCGAAGGCGAAGCGAGCCCCGACGGTGGACCCGTCGGCGATTGTTACGTATTCATCACGGTCCGCGAACACGAGCTGTTCAAACGTGATGGCAGCCACCTGATTCTGCAACTGCCGATCTCGTACACCCAAGCGGCGTTGGGTGCAGCCATCGAAGTCCCAACGCTCAACGGCCCTGAAACCCTAACGATCAATCCCGGCACCCAAAACAACGAGGTATTCACGCTGAAGGGGCAAGGCGTGGTCGATCCGCGTGGCGGACGGTCCGGTGACCTGCTTGTTCAAGTGTTTATTGAAGTTCCTAAGAAACTTAACAGCGAACAGGAACGGATATTGCGAGAACTCGCTGAACTAGATCACGAATCGGTCTTGCCTCATCGCAAATCGTTCATGGATCGCCTGAAAACCTTTTTCGATTCGGAAGCAAAGTAACCATTATGTCTGAACCCAAAGAAACCGAAGACTCACGCGACTTCGACCAAAACGAAGCTGAAGACTTTGCAGCGCAATTCGATGAAGCCATCAATGATGATGATCTTCACGTCAAAGCCAGCGTTGGCGAAACTCGTGACGAAGAAATGGAGCGTTTGCGTCAATCAGCCGACTCGGCGGACAAGCGGGTCCTTCAAGCGCAAGCCGAAGCTGAAAATTTCCGGAAACGGATGCGACGCGACATGGAGGATCAGCTCAAGTACGCAGCAGTTCCTATGGTGACTGACATATTGCAGGTTCGCGACAACCTAAACCGTGCGATCGAAGCGGCCGGCGATAGCGATGCCATCGCTGGACTTCGTGATGGTGTGGCCATGGTCGCCAAGCAACTTGACGACGCTCTGGCCAAGCACGGCGTGCGAGAGATTCCCGCAGCAGGCGAATTGTTCGATCCGAACTTCCACGAAGCGATCCAGCAGATGCCGTCCGATGCACCCGAGGGCACAGTTGCTCATGTTGCGGCGACTGGCTTCCAGATGCACGAACGAGTGATCCGGCCCGCCCAAGTGATTGTTAGCACCGGCCCTGCTTCGTAAACGCTTGCGTCCGCAGGATATCGCGGGATGCGATTAAGGCGACCTTAGTTTCGCCCGAAGCGCCGATCGCTTTCGTTTGTAGTTGCGATGTGCGATTTGATACTCACTGGCTCGGTTGTGCGAATAGATCGCCGAGCCAATGCCAACCAATGTGAAAACGATTCCCAGGAGTGGGAACAACGTCTCGATACCGCTGGTTCGACCCACCTCGTCCACTGCCCCCACCCCGCCCAGGCCACCGGGACCCCCTAGGCCACCGGGACCGCGTGCTAACATCTGAAAGGCAGCAACGGTCCAGAACACTCCAAACAGGCTGATCATGACTCCGCTAATGATCGACGATCCCTGAGTCGGAAGCCGCGAGTGTCCGTCCTTGTCGATGATCTTATAGCTCTCTTCTTGTTGATCCCATTCCCGATCGAGCGCTGCAATCTCTTGATGCACGGATATTGAAGAGACTTGCTTCGCCAATGTTTGGGTGGCCTGATTGAGTTTCTCAACGGCTTCGGTAAACGTCACATTAGCATCGCGGTGAACGGCAAGCTGCGCGCCGCAGTGGTTGCACTTCACGAAGTTCGCCGTCGATGGCACGTCCAGCGGAGCTCCACACGAATTACAAAGCAATGATTCAATCGTAGTCATCTCGTTCATCCTCGCCACCGCGTGAATGGCTCGCGACGTTGTCCCCGCTTTGTCCATTCAACCTAGAACGGTTTGCCTCCTCGGCCGATCAATTCAGCCATCCACGATACTTTATTGGACTTCGATCGCACCTCGGTCGAGAGCCGCATTTTGACGATTTTGTCCGTAAGCGTCCAGGAAAAAGTGGTCTCCGCCATCGACTCCACTGTTGACCGCTGCGCTGAACGGCTCGAGCTCGAACGAACCTTGGCGGAAACCGGCAGGGCCGTAGATGTTGCTGCCGTCGTAGGGAACGTTGAGCACCGGACCGTCGATCACGTTGAACCCAAACCAGAAATTGTTGGAGTCATACTGCAGTGCGGCACGCTTGCCGTTTCGAGCAGTCAGAATGTTGTTGTAAACGTAAACACGTTCTGATTCTGATACCGAGACTTCGCCCCCGAAGTCAAAGCTTCCCACGTTGTTGACGCAGGTGTTGTTGCGGATGCGAATGTTTTGACTGGCGTAGCAATGAATCCCCTGCCCTCCGTTGTCAAAGCAGATGTTATTTTCAATGACTGTCATTCGATCGTAGGGAACGCCGTTGCCGCCGGACTGACCATTCTTAAAATCGTCGACCACAATTCCGTTGCCGTCCGTGGGACGCCCAAAATTAACGTTGTTGACGTAGTTCCAATTGTTGAAAGATGTGTTGTTGCGAATGATGATGCCGTACGCGCGAGAGTCATTGCCTCGATACTGAGGTTGGTACACCGAGATTCCGCTGTGCTGGTTGGGATCGTTGTAAGCGTTCTCGTGGGTGATGTTCCATTCGCATAGAATCCAATCGGTTTGGTCAAAGGATATCCCTCCACCCCAACATTCTCTGACGCGACAATCTCGCACGGTAACGTGGTGGCAACGATTGAAGCTGATTCCTTTAGTTAGCCCCGTCGAACTGTAATTGCTGACATCGAATCCATCGACGCGAAGGTAACTTTGATCATTCGACGAGATCGATCCAATCAGGCGGGCGCCTTCGCGAGATTCACTTTTCAACGTGATCTCGTTTCCACCGTAGCCGCTACGCCCAAGATAGACGCTTTCGTAGTAGGTCCCCGACAATACGACCACGGTATCGCCACCGCCGGCTTCGTTGACCCCACGCTGGATCGAACGCCAGGGCGTGGAACGGTTGGTAGCTTGGTTGCGACCATACGAGTCGCTTCCATTGGGCCCCACATAGAAAGTGGCGGCATCGCACAGGACGGCATCACACAGGATGGCGGGAATGACTGCCAGGAGTGCTAGCAGAGCAACAGAGATACGTGTCATGTGAATAGTCCGTGCGTTCAATCAAGGGGAAGATCAATAGGGTCCACAGTTTACCCGTCCACCAACGAAAATGCGACGAGCAATCATCATTGCTCGCCGCACTCGTTGTTCAGATTCTGTTCAGATTTCGTCCAGATTGACGACACGCATTCGCTTAGGAAGCGACGTGGCGACGGTTTTTAGGCTTTGATCGTCGCTGACCACCTGCCCCAGGACCGCGACTAGCCGGCTTGCGACCACCCGACGATGCTTTCGCTTGCCCACTGCGGCGAGATGAACCTCCACCACCACGACGCTGCCCACCGCCGCCTGGCTTGCGTTTAGGTTCCCAGGCCGGCATCACCGAATTGGGGTCGCGAGGAATTTTCATGCCCAAGAGCTTTTCGATTTCCTTCAAGTCATCGAGCTCTTCGCCGGAGCAGAACGAGATTGCGATTCCTTCGGCTCCTGCTCGACCGGTCCGCCCGATGCGATGAACATAGGCTTCCGGTTCATTGGGTAGATCGTAATTGACCACATGAGTGACGTTGTCGATGTCGATCCCGCGAGCAGCGACATCCGTGGCAACAAGCACGCGAACTTTCTTGTCGCGGAATGCAGCAAGTGCCTTTTGACGAGCGGCCTGCGATTTGTTGCCGTGAATGATTGCGGCTTCGGTGCCGGACTGTTCGAGCTTTTTCGCGACGACGTTAGCACCGCGTTTGGTGCGAGTGAAAACGATCACCCGATCAACGTTTTGGCCGACAACGATCTGACGAAGCAATTCGGGCTTTTCACCTCGATCGCAAAACACGAGCTCTTGCGTGATTCGCTTAACGCTCGTTTCCTTCGGTGTCACGTTGACACTAATGGGATTGAACAATAACTGGTTCGCAAGATCAACGATCTTTGGTGGCATGGTTGCACTAAAGAACATCGACTGCCGATCATCAGGCAATTTGGCGATGATTCGCTTGAGGTCAGGCAAGAAGCCCATGTCAAGCATTCGATCGGCTTCGTCGAGGATAAAGACCTCAAGTTCGCCAAGGTTGATATGCCCTTGTTCCATCAAATCCAACAAGCGACCCGGCGTGGCAACAAGGATGTGCGCACCGCGTTGCATTTCGCGAACTTGGCTGTTTTGATTCACTCCACCGAACACAAGCACGGTGCGGAGTTTCAAATGCTTGCCGTAGACTCGCATTGAGTCGCCAATTTGAATGGCTAGCTCACGAGTGGGTGCGAGCACGAGTGCTTGGGGGCGACCCGGTTGAGCGATTCGCTTTTCGCCGCCAAGGAAGTCCAACAGCGGCAACGCGAACGCGGCGGTTTTACCCGTTCCCGTTTGCGCGCATCCGAGGATGTCTTTGCCCTCGAGTGCATGCGGAATGGTTTGTGCCTGGATCGGCGTGGGGATTTCGTAGTTCTGGTCTTTTAGGGCGCGCTCGAGTGGCGCGATGAGCTTCAATTCTGAAAACGTCTTCAAAGGAGTATCCAAAGATTCTTGAATGTGGGGCAACGCAAACGGATCATCGCGAAGGCGATTGGTCACGGTGTCACTAAAAGCTGTACCACGAGATGCGATGTCACTTCTAGACGTGCGGATGCCAAATAGGGTCCGAGATCCCGGTGGATCTGCGGAGACTTCGGCCAAACAAGAAGGTTCCGAAGTGTTTGTGGCGAGGCGACTGAAAATAGTCTCCCGACACGGTCGATCTTTGTTTTGAGTAAGGGTGGCTCAAAATGGTTGCCACTGGCTCCCATGCCGGTGGTGGATCGTGAGCAGAGCAAAGAACTCCGCCAAAGTTAACAAACGCATGAACTCAGTTGTCGTTTGGGATTCACCAGGAATCTTCGAAGACATCTTTACCGGATAACATGATCAACAAAATCACGTCACTTGCTTCTTTCCGGCGAGTTCTTACCCGACGGCTTCCACCGCGGGTATGACGAACTATAGCCCGACCCCGAGTCAACGCATAGGAAGAATTCAGTTTCACGAAGCTTAAGTAGGCAAAGCACCCCCTTAAAGTCGTTTGCAGGGGTTGCCAGGGGTCACCGGCTTGCTCGATGGCTTAGTTTGTCTACGTTTTCAGTCCAATTGTCCGCTCCGATCCTTTTACCCGTTTCCTAATTCCATGATTCGACAACCTGTTCAAGCGGTGATCTTTGACTGCGATGGAACTCTCGTCGACAGCGAAACCATCAGCATGGAACTGCTTCTCGAAGGCGTGACGCCGCTTGGGATTCGCATGACGCACGACGAAGCAATGGTGCGTTTTGCGGGCAACGACCTGAAGGTGGTGTTGGCGGAATTGGAAGCGACACTCAACACTCCTTTGCCTCTTGATTTCCTTCCCAATTTCCGACGTCGTCAATTCGAGGTTCTGGCCGAGCGTCTGCAACCTGTCGATGGAGCGATGGAATTACTGGGATCGTTATCATTGCCATTCTGCGTCGCATCGAACGCTCCCCGCCAGAAAATCCGCATCTGCTTGGAAACCACAGGCTTGATCGCCCATTGCAGCGATGACCGGATCTTTAGCGCTTATGATGTCGATGCTTGGAAACCAGACCCCAAGTTATTTCTTGCTGCTGCGGAAGCACTGCAAGTGGCTCCAGCCGATTGCCTTGTCGTCGAAGACAGCGTCTTTGGAATCGAAGCGGCCCATAGCGCGGGCATGCAAGTCATCGCCTTCGATCCTCATGGGTCCCTGCCCAAGAATCTGGAAAACACTTGCTACGTCAGCCATCTTTCACAAGTTGGGCGAGCGATCTAGACCCCACGCCTTGCCAGTCAAGGCGACGTCAATCTAGCAGCCTTCAACAATCGCTTCTCACACATTTTGAACGTTCGACAACCGTCCTGCACGACGCGAACATAATCGCTGTGCGGTGGATAGTGATCGCACTTGGGTTCCTTCACCACGTAGACCCACGCTAAGAGGTCTTTCCCGTCATCAGTTTTCAGCGAAAGCGATTCTTTCTGGTAGCGTTTGGGAAAGCCCTCTTTGGCATCCAGCGCCGCCCATCCTTCCGGTCCGGGAACTTGAAACACGACGCCGTCTACATATTCGTTTTCCGATGGCACAACATTCAACGCGCCTCCGTTTCTGGCGCGGCTGTAATGTGAGAACGAAAGAGCGTAACCTGACAAGCGAGCCACCACGATCGGTTCAATGAACGCATTCAGAAAACCGTTACGCTGACACCAACTTCTAAATTCGGGCACGTTCAAGTTGGATCCGTACGCGAAATACAAATCTTTCGGCAACAAATCGTTCAACGACGTGACTCCAATCGTTTACGGGCTCTGGCAAATTCACCGTCGGCAATCAGGTCCGCAACCTCGGTGAGCCGACCATCATCGGCGGCCGCATCTTGACGCTGTTTCCAAAGCTCAAGTGGCAACTGCAAGTCGTCTGCTTTTGCGGCAAACTTCTTATCCACGTAACGACGCCGAAACATTTGAATCATCTCTAGATCGCGGAATCCATGTTCGCGACTTGGTTCAATCTGCGTTCCCTCGCCCCAATCGTTCCACGTAGCAAGTTGAATCATCGGAGCGTTAAACTTGCTGGCGGTCACCAATGTCCGCTTGAACGTTTCGCCTCCCCAGTCGTCGATGTGTTGGTAGCCATCACCCGCGTTTCCTTCGGCGTAACAATCGACGAACCGCGGAAACGCAACGGGAATCGCGTATTCCCAAGACTTGGCAAGTGTCTCGAACCGATCGCTTGCTTTAAATCCCATGGACGGAACGGGCCAATCGTAAGCACCCATCGCGCCGTCACGACGTGTGTGTTCGCTGAAGTAAGCAACAGAATGTTTCAGGCCCGCTAAGCATTCCTTCCAGCCATCGTTGGTCAACCCCGAATCGCCGAACGATAACAAAACGGGCTTGCCATCAACTCGCACGTAACAGGGATGATCAAACCACATGGTCTGCATCTGGTTGATCTCGTTGATTGCGTGCGACACCTGATCGGATTCATTAAGACGTCCTGCCCTGACCATGATCGGAATGGTCTGGTCCTCGTAACAAATCGCAAACTTCATGCCCCGTTTGGAAACGGCTTCGAAAAGCAATTGAGTGTTCCTGTGCAACATGGGATAATCGTTGAAGGCTTCGAGTCCGTACCAATCAACAATCACTCCATCGATGCCAGCGGTCTTCATTAGCAACAAATGGTATTCAAGCACCGCGGGATCAGCCGAATCGTAGGGTCCAATCACGGGATAAAAGTGCGAAGCAATTTGGCGTCGATCTCCCTTCACTTGATCGGGATCGAAATGGTTCATCGTCCAGTGCCATCCCCACGACATCTCGCCAGAATCATCCGCTCGAGGGCTGGCACTAAACCAAGGCATGTAGTGGGCAAGGATTAGCGGCTTCGCTTGGGAATCGCCATCCACAGCTTGCGCCAATACGAAAGACTCGCCACAGAGGAACAAACTGAGAAAGAGAAAAAGGTTACGAATCATCATGTCTGACTCAATGCGAAGGCGGCTCGTCGATTTCCTAACAGTTTGACCGCTGGGCTAGCCGTTGCAATCGGGCATGGATTGCTCTTCAATGACTTCTACCTGGCTATCGGTTTTCGCCATCGGCCAAACTATCCCTACCTTCCCCCATGAATCCCGCCATGATGAATCCCGCCATGAAATTAATTGCTCTGCTGGCTTTCGCTGCCTTCATCCTAGCTTCGTCGCATCGTGTCACTGCCGAACCATGGCCCCAATATCGCGGCCCCGCGGGCGATGGCGTTTCGACGGCCAGTATTAGCGATAAGCCATGGGGTAGTTCAGGCCCCAAGGTGCTGTGGAAAGCTCCGACGCCACTTGGGTTCAGCTCGTTTGCGGTTGCCGATGGCCGCGCGATCACGCTTGTGGGGGAACAAGAACACGAGGTCTGCTTGGCGTTGGACGCCAACACCGGCAAGAAACTTTGGGAAGCTCAACTTGGTTCGATCAAGTACGGACGCGGCGGTGGTGATGCCGGTGCACCGGACAACCGAGGCGGTGATGGACCTCGCGGGACACCCACCATTTCCGGCGATCGCGTCTTCGCATACGACGCGTTCATGACATTGCACTGCCTTGATGCCGAAACGGGCCAATCGCTTTGGAAACGTGACATCGAGGCTGAGTTCGAAGGTCGCAACATTCCTTGGCGAAACGCATCGAGCCCGATCGTCGATGGGAACTCCGTGATCGTCGGTGGCGGTGGAGCTGGCCAATCGTTCTTGGCATTCAACAAAGACGATGGGCAAGTTCTTTGGAAATCCGGCGACGAAACAATCACTCACGCGACTCCTTGCTTGGCTGAAATTAACGATCGAAAGCAGATCGTTTTCTTCGTAACGTCGGGGTTGGTGGCAGTGGACGTTCAATCAGGCGAAGAGATTTGGCGAGCGAAGTTTCCGTTTAGCACATCGACCGCGGCTTCCCCTGTAGTTGAGGGTGACCGGGTCTATTGCTCAGCCGGCTATGGCGTCGGCGCCGGTCTCTTCAAGGTAACGGAAAAAGCAGAAGCAACCGAACTTTGGTTTAAAGCGAATGAATTAATGAACCACTGGAGCACGCCTGTTGTTCACGATGGACACTTGTACGGAATTTTCGAATTCAAGAAGTACGGCCGAGCTCCGCTTCAGTGCGTCAACTTGGCAACGGGTGAAATCAAATGGAAGAAGGGCGGATTTGGACCTGGGAACTGCATCCAAGTCGGAAACAAAATCGTTGCTCTTTCGGATGCCGGAGAAGTCGTCATCGTCTCGGCCCGCCCGGATGAATACGTCGAACTTGCGAGAGCGGATGTCGTGCGAGGCAAGTGTTGGTCCACGCCAGCCTTCAGCAATGGGCGGCTCTACGTCCGCAGCACCGAAGAAGCGGCTTGCATTGATTTGCAAGATTGAAAGCGTTTGAACTTGGTTCAGCATGCTTAAGCGTCTCGATGCAATCGACGTATGATGCAAGAGACGCTCGATGGCAAAACGGTTGGATGCAAAAACGTTCAGGTGCTAGGTCGCCGATCCTACGCTATGGAGTTCAGTAAAGAACGAAGCCAAGCACGTGCGCTGGCGTGCGAACGGCAAGTATTAGGAAGCGAAAAACCGCAATTCAAAAGCGATTGAATGGTCGCTGGGTCGGCGGAATTAAGTCGCCGGGCGGTGGGATGAACCTGAGGACAGTGAAACCCAGACACGGTCACGATTGCGGCTTGACGAGTGGTTCGTCGCTGCTATGCTTCTCGACGTTCAAGGTGATCTCGTTTGCGTTCTGGCAAACGATTTAACAGGGAACTCCGGTGAAATTCCGGGACGGTCCAGCCGCTGTATGCTGCCCGCGATTGCTAACGCAATTGCATCCGTCGCTCCTTCTTACGAAGAGTCATTGTTTTCCGCCGTGGAATTACCTCGGTGGCGAACGAGAAGGCTGCGAGCGATCGGAAAAGGTAGCGAGTCAGAAGACCTACCTTGAACAAGACGATGTCGTGCCCTCTTGGATTGGGGCAATCGTTGCGATTGAAATCCATTGCCGGGTTTTTGCCCCCTTGGCTTGAATCGATTTGCCAAAAGCATCCCTCCCCATCAGTTGTCGTTCGTCTTCGTTCGCAAAGCACACCTGTTTGATTGAGTCGCTGTTGATTCGACAGTGATTTGGGCTACCGGTCTGCCAACACGATCGCGGCGGGTGCGACAACTGCACTCGCCATGTCATCCCTGCCCGCGCACCCGTTCGTCCGAAAATGCCACCGTTCCCGGGGCTTCACCCTGATCGAATTGTTGGTTTCCATCGCCATCATTGGCATTTTGGTGGCGATGCTTTTGCCCGCAGTCCAGGCGACGCGCGAGGCAGCACGAAAGACCACGTGCAAGAACCACCTCAAACAAATTGGGTTGGCCCTTCACGCGTATCACAACGCACACCGATCCCTGCCCACTGGGTGCATCGAATGGCGAGGATTCATGGCCCCGCCAACACATCGTCAATTCGCTTGGTCCGCGTTCCTACTGCCTTTCATTGAACAACAATCTCTTCATGATTCCATCGACTTTTCGCTACCGTTTGATTCCGAACGAAATCGAGTCGCAGCCCAAACTCGCGTAGCTATGTATGAGTGCCCGACGGCGCCCGACCGAAACCTGATTCGTGGGCAAACGGACTACGGCGGTCTCTACGGTGAACGTATCGTCGATACCGATCCAAGCGACGGCTGCTTTCTTTACGACAAAATAATTTCGTTTCGCGCAATCCGCGATGGCCTCACCAACACGCTGGCCGTTGCCGAAGACGTGGGCGGCCCCGATAGCGAATGGATCAACGGTCGCAATGTGTTCGTGCAAGCATGGGGAATCAACGATCACGAAGCGTGGGTTGGCGACAACGAGATCCGCAGTCTGCACCCTGGTGGTGCGATGGTCCTGTTCATAGACGGCCGAACATTGTTCATGACCGAATCGATTGACAAGTCTTTGCTCGGAAAACTGATCACGATCGCAAAAGGGGAGACCGCGCAATACGCACCGTAGTGAACGAGGCCACGCGTCTCGACCAACTTTCATGAGACTCGTGGCCTCGGTCACTACCGAGAACCCTTGCGAGGGTTAGACCCAATTCCTCCTCACATAGAAGAACAACGTTCCATGAAACTTTCACTGATTGCTGTGACCCTAATTAGTTTGTCAGCCACGATCGCCATGCCTCGCTATTCGATGGCTGCAGTGGTGGTCGACTTTGAAGAACTTGGTGCCTTCACGGGATCAAGTCCAGATGGTGGCGGATCGTACTACAACGGTAACGATGGCTCCGGCAGCACCAACTCAACAGGCTGGAACAGCAAAGGAGTGCGATTTAGCAACAGCTACAATGGCGATTACCTTCCATCCTTCGACTTCTGGAGCGGGTGGAGTTACAGCAACGTTATCAATAGCTCGAGTCCAGGACTCAACAACCAATACGCGGCATACCCTGGCGGTGGATCCAGCGGAAACGGCAATGTCCAAGCCGGCGGTACCTACGCCGTTGCTTTTGGAAGCGGAGCATTTTTTAATCTACCCAACGGTTCCGAATTATTGTCAGTCGACGTCGCCAACACGACGTACGCTGCCTTGTCGATGCGAGATGGCGATGGATTCGCCAAGAGGTTTGGCGGTGTATCGCGAAATGATGCCGACTTCTTCCGTATAACGCTGACGGGATTCGATTCGCTTAATGCCGGCGGCAATTCGATCGGATCCGTGACGGCAAACCTGGCCGATTTTACATTTGCAGACAATTCCCAGGACTACATTCTTGGCGATTGGACTACGTTTGATTTGACGAGCATTCGCAACGCACGATCCGTTGCCGTTTCGTTCGCATCTAGCGACTCGGGGGATTTCGGAATCAACACACCGACATACGTTGCGTTTGACAATTTGACGATCACCGCCGTGCCCGAGCCATCCACTTTATCGGTGATCGCTATTGGCAGCCTGATACTAGGAGCTTTGCGATTCCAAAGACGTGATCGCGTCTCGAACCGATAACGCCCTTCAAGAAGAAAACGTTCTAGCCCGGGTCGCCACTTGCCAAATTTGCCACTTGCCAGATTTGCCGGCGTGCGGCGACTGGGCCTGTTATTGACACGCATCTACGATGACGCGACATCCCCTGAACAAATTCTTATGCAAGAACCCAACGTAAAATCCCCGTGCATCGAAAAGTGCGTGCTCAGTGAACTGAGCGTATGCGTAGGATGTGGACGCACCGGCGATGAGATCGCGGGTTGGATGTCGGCAAGCGAAGAATGCCGCCGAGCGATTGTCGCCGCAGCGGCGCAGCGCGTTGCGGAAGCAGGTCAATCGAGCGTGACAACTTCGCTGTCCGAAAAACCGAGGCGGCAAGCTTGAGCTTGCACAGCACCATCGTGGGAAAACGATTTTGTGTAAAGCGTCCAGTCGCTCCATCCATCGTCGGTCTTGGTCCGGTAAACCAGCGATGAACCGTCGGTCGGGCAGGTAATGGAAACGCGATTGTCGGATCTTTCCATTTCGGGATTCTCCGTTGTGGGCGTGACCCCATCCGGTTTCATTTCCTCCATCATCACAGCCTCGGGAATCATTCCGGTGTCTGCGATCTCTTCCTGCCACGCTTCCATTGCCGCTCGCATTCTCGACATACGATCCGCGTATTCAGCGCGGTCGGCCAAGTTGTTCAGCTCGTAGGGATCTTTATTCGTGTCATAGAGCTCTTCGATCGGCTTAGGAACCTGAAACCAATTTTCCATGCCGCCGGAAAGTCGACCTGCGGCAGCCCAACGTCGCCAATCTTGCATCGCTGGCATATCGTCCATGTACTCAAGCCGCTGTGAGTACGGCTTTTCAGGTTCAAAGTTGCGAATGTATTTCCAGCGACGATCGCGAGCAGCGCGTTGCAACTCGTAAACCTCGTCCATACGATCGCGATGATAGAACAAATAGGGCGGCTCTTCGCCTTGGTTCTTGCCCATCATGACTCGCCCTTGCATGTACGAAGGAACTTCCACTCCAGCTAGGCTGAGCATGGTGGGTGCCAAATCAACCGTTGTCACCAAATCTTCGCGGACTGTTCCAGGTGCTTCGCCGACATCATCGCCGACCGACTTCGGCCAACGCACAATCATTGGCACCAAAGTACCGGTGTCATAGAGCCATCGCTTTCCACGCGGCAGGCCCATGCCATGATCGCCCCAAAAAATGACGATCGTGTTGTCAGTCAATCCATCATCTTCGAGCCGCTGAAGCACATCACCGGTGAATTTGTCGATAAGGGTGATGTTATCGTGGTACCACGCCCAGTTCTTTCGCGTGGCCGGCGTGTTGGGCAAGTATTCAGGAATCGTGTCGCCGACTTTGTTCGGATCATGAGCGTTCTCGGACCCGATCGTTTCCACCACTTTGCGGTGCTTGGCTTCACCGTGACGGATTTGACTTTCATGGCTTTCGATAAAGTTGATCACGCTAAAGAACGGTTGGTCGGGATCTTTGCGTTCACGCCAATCCTCGTGCTTGGGTCCTTGCCGATCCCAGATCGCCGGCGTTGAATTGAATTGGTAGTCGGTCTTACTTCGGTTCGTGGTGAAGTAGCCTGCAGCTCGTAACAGTTCTGGAAACGCCTTCACGTTCGCCGGAGGAATGATCTCCGATCGCATGTGTTGCGATCCAATCGTCGGTGCGTACATGCCCGTGATGATGCTGCTGCGAACAATCGCGCAAACTCCGGCCGGTGTGAACGCGCGAGTGAACCGAGTCCCCTCGGACGCCAAACGATCTAACGTCGGCGTGATCGCATGAGGATCCCCGTAGCAACCGAGGTTGGGCGAAATGTCTTCGCATGAGATCCAAAGGATATTGGGACGATTGTCGGCCGATACGGTCCGAGCGAAAACGCACATCGCCAACAGCAAGATGATTTTTACAGTACGCATAACAGTCAAGAATGATGAGGAAGCAAAATGAGAATGACAAAAGCACCAATCGCGAACAAACGGCACTCACCAAGAAACGGCGTTTGCTAAGGAGCCGAAATCTTCAACAACGCTGTCGCCGCCGCTCCACCGCGGTGATAGTCGCCAATCTTTTTCTTGGCGTCATTGTTCGCGGCGACTTCACTTAACTTCACTTTGGCTGCTTGAGCCGCTGGCCCAATCTTGCCAATCAATTCCGCTGCACTGCAGGAAACGCCTCGCAAGGGATGATCCAGATCTTCCAATAAGACGGAAAGGTACTCATCCACTTCGCCGGCTTGGCATAAGGCATAGGATGCGGCCATCTTGACCGAGTTTGATGGATCGTTCTTGACCGCCGTTTTCAACTTCGCTTGAGTGGCGTCGCTGATGACTTGCGGCACGTACGGTGCTTTCGTGATGTCGCCCAAGCTAACCATAGCGATATAGCGGACCGCCGCGTCATCATGATCCATTGCATCAGACAACGCCTGACCGATCGCCTTATCATCAGAGCGAAACGCAAACGCCGCGATCGACTTCACCGATCGAGTTCGCACGACACGATCTTCCGAATTGATGCCCTCTTTCAAATCGCTGAGCGTCTTGCCAGCCACCATAGATGAATTGTGACTTGCCGCACTGCTCGGAACGCCTTCGTCACCGCGTGCGACACTCGTGAACACCACGAGCAACAGTACAAAAATTCGCATAAAAATTCCTAGAAAAACAGGGTGATCGGCGGGGGATGATTCAGGTTTGATGATGCATGCCAAGGCCATTTCCCGACGTCGACGGACGGTACCAACCAACATCGCCACAAACATCGCCACGACGCCGTACTGCGGGCGAATACCGACTATGACGATACACCATGGGAGGTTCTAATAGTACTCGCACTATTCGCGCTTACGGACTTGTGAATTAGAAAAGATCATTCTATGTCAATGAATCCCAACGATCCCTTCGGTGACAACGCGTCGCCAAACCCCAATGCCCTGAATCCCAATGCAGCCGCAGGGTACGATGCTCCACCGCCAAAGAAGAGCAACACCAAATTTTGGTTGCTCGGTTGCGGCGGTGTAACACTACTTGGAATGCTGGTGTGCTGCGGAGGCAGTCTCTTCATCACCAAAGCCGGTATCGGCATCGTGGCATCGGAGTACCGCAGCCAATTGGAAGGCAATCCGACCATTGTCGAAAACATTGGGAACATTGAATCCTTCGATGCGGACTTGACGGAAACGTTCAAGCATGCCAGCTCGAATCCCGAGGCCGGTGAGAACATTGCGTTCACGATTGTTGGCGATAAGGGTTCCGGGTTTGTTTACATAGTGCAAGACAAATCGAACACCCAGGAAGTTCGAATGCGAACGGCAAAGTTAGTCATGGAAGATGGAACCGAACACATGATTGACATCGACGAACTCGCTACTTTCGAGGAACCAACCTTGGAAGGTGTCTTTGACACTGGCGAACTCGAAGAAACTGGCGAACTCGAAGAAGTCGCACCTTAGCGTTTGCACACGCTCATTTTTTAACTTCGTCCATCATGATGGGCATCGCGTCATGTACGCTGCCCAACATGATTCCTGCGTCACGAACGCATCGCGGACACATTTCCCTTCAACCTATACGAGACCATGAAGACTGCTACTTTTGAGACCGACAAAGGCACCATCAAGATCGAGTTGTTCGACGACAAGACTCCTAAGACCGTCGAAAACTTTGAAACCTTGTGCAGCAAAGGCTTCTACGATGGATTGACCTTTCACCGTGTTATTCCCAACTTCATGATCCAAGGCGGCTGTCCCGAAGGTACTGGAACCGGCGGACCTGGATACAAGTTTAAAGACGAATTCCATCCGGAACTCAAGCACGACGGCCCAGGAGTTCTCTCCATGGCGAACGCGGGCCCCAACACCAACGGCTCGCAGTTTTTCATCACCCACGAAGCTCAACCTCACCTCGATAACCGCCACACTGTTTTTGGCAAAGTGATCGAAGGGCAAGATGTGGTCGATGCGATCGAAATGGGTGACAAGATGACGAAAGTCACCGTCACCGAAGGCTAGTCTCGAGCGCATGCTGCTTGCCCGCTGGCTTCTTGGGTTTATCGCAGGAACTCTTATTGTCGCCATCACGTCGCCGCTGTTCGTGCGCAGCTACCTGCCACGGCAGCTCAACCGCGGCGTGATGACTCTGGCGACCGGGCACGATTATCGGTGGCGCAGCGAAGGTTACGCGACGTCATCGATCGGACCTCTTGGAATGGTGGGCAAAACGCAACGTTTGCGTGCCCCCAAAATCAAGATCGCCTTGTGGGGCGACTCGCAGGCCGAAGGGACATGCGTCGCAGATGATCAAAAAATCTTTGCCCTAACGGAATCTCTTAGCGATGACCAAGTCGAGGTTTTTCCGCTCGCACGTAGCGGTGATTCATTGGTCGATTGGCTCACTCAGTTTCCTTTTGCGGAACAAGAGCTCGATGTCGACGCCCACGTAATCCTTGTCGTCGAGCTATCGGATCTTGTCATCGAGCAGCGAATGCTGCATTCATTTCCCAAAGATGACGCGTTTTCCCGTATCGCCGAAACGGTGCCTGCATTCGTCATCCACGCGGCAAGGAAGGTTCTTTTCCAACCCAATTCGCTTACCCCGCGAGACCTGCGGTTCTCTTTTGGACCAGTTGCAGTCCCGGCGGAACCTCATGCGGACACGGTCGACACGACTGCGTTCTGGAATGATTCGCTCCTGAAGATACAAGAAGTCGCGAGCAGACCCGTCGTGCTGATTTACGCGCCAAGAGTGCCACAGATCATGGCAGGCCGGGTTAACGTCGAAGATCCAGATCGCGAGTCATTCGCTGAACTAGAAAGCTCGATTGCAACAAGCGATTTTGAAAGCGGTATCCAACTACTCAACGTGCAAGAATCGCAGATTGAATCCGGCGCCGCTAACCGTTGGCCGCACGGTTTTGACAACGGACAGATTGGATCAGGCCACCTTAACGTAGTCGGCAACTCAATCATTGCAGAACGGATCGTCGATCATTTTGCTCCCGACAGTTCTCGAGAGTAAATGCACGATGCTGTTCTCACAGATTGAATTTCTGATCTTTTTTGCCATCGTGCTATTGGCCGTATGGACCGTCCGATCTAATCGAACGCGCAAGGCCATTCTGCTGGTCGCTAGCTACTACTTCTATGCCTACTGGGACTATCGCTTCTGCGGGCTGTTGTTGTTGTCGACAGCAGTTGATTTTTACGTCGCCAACGCGATGCATGCGAGCAATCACACCGGCAAACGAAAGGCGTTGCTCTTACTCAGCTTGATCGTGAACTTAGGAATGCTCGGCTACTTCAAGTATGCCGGGTTCTTTGTGGAATCAGCAAGAGCCATCTTGGACGGGTACGGACTGGGCAGTGAACCTTTAGAAATCATTTTGCCAGTGGGCATATCGTTCTTCACGTTCCAAACGCTCAGCTACACGATCGACGTCTATCGCCGCAAGCTACAACCCACGCCAAGCTTGCTGGACTTTGCGTTGTTCGTCGCGTTCTTTCCGCAACTCGTTGCCGGACCGATCGTGCGAGCTCGAGAGTTGTTACCGCAATTGACATCGTTTCCCTCATTTTCGCGCCGGCGACTCTACGGCGGGTTTCAGATGTTTTTATGCGGAGCGGTAAAGAAGGTGCTGCTCGCCGATCGCCTAGGGGAAATGTCCGATGTCGTTTTCGCGGGGCCAGATCTGTATGGCGGCCTGACCGTATGGCTCGCCGTGATCGCTTACGCGGGTCAGATTTACTATGACTTTTCGGGGTACACCGATATGGCGATCGGCGCGGCCAAGATGCTGGGATATCGCTTCCCCGTTAATTTCCGACACCCGTACCTGGCAATCTCGATGGCCGATTTTTGGCATCGTTGGCACATGACGTTGTCGCGTTGGTTGCGAGACTACCTCTACATTCCGCTCGGTGGTAGTCGCGGTGGATCACTCGCCACGTATCGTAACTTGATGATCACGATGACCCTGGGCGGCCTTTGGCACGGAGCAGCTTGGACATTTGTGCTCTGGGGAATTTGGCATGGACTGGCGTTGTCGGTCCAACGCGTCTTCTCGATCCAGTTGCCCAAACCGCTGTCATGGCTCATCACGGTCGGGGTCGTATTGGTGGGATGGGTGTTGTTCCGAAGCCCTGATATGCAATCCGCCAACGCGGTGTTTTCGCAGATGGCTTTTGCGAGACCGGGCATCCACTGGTTTCCACCGCTCGCGATTGGAGCGATCGCGATCATGGTCGCCGAACATCTCGCTTGGCGTACCTCGCTACGCCGGGCGATGCGACTGCCGATCGACGCGTGGTATTCCCCCATCGCTACCGCAATCATGCTCTGGTGCATTGTCCTGTACGCACCCGAAAGCTTTAAACCTTTCGTTTACTTTCAATTCTAAGTGCGCTCACCGTCGCACCTTCCGTCTAAGTCTGCCAAGAATCCTTGACTACTGGAAACTAGACTGTTTAGGAGACTAGCGCAATCGGCCTCGCGTCCGTTCCTCGATGCAAATCATTCGCAGCGTCCTGCCTTCACATGATGGTGGATCAACACTCGAGTTTCATGATAGGTTTAGTTGATGATCCTTTGTCGTCACTCGATGGAACGTCAACGTCAAGGCGATCAGGACACCCATGGCAATGGCGGCGGCGATCACAAACATGATCATCACTTGATATTGAACCGCTTGAATGGGTGGCGCGCCGGCAAGCAGTTGCCCCGTCATCATGCCGGGGATACTGACGATCCCTGCAACCGACATCGTATTTAAGATCGGCACCATCGCAGCTTTAGCAGCGATTCGAAACGCATCGCGAGTGGCTTCGTTTCGAGTCGCCCCGAGAGACAGTTGCAATTCTATTTCGTCGCGACGCCGCTTGAGTTCGGCGATGTAGCGATCCATGCCCAGTGAGATTCCCGTCAGCGAATTGCCTAGGACCATACCCAGGAGCGGGATCACGATTTGAGGTGAATACCAAGGCATCGGTTTGACAATCGCCATGATGACTACCGCCGTGACCAGCCAACTGCTCGCCCAAACAGCAACGATCGCATTGAGCCGAATGCCGGTGTAACGGTTTTCGATCCGACCGACTGATGATAAGCCCGCGATCACTGTCATCGCGGTCGCTAGCGCCATGACGGGTGGGAACGTCGCCAAGGCAAAAATCTGCTTGAGCACCAATCCCAAAATCGCCAACTGCACGGCCATGCGAATGCCACTGACAATGATTTGCGTACCGATGCCCAACCGCATCCGCCACGACATGACGACGTTAATGACCAGCAATCCTGCAGCAATTGCGAGTTCGGCATAGGAAAGCGATAGATCGGTCATGAAACGATCCTTCCGGAGTTCATTGAGATCGTTCGATCCGTCATTCTGGTGACTTGATCCCGATCATGAGATGTCCAAACCCAAGCGCGAGCGGGCTTGTCGTCTTTCCAAGCCTTCGCCAGTTTCTCAAACTTGGCGATAGAATCTTCATCCAACGAGGCGGTCGGCTCATCGAGCAAAATCACACTGGGATCAACCAGGATGGCTCTCAACATCGCAATCGCTTGACGCTGGCCACCGCTAAGCGTCATCGCATTTTGCCGCATCACATCGGCGGGCAAACCGTACTTGGCGAGCCAAGAGACGGCCTCATCACGATCAAAACTTAAACCCGTCTTGGCGACTTGTGCAAATGAAAACGGCAATCGCAAGTTATCTTCCACGTTCGCATCCAGCATGGTTGGTCGCTGCCCCAAATAGACAACCTTTAATCGGTATCCAGGAACGGTGTTGCCGGTAATCGGCTGACCCGCGAACTCAATGACACCTTCGTTCAAGGGATCTAGCATTGCAATCGCCCGCATCAACGTCGACTTACCACTGCCGCTGGGACCAACCAGTCCGATGGCGTCACCAGCATCGATGGAAAGCGATACGTGATCCAGCAGGGTTTTGTCACCTACTCTTCGGCTCAGATTAAGAAGGTTCAGCATCAGCTAGCGAGGTTTGAGCCCGTTGTGAGTTGCTTTCGCATTGAATGGATCATCAGGCCAATGGTGCTTCGGGTAACGACGGCGGAGTTCTTTTCGAACCTGTTCATAGGTTGCTGCCCAGAAGTTTTCGAGATCTTCGGTAATCTGCTGAGGCCGATAGTTAGGACCCAACAACTGTAATTGAATCGGTACTCTGCCGCCTGCGATTCGAGGCGTTGATTTCCAACCAAAGAGTTCTTGGATCCGGACAGCCATCGCTGGCTTTCCGGATGAGTAATCTACAAGAACCGAATTTCCACTGGGCACCGTGATTCGAGTGGGAGCTTGCTTTTCAATCATCGACAATTGTTCGTACGAATAACGCCCATGCAAATGATCGAGCCAGGGTGCCGATTGCAGTTGACTCAGCTTTGTTCGGGTTCGACATAAATCGCGTGCGACCTCGGCGAGTGCGTGATCGTCGATCGGCGGTAGATCCGAGTCGGGCCAGACTCGACCGATGAAGTTCACTCGCTCAATGAAGCTGGCCAAAGGTTTTGAACCGTTGGGCATGACGGATAAAAAGTCTTCGCTCGCGACCGTCATCAGTATTTCGGCAACCTCTTCGCAGGGCTCGCACTTGACCGGAGACTCCGCCAGCAACAAGTCAAGAAAGTAGCGACGTTGGCGAGCAATGACGGCCTGCAAACTTCGGTCGTACTGGTGTTCGCGAACGTTGGTGATCAGGTCCGAATCCAACCATGATTCTGCTATGGCGATTCCGAGCCGCACAATTGCCTCGGTTGATCCTGAATCGACGTCGATCGCAATCAGCAGTTCCGCATCGCTCGGTACAACCTGGTGCGACAACTTTAGTCCCCGTCCGCCCACCATTACCGCACGCCCGGCATCGTTCTCGCGACGACGAGCGACTCGGTCGGGGTAAGCAGCCAACAAAGACCTCGCGATTGCATCCGAATCGGCATCGATACTGCTCGCACTAAGCTCGGTGGCTCGTTCGATTTGCTTCGCTACGCGCAAGACGTTTTTCATGCCAGCGATGTTGCCGGTCGAACTGCGGTTGTTCGGTAGCGTTTCGATTTGCTCGACTCGATCAAGCAAACTCAAATTCGATCCTCGAAACGGATCTCGTTCGGACAACAGTGCCGCCAGGATGGAGGCGGATCGAATGCAGCCGTTTTCTGCTGAGGCCACCATGAATCTTGATAGCCTCGGCGGCAACGGCAACTTGGCCATCGAAATGCCGAGCGGTGTAATGTGACCAGTCTCATCGATCGCGCCGCAACGAGTCAGATACTCGTGAGCCAGATCAACGGCTGACGCCTCAGGTGGCGTGAGCCATGGAAAAGCCTCGAGGTCACGTTCGCCCCAATTTGCGAGTAACAACAAGGACGCTGAAAAATCACAACGCAATACTTCGGGCTTGTCCAGTTCACGTCGGGATCGGTGTGTCGCCCGCGGCCAAAGTCTGATTGCGTTGCCCGGGGCGGTACGCCCAGCCCGTCCCGCTCGTTGCTCGGCGGATGCTTGAGAAATCGGTTCGAGCTGCAATTTTGGCAACCCGAGCCGTGAATCGAAGTTCATCACGCGAGCCTGTCCTGAGTCAATCACGCCGGTGACGCCATCAATGGTCACTGATGTTTCGGCTACGTTGGTGGACAGAATGATCTTTCGAAATTCGGATGGTCCAAGGACTGCGTCTTGATCCTTAGCTGATAGATCACCATAAAGCTGGTGAACTCGGCAAGGACCCAGGTCATGCAGGCTTTCCAACGCGGACGCGCAGCGACGAATCTCTCCCACACCGGGTAAGAACACCAATACGTCGCCATCGGTCTGGCCCAGCAACTTCACCACCGTGGTGGCGACACGCGTTTCGATACGTTCCGATGATGCGGCGTCATCGTAACTAACCTCAACGGGAAAACTTCGACCCAGGCTTTCGATTGCAACTGCATCACCAAGGAAATTGACGATCGGTTGCGGATCGAGCGTCGCCGACATGACGACCAGCTTCAACTCAGGCCGAAACGTCGTGCGAATGCGATGCAGCATGCCTAAAGCTAAGTCCAGCTCTACACTGCGTTCGTGAAATTCATCGAGCAACACGCACGAGACATCTTCCAGAAGTGGATCACTCTGAAGTCGACGCAGAAGGATGCCGGTTGTCATCGCGATCAATTGCGTTGTGGGACTGAGGCAATTGTCGAAGCGAACTTGATAGCCCACCCGATCACCGAGACTTGTTGACATCATGGTCGCCAATCGCGATGCGGCGGCTCTTGCGGCTAGTCGGCGCGGTTGAATCAATAACACCTTGCCCTGACCGGCCACCCCCGCGTCGATGATTGCCGGCGGCACAGCAGTGGTTTTCCCTGCACCGGGCGGAGCCTTCAGCACGATCGCTTTGTCTTCGCGCAATCCTGCAATGATTTGCGGCAAGACGTCGGTGACGGGAAGTGATTTCATCCGGACGTTTGTACCAAGAAAGGGATAAAACGCTATACTGAGGAATCTTACGGCAACAACTTACCTCCCTCACTAAAAACCGAGATCTGTCATGCGTTTGTTCGCCGCCCTGTTATTGCTTTTGTTCGCTTTTTTCGCTGAACGATGCATGGCGCAAAGTGACGTGGCTACTCCGCCAGCGTCGGAAGAAAAAGTTGCGCTTCCTGAGTCAGCCAAGTCAGACGACAAGGCCGAGCCCGATGAGGCCGCGGAGGATCCGTCGAAGGTTGGTCCCGAAGAGCTTTACATGCGGTTGGACAAGTCCGACGACGAAAAGCTGAAAGCATTGCAGACAGCGATCGTTCGCTTCGTCGGTCAACCGGGCACGCGATACGATGGTGCGATCGTCGACCTTGTCGGTGTGGTTCACATCGGCCAGGGCGAGTACTACGAAGACCTGAACACTCGGTTGTCCAAGTACGACAGTGTTCTGTATGAACTCGTTGCCCCCGATGGAACTCGAATTCGGCCCGAAGATCTTGAAGAACGCCGTTCTCTTTTAGCGTCCGTGCAAACGGGAATGAAAGACATGCTGAACCTCGAGTATCAGCTTGAACTAATCGATTACATGGCCGAAAACTTCAAACATGCTGACATGAGCCCCGAGGAGTTCGCGGAAGACCTTGAACGTCGTGGCGACAGCGTTTGGAAGATGCTTGCGAGGATGATGGGGGCTGGTTTGGCATCGCAAGCGGCCAGCGGTGGAGATGCAGGAGTCTTGCTGGCGTTGTTTAGCGATGACCGTTCTAAGAAAATGAAGCAAGCGATGGCACGACAGCTTGTCGATATCGAACTTGTCTCGGCTGGCATGGATGATGCCAATGGTGAAAACACTTTGATCAAAGGTCGAAATGCGAAAGCGTTTACGATCCTGACCGAAGAATTGAATGCGGGCAAAAGTAAGCTTGCGGTTTTCTATGGTGCGGGGCACTTACCCGACATGGCGGAACGGTTGGAACAAGACTTCGGCATGAAGCCCACCACAACCACTTGGTTGGACGCTTGGGATTTGACTCGCAACTAACCGCTGCGGTTTGGCATGGTGAATCCGTTAGCATCGCTCGGTCTAAAGCTTGACCATTTTTGATGAAACTCCTGCAACGAAAAAAAACGCAGCTCGCGAGATGCGCGAGCTGCGTTCAATTTTTCGGTCATGAAGAATCCAGAGTTCTTGTCTGCTAAAGACGAAACCGGATTACAGGTTCGCCGACTCTTCTTCGTCGTTGTCGGCAGGAGCGTCAGCTTTCGCAAGTGCGGTTACGGCCGCCTTGTACTTGGCATGAGCCAAACGTACGCGAGCGTCGATGCTGCAGCATGTCTTTTCGCCAGCGATCACGAATTGCTTTTCTGTTCCGCTTGCCTTCGCCAAGGTAGCAGCTTGGTTGGGGCATGAGCACTCTTCGGTGCCGACCAAGTATGTCATCTCGACCGAATCCATTGCTTTCTTAGCAATCTCGGCACGCTCACCGGCCATCACTTCGCAACAAAGTTCTTTACCAGCGACGGTGAACTTACCGCTCACGTCACACTTCTTTGTCGATACGAATGTTGAAACGAACTGTTCGGTCTCTTCCGCCAAAGCTGACATCGCGTCAGCCTTGCTGTCAAACGTCTTCTTCATCGCCACGTACTTCACTGGCACGTTGTGCTCGGCAGACAATTTCTCAGCCGACACACTGCATGAAGTGGATTCGGTGCCAACTAAGTAAGTCATCGCGGGCAGCTTTGACATGGCAGTTTCGATCGGGCACCCAGCTCCGCTGCAAGCACTGCCTTCAAGAGCACATGTCTTGCCCGAGCATGCCTTTTCGGTTCCGGAAGCAGCTTCATCGGCAACACTCACCGACGCAATCATTGCCAAAGCCATCAGGGACGTCATCAGTCGTTTCATCTTCATTCCAATAAATTAAAGGGAAGGGATTCACATGGTCTGGTCCGACCACGGCAGGCGCTGGCGCAGCGTGACGGAGCGTACATGATACGCGTGCAGCGCGGCCACAGTAAAGCAAATGGCCATCTCCAATCGATTCCCGCCATATTCTCGTATCTAGTGCAGAACACGTAATCTCTAGTGCAGAACACGTAATATCTAGCGCAGAACACGTATTCTCTAACGCAGAACACTGGGAATCGCGACACTTGGGAAAATTCGCGACTCTGCCCATCTCCGCAAACTCCCATTACCTCGCTCTAATTTGCACAGGAGAAATGAATCATGAAAGCGGCATATCTCACACAAACGGGCGGTCCTGAGGTCATTCAATACGGCGAACTCAAGGATCCCATTGTCAGTGAAAACCAAGTCCTAATCCGAGTTCACGCAGCATCGGTCAACCCAATCGACACCTATGTGCGGTCCGGTTTGATCGCGGCGGAATTACCTTCGAAGTACTGCCCTGGTTGCGATGCAGCCGGCACCATCGAAGCGGTAGGCGAAAATGTCAACAACCTGCAAGTTGGTGACCGCGTTTGGTGCACCAACCAAGGACTACTGGGCCGGCAAGGAACCTTCGCTGAAAAGATCGCAATTGATTCCCAATGGTGTTTTCCGCTGCCGGATTCTGTTTCCTTCCAAGATGCTGCCGCGAACGCGTTGGTGGCTGTCACCGCTCACCTGGGACTCTTCCGTGAAGCGAAACTGCAGGCCGGCGAAACGATCCTTGTTATCGGCGGCACCGGCGGTGTCGGTTCGATGGTCGTTCAAATGGCGAAGGCTATCGGCGCACGCGTGATTGCGACCGCAGGCTCGGCCAGCAAGTGCGAACGGGTCATCGAGTTGGGCGCCGACGTTGCGATCAACTATCACGGGCAATCCATCGAAGAAGTCACCAAAGCGGAAGCTCCCAAAGGTGTCAACGTATTTTGGGAAACTCGTCGACAACCCGACTTCGACATGGCGATTAGCGTCTTGTCCGAACGTGGGCGGATGGTGTTGATGGCGGGACGCGATGCTCGCCCCGAGTTTCCGGTGGGTCCGTTCTACGTCAAAGAATGTTCACTGCATGGATTCGTGATGTTCAAAGCGACGCCCGTGGAAATGCGAGCCGCTGCCGAAGACATCAATCGCTGGATGCAAAAGGGAACATTGAAATCTAACATCGGTGCAACGTTCCCTCTTGAACAAGCCGCCGAGGCTCATCGTCTGCAAGAACAATCAACGCTTGAAGGGAAGGGAGCGTTGACTGGTAAAATCATTGTGACCATGGGATAACTTGACCCGACATCGGCTCTCTTGAACTCCTCGACACCAAGACTTTCTTATGCAGAAGATCACACTCGCTAGCGGCACCAACGTCGATTCCATTGGCTTGGGTCTTTGGAAGATTGCTAACGACAAAACAGCTTCCCTGGTCCGATCGGCTATTGAAATTGGCTACCGTCATTTTGATGCGGCTTGTGATTACGGCAATGAAATCGAAGCCGGCGAAGGAATCCGCCTCGCTCTTGATGACGGTTTGGTCGAACGTGACCAGTTGCACATTACCTCGAAATTGTGGAACACCTTTCATCGTCCCGAACATGTTCGCATGGCTTGCGAAAAGTCGTTGGCCGATTTGGGTTTGGATTATTTGGATTTGTATTTGATCCACTTTCCCATCGCCCAAAAATTTGTACCCATTGAAAAACGGTATCCACCGGGTTGGTTCTTTGACCCGGATGCGGCGGACCCGAAGGTCGAGAGTGATCGTGTGCCGATCATCGATACATGGCGAGCGATGGAATCTCTCGTGACCGCGGGCTTAGTCAAAGAGATTGGTGTTTGCAACTTTGGGGTATCACTGCTGCGTGACTTGATCAACCAAGCCGAAGTTCGGCCGGCTATGTTGCAAGTCGAAATGCATCCCTACCTGACTCAACAAAAATTGCTTCGCTACTGCCACGAAGAGAAAATCGGCGTGACCGCGTTTTCGCCTCTCGGTGCACAATCGTACTTTGAACTGAACATGGCAGAGCAAAGCGAATCGCTGCTGGTCCATCCCACCGTGGTTTCGATTGCAAAGGAAGTCTCTCGCACGCCGGCACAGGTCCTGTTGCGATGGGGAGTCCAACGCGGGACCGCCGTGGTGCCGAAAAGCTCTCGGGTGGAACGGCTTCAGGAAAACTTCGACATCTTTGACTTCTCGCTCTCAGAGTCGCAAATGAGCCAAATCAGCGGTCTCGACCAAGGTCGCCGATTCAACGACCCTGGTGATTTCTGCGAGGCTGCATTTAACACATTTTACCCAATCTACGAGTGACATCGTTGCGGGTCGGGCAACTCGCGCTTGATCGGTGCATCGATGGACTAAACTAAGGCTCGCAAGACGAAAAAGTGCTAATTTGCCGTAGAGAAACCATGTGCGGCGGACCTTTTTCGGCACCCAAGCGTCTGATAGAGGGCACACGGCAAGGCCCGTTCTCGATGGCGTTGCCCTTTGACAAGCACCTTTTTTCGCATTGTGAGTCACCACGATGAATTCCCGTCCCCCCATCGCACGCAAACGTCGCCGGCGATTGAGCCTCGAAACGCTCGACAGTCGGCGAGTTCTCGCAGCGATTGCCGTGACCACGGTTGCTGACACGATCGACGGGGCGGACAACCAAACAAGTCTTCGTGAGGCAATCATTGAAGCAAACGCATCGGCGGGCGCTGACACGATCACCTTCGAAGGTGATTTATTCGCCGGAGCGGCTCAAATTGATTTGGTGATGGGTGAGTTCGAAATCACTGATTCGGTGACAATTACCGGACCGGGATCCAGCCAACTCACCATCGACGCGCAAGGGCTAAGCCGCGTCTTTAATATCGAGTCAGGTGCAAGTGACGTGACTCTTGGAGGGCTCACCACCACAAACACACGGACTCTTGGTACGAATGGTTTCACCGATGGCGTGCCTAACACCACTTACAACGGTGGCGCAATACGAATCGTTTCAGGCGGCACAACCACGCTGAATGATTTTGTGACAACGCTGAGTTCAACGCAAGGTTTCGGATCACACGGAGGTGCTGTTTATGTCAGGGGTGGCACGCTCGAATTGAATGACACCGTGATTAGCCAAAGCCGTACTTTAGGCCCGAGTGCCAACGGTGGCGCGATCGCATCGTTCGGCACCGACATCACCGCGAATCGCACAAACCTGACCGACAATTTGGTGGAAGGTAATCAATCCACGGGCGGTGCCGTCTACATGACCAACATTTCATCGCTCACCTTCAGCGATGGTGTTATCCAAGACAATCAAACCAGCGGAGAGGCGGCGCGAGGAGGCGCGATCTACTCCGAAGCGAGCAACCTGCTCATTCGCGGAAGCATCGTCACTGGGAATCAAACGAGTCTTGCTGATTCCTTGGGGGGAGCTATCTCGACGGTCGGTGGTTCACTTTCGATTGAAACAACTCAAGTCACCGGCAACCATACCGATGGTGGAAATTCACCCGGCGGCGCTATCTCGATCATCAACACCAACACCAGCATCCTGAATTCGTTGTTCGCCGACAACGAGACTGCTGGTCAAGCCTCGCACGGCGGTGGAATCAACATCGATGGTTCCCCCATCGCAATCGTTAACTCAACGTTCTCTAACAATCGATCCCATGCCGAGAATACTCAAGGCGGTGGCATACGGTTGGGCAACCAGACGAGCGCCACGATTACTCATGCAACCTTCACCTTGAACGTCTCAGGGGAAGCCGGTAGCGGGATTTATGTGGCCGATTCGGCGACGAATGCTGAGGTCAACAATTCGATCATCGCTGGCAATCTGGTGGATGCGAACAACGTCAACAGCAGCCTGACGCCAGACCTTGATGGGCCAGCCGATTCGAACAAACTGGTAGTTCGCTATTCATTGATCGGCGACAACCGAGGCAGCGGCTTGGTTGAAGCCCAAACGCCAGACGCAGAAGGACGTTTGGTAGGATCCGTCGATGGAGCAGGAATCATTGACGCAAAGCTGTTGCCTTTGGCGAGCAATGGTGGACCTACTCAATCGCATTCGCTTGCTGCGGATAGCCCCGCAATTAATTTGGCCAGCAACGCGTTAGCGATGGACAAAGACGGTGCTGTCTTGGCGAGCGATCAACGTGACCTACCGTTCAATCGCTTCTCGGAGGAATTTGGCAATGAGCGCGCTGACATGGGCGCCATCGAATTACAGCCACCCGCCGAAGCAATCATCGTCTGGAATCAACCAGCCAACATCTTCGTGGGTACAGCGATCGACGAAGTCCAGCTTAATGCGACCGCACACATCCCAGGCACGTTCGTCTACACACCCGCAAGTGGCACGCTGCTAGACCAAGGCAACAACCAAGTGCTCTCGCTTGTGTTTACTCCCGACGACTTGGTCAACTTCACCACCAGCACGTTGTCGGTGGAAATTGATGTGGTGGGTCAGGCGGATCACGGGGACGCACCACCAAGCTACGGTACATTGACGGATGACGACGGGCCGTTTCACACCGAAGTTGTCGACGGTCCATTCTTGGGTTCCGCTATAACAACCGAGGTCAACGGTCAGCCAAGTGATACGGCGGATTCCGATTCGGGTGACGACGGGGTTGTCTTCAACACATCCATCATTAGGTCCCCGGTATCACCAACTCTGGCCACATTAAGTGTCAACGTATCTCAGGCTGCCAAGCTCGACGCGTGGATTGATTTCGATGGCAATGGAACGTTCGATCAAACGACGGAACATCTTGGCAACCAAATCAGCATCGACTTGGTTGCCGGTGAAAATTTCATCCCATTTGTCGTTCCCGCCAATGCTGTCGCTGGAACCAGTTACGCGCGTTTTAGAGTCAGTACTACGGGCGGGCTCTTACCAACCGGCGGCGCGGATGACGGTGAGGTTGAAGATTACGCGGTAGAGATCACCGACGGAAGTTTGACGGCGACTGCTGCGATTGCGATCGCCGGAAGTCGTATCAACTTGGAATCGACAGACACAGAATTCATCGTCAAGCGTGGCAGCTTAGAAATTTTCCGGGCACCCCGTGGTGCCATCGGCCGTTACGACATTGTCGGTGATGAATTCAGTAATGTACTCACCATTGATCAAACCGGTGGACACTCGGTTCCCGAGTCGGGACTTCGGTTCGATGGCGGCGATCGCGTTAATACAGTGCGAGTGGTTGGTGATCTTACACTCGACACCTCAGGAATCATCAACTTAGAAAGCGTCGAAGCGATTGATATTTCCGATGCAGGAATTCAAAACGTGGTGATCGCCCCAACAGCACTTCGTGAAATGGATCCTGATGCGGGCGGGGTGGTCGTCTTTGGCGGTGCAGAAGATCGCCTCATGTTTACCGAACCCAATTTGTGGCGGATGGGTGATCCAGAAATCATTGCAGAAACGTTCTTCACGACCGTACGCTTGAACGATCTAGCCAACCCGCTTGGAACCTTTGTCCAAGCCAACTTTGGCAGCGGATGGCACAATATCGCTTCGCCTAGCGACGTTAACAACAATGGCGAAGTGACCGCCGGCGACGCGTTGGTGATCATCAACGAACTGGCTCGCGGAAGCTATTCCGACATGGCCACGGGTGTTCTGAATGATCCAACCTCCGTCGACCCTTGGCCGGGTTTCTATTACGACCAAAACGATGACGGTTCCGTCACCGCGCTCGATGCACTTCGCGTGATCAATCAACTCGCTCGCATCAGCAACGACGGTTCAAGCGAGGCAGAGTTTGTTCTAGCACCGCAGCAAATTGCTCATCACGACCGTGACGAAGTTCGCGATTCAGTTTTCGCCGACAGTGAGTTCATTGGCCAACTGAACTAAGCGCACTCGGCCTACTTTCAACTGGCTTCACCGCATTTGGCTATACGGCACTTAGCTTCACCGCAACTGGCTTTACCGCAGAAGCCAGTTGCCGTCCCTCACTCGGATCGCCGAACGCTTTTCAACCGATTGACGGTGGTGGAGATGCGTAGAGCCCGCTCAGGTACAGCGTTTCAGCTTGGCCACGCTTCTTAGCGGGAGTCATGATTGACGCTGCGGCCTGCAACAAATCGCGACGGCTAATCATTCCAAGCAACTTGCCGTGTTCAACGACGGGCAACCGTCGATAAGGCGAATTGAGGAAGACTTGTGCGATACCGAGCAAGTCCGTCGTTGGTGGTGTCGTCAATGCCTCGGTGTCCATGCAATCGCCGACCTGCTTGGGTTCGATCGCACGCCGAAGCCGCTCACTAACCCCAGGCTTGTTTCCCCGTCCTATCACTTCGGCGGCCAAGCGATGTTCCGCACGCAGCACGTCTCGACGACTCACTTGCCCGATTAGTTGCCCGTTGCGCAGAACCGGCAAGCGGCGGTATGGCGTATTTTGAAACTTGTGAGCGACGTCGATCAATAGGTCACCCTCGTTGATAATACGATTCTGATCGACGTTCATGTACGATTCCACCTTTGTTCCGGGCAACCCGTCGAGCAGTGCCGCCGACAACACACGCATAGCGGTTTTTTCAGAGAAGATACCTCGGAACCGACCATTCTTATCGGTCACCGGAGCCCCAGAGATGCGGTGTGACAGCAAGTGGTCGATTGCGTCAAAGACATCCATCTCGCCATCTAACGTGACAAGATCCGCCACCATGAACTCGCGAACTTGAACCACATGCAAGCCGACTTCGCTTGCCACTTCGACAGGATCCGTTAGCGCTGTGATGCAGCATTTCTCGGAAAGCACACCCAAATAGTTTCTGTCTTGATCAACAACCGGTGCACCGGAAATGTTGTCGCTTAACAGTCGTCCAACCGAGTGAAAGAGATCGTCGGTAGCGGAAAGTGTGACAAGCTTGCGACGCATGATCTCGTCAGCAGATCTGATCACAGAACGTTGAGACATGGCATTGAGTAAGGACATCGGCAACCTCTCCTAGTAGATAAGAACTCGATAACCACACTAGTGGCACGATTCAAACTAGGAGTTACGACGTCACCGTACAAGCAATTTCAAGCAAAAGACATTGTGAAACATTGCACAGGTAACCTCAAATTGGTTGATGAAAATCCAAGTTGGCTCAGCAAACACCAAACGCGCGAAACGCTTGGTGGCACAACTTTTTGCCAGCGATGCACTCTTACCAGTGTCGCCTTCTCGCAAGCACCATGCTTCTCGCAAGCACTTCAGACGCGCGACGGTAACACCGACCTATCGCTTAGCAATCTTATTGGCCTTCACCATGACCATATTTAAAGTCTTGTCAAAGTAGGCTTCGCCGGAAACAACGACGACGTCATCCTTCTTTAGACCCAATAGATCATCTGCGGCGATCGGCAACGGATTGCCTTGGTCGTCGGTGATTCGAACAATCGCCTTCGGCGCATTCTTTAGCTTGCGTTGGCAGAAGGGGCAATTGTCAGCGTGATCGGGATCGCCATTGCCGTGGCTTTCGTCGGGTAATTGCGAGAGAATGAACGTCGCATTGGACTGATCGAATACTTCGAGTTCGCCTGCATCGATGCGCCCGGCCAGCGTTACATTTTGCGGTCCGGGCGTTTCAAAATCCTTGACGTCAGTAGGGCTCACGATGTCGCCTTCGATCGGTGTATCCGACCAAACCGCATTCTTGATTTCGGCGAACGCCGATGATGAGTTTTCGCTCATCGACGTTGATTCGCCTCCGCATCCGGCCACGCCAATAGTAATGGCTGCAGCCAAGATCAATGCGACAGGATGAGCGGTTGCACGAAGGGATTGAATGAGCATATCGTTCTACTTCTTGATTTTTTCGGCGGTAAGTTTCAACGTCGCAATCGCAGACTCGATTGTGTCTTTGACTTCACTGAAATCGCTACCGTCATGCCCGTGCATTTTTTCGTCAATGGCTGCGAATGAATCAAACAGGTTCTCCACTGCGGCGGTGGCAACGGCTTGATCCTCAGTGGCAAGCTCACTCTTTTTGACAAGTTGTTCGGTCGCGCCGAGGACGTCGCCGATGTGATGAAGTGCGTCGTGAGCCGATTCAGGATCGCCTTTCTCAAAGGCTGCCCCGATTTCGCCACTGAGTTCTTCAACTTCGGCGACGGCGTCACCAAGGGTAGAAAAGTCGTGGCTATGGTCGCCGTGATCGTGTCCCTCGTGATCACCGTGGTCATGCCCTTCGTGATCGTCATGATCATGATCGTCGTGACCATGGTCGTCGCTCGTCGATGCAGTCGGCGGGGTGGTCGGAGAGCTGGAATTGCACCCACTTAGCGTTAGGCCACCAAGAGCGACAAAGCCGAGCAACAAGGAAAGCGTGAGACGATTGGACATTCAAAAACCCGTCGTGCGAAAGGAACATGTGTTAAGAAAAAGCGGAGCCTACTGACCGCAGTGTATCAGGCTGTACGTCGGTCGGACCAGCTGAGTTCGAAAGTTGAGACTGCGATCTTATTTAGGTGGACGATCGCCGGACTTTTGACGGTACTTTGCCCGTTCCGCCGCGTAGGATTGAGCGTCCGGCAAGGGCTCTTTTGCCTCGGCGTCGTCCAACAATCGCTTTAAGAATGGTCGACACCACCCACACCCCGTCCCCGCTCCGTAACACTCTGAAAGCTGACTGGGCACCTTGGGTCGATTCACGCGAATGTACTGCGCGACCTTACGCCGAGTTATATGAAAGCATAAGCACAGTTCGTCGTCATCGTTCATGAGCGTTTCGTTCCTAGGACGATGGAGTGACGGATGATGGAGTGACCAAGCAAGGTGAGGTCTGACCATGACAAGTGATCATGTCACGCAATCAGGACTCGACAGGTTCATTCGACACTGTGACGGGACTATTGGTTCGATACCGTGATTAACTGAGTAGCGATTTTGCACGCGTCTTGATAGTCGGCGATCGACAAACGCTCGTCGGCGGTGTGAATGTTGCGTTGACCGCACCCCATCGTGACCGCTGCGATGCCATGACGGAACAGCCAATTCGCATCGAGTCCTCCGTTGGCCACATCCACGAACGGTTCTCGACCGACCGATTTCACGGCATCGTGAGCGAGTTTGATGGAGGGATGTTCAGCATCAAGCTTGAACGATTCGTAGTCGACTCGTGATTCGAATTTTAAGCTGCCCGAATGTCCCTTGTCATTGGTCACCATTGCGGCGGCCTTAGCAAAGGCCGCTTCAATTTCGGAAACGATACGAGTTCGCATCGTCGCGTCATGGCTGCGCGCCTCGGCTCGGATCGTGACCTTGGGTGTGACGACGTTCGTGGCGTCGCCTCCATTAATCACTCCCACGTTGGCGGTACCAACGCCGTACTCGTTTTCGATTTTGCCATGCCAACCGCGTTCGTCCAAATCGGCGATCGCTCGGGCCGCCATCACGATCGCGCTCGCACCGGCCTGAGGGGCAACGCCCGCGTGAGCTGGAATTCCAGTCAACTCGATCATCATGCGTTGGCCACCAATGGCACCGATCGTTAATTTTTCAACTGTCCCGCCATCAAAGTTAAATGCTTGGTCAACCTGCCCGACTCGATCCACCGATAGGTTCTTCGCTCCTTCAAGGCCGATCTCTTCCTGGATCAAGAAACAGACGACAGCCGGCGAGAAGTTTTCATCGCCACGCTTGAGCCGCTCGATCACGGCGGTCAAGATTGCGGCGCATCCGCTACGGTCATCAGCGCCCAAACCGGTTGCCGCGGCACTGATCACTTCGTCACCCTCGATGACCGGTTCACTGCCAACGCAGATAGGTACGGTGTCCATGTGAGCGGATAACATGGTTCGCGGTCCCCGGCCATTCCCCGGCAGGGTAACAATGAGGTTTCCACAATTCCCGCTGATTCGCGTGCGGGTGTTAGCGTCATCAAACTGGATTTGCGACTCCGGCAGCCCCGCCGCTCGCAAGCTCTCTACGATTCGGGCCGCCACATCGGCTTCCTGGCCGCTAATGCCTGGGATTTTGGCCAGATCAAGGAATCGGTCCAAGGCGGCAACTGGATCAACGGACACTTCGTGGTTTAGCTCGGACACGTTAGACTCTGGGGGAAGCAGATTCGTAATTTCAATCTCCGTTGTTTTAACCACTTTTGAACCGCACTTGAACCTTCCCGTCATCGAAACGAAATTGCCGCCCAACGTCGAACTTGACGATCGGGCTCACTTACTGGACCTGACCGTCGATCAGTTGAAGGTTTGGCTCAGCGAGAATGGTCATCCAGGGTTTCGCGCCAAGCAGATCATTCACTGGGTGTATCAGCAACGCGTGAGTGACTTTTCGTTGATGAGCAATTTGCCTAAGGCACTTCGCGAGTCCCTGGACCAAAGCTTTCGAATTTGGACTGCCTCGGAAGCCGCACTGCAAACTTCTGCTGATGGCACCGAGAAATTGCTGATCCGTTTGGCCGATGGCGGCGAAGTGGAGTGCGTTCTGCTTCGCGATGGAACGCGACGAAGCATATGCGTTAGCAGCCAAGTCGGCTGTGCGATGGGCTGCGTGTTCTGTGCCAGCGGTCTTGATGGAGTGGATCGCAATCTCACGACGGGCGAGATTCTCGAACAAATGCTGCGGCTGCAAGCAAGGTTAGAGGAAGGCGAAAGGCTTAGTCACATCGTGATGATGGGCATGGGTGAACCTCTCGCCAACCTAGATCGAGTGCTCGGCGCTTTGTCGGTGGCAAGAAGCGAGGACGGACTTGGTATCAGCCCGCGTCGAATCACCATCAGCACCGTCGGGTTGCCACCAGCAATGGATCGACTAGCCAAAAGCGGCGTGCCGTACAATTTGGCGGTTTCATTGCACGCCCCCAACGACGAACTGCGCAATCAACTCGTTCCGGTCAACCACAAGATCGGGGTCCAGGCAGTCTTGGATGCCGCCGATCGCTACTTCGAAGCCAATGGTAGGCGGCTGACGTTTGAGTACGTCTTGTTGGGTGGAGTGAACGATTCCGCCGATGACGCGAGGCAGTTGGTACGTTTGCTCAAACAGCGAACGGTGATGCTGAATGTGATTCCGTACAACCCAGTTGAAGGCTTGCCCTACCAAACCCCTTCGCGTGGCGCGATTTCTGACTTTCGCCAAACCCTTGAACACGGGGGCGTGAACGTTCAATTTCGCGAACGCAAAGGTGGCGAAATCGACGCCGCGTGCGGACAACTTCGACGCAATCGCCAAAAACCGAATCTTAATTCATGAGCCACGGTCGGTCGCAAACCAACCGCGGGAACTGCGTTACAACTCGCTGATGGGCACTTGGCGATACAACGCAAGTCGGCCGCGAAGATCCTCGATGGTTTTGCGATCTTCTTCCGATAGAGTTCCGATCGTTGCGGTCGATGTAAACGACGACGTTTGTTGCCCGCGAGTGATCTTCAAGCGGGTTTCCAACGGTATCTCCCCTGCGGCGGCAATGTGCGAACCAAGCGTCATCCGAGCAAACGGAATCACCCCTTCGCGGCGAACGAGGTTCAATCGCGTCGCCAAGTCCGAGAAACGCCCGAAGTCGGTTGCCATCCAACGATGTCGAGGCGTTTGCACCGACACGTCATACTCAATCCCGGCAAACGAAATCGCGTAACCTTCCACGCGAACACTGTCGACCACCTTGGCGTCGAGTCCCAAGTGTTCTCGCAACTCTGGTGTAGTCGCGGCGGCTTTGGCGCCCGCGGTGATCGCGACCAACTCATCAGTGCTTAGCCGCGTTTGAATCTTCTTTTCTAAATCCAACAGCGTCACGTCCTTGGCGGCCGGGTCGTAGATGGCGACACGATCAGGGTCGACTTGATCGAGGTCATAGATCACCCCCGAATCAAAAAGCAGCCGATGGTGAGCGGCAGGAGCCTTAGCTTGGTTGGCGTAGATCTTTGTGATGATCGTGAAGGTTTGGTCGGTACGAACCGTTGGATCAGCGGCATTCGCGAGGACCGGCATCAGCATTGCGAAAATAGCAAGAATGCGAAGTGGGTTCATGGGGGAAACTCGCCAAGACTGGGTGATCTGGACAACTCAGGCGGGCTCAGCGTAGAAAAAACAGGAAAACCGGGTCCAGGGCAATTCGACCTCCATTGCTGCCACCGCCGCCAAAACGCTCGCGGTTGGGGATTTGCCGGTTTGGCCCTACGATGATGTTGGTTCACTCCTCTTAAACACATTCGCCATGCGACGCACGCTCGTTCTGATTCCTCATGAAATCGCATCTCTACCCGTTTTTGGGTTCGGATGGGTTTTGATCGCATTGGCCGTAGGGCTGGCAATTCGCCTTGCCTTTGCCAAGAAAACGGGAACTTCAATTGGCAACGTGCTGGCCAACGAAGGATTGGTCTGGGGAATGGCAATCGCGGCGGTCGCTTTCGTAGTGCCGCGAATTGAACTGCAAAATGCGTATGGCGAGCCGGTTGGATTGGCGATCCGCGGTTACGGCGTGATGCTACTAGCGGCCGTTGGCTCAGCGGTTTACTTGGCGGCGGTCCGGGCCAAACGATATGGCCTGGATCCCGACGTGATCTATTCCGTCGCGCCCTGGGCGTTCTTCGGAGGCATTGGTGGTGCCAGATTGTTCTATGTGATTCAGTACCACAACGAGTTCTTTCACGGATCGCTCGGCGAAAGCATTGGCCGAGTGCTGAACTTTACCGAAGGCGGACTTGTTGTTTACGGATCGTTCATCGGCGGCGGTCTCGCAGTCGCCTATGTACTTTGGCGACGAAAGTTGCCGGTTATGAAACTGGGCGACGTGATCGTTCCATGCATGTTCCTAGGCCTGTTCTTCGGACGCATGGGCTGCATCATGAACGGTTGCTGCTATGGCGGTCGGTGCGAAGAAGGACCGATGTCCGTTCGCTTTCCGCCGGGTGCGAAGGTGTACGCCGACCAAATTGGCAGTGGCGAGTTGCTAGGATTTTCCTATGACGAACAAACACGTGCAATCACATCCGTTAAGTCTTCGTCACTCGCGGACCAAGCGGGTGTGAAAGTTGGCGATCAACTTAACGCCATCGACTACGACTATACACCTTTGGAAGTTGCCCCTCGCGACGTTCCGGCCGAAGATGTTCAGAAGGGAATCGCTTTAACGGTCAACGCTCGACGGATTCGGTGGTCGCCCGATGAATTGCCCCCTCTGGCGTTACCGGTTCGTGCGGCTCAAATCATCAGTAGCCTAAGTGCATTGGTGATGTGTGTGAGCCTATGTTGGCTGTCGCGATTGGACTTCCGTACCGGGACAATCATGTTTTTGGGGTTTGCGGCCTATGCTGTTTTGCGGTTTGTGCTCGAAATAGTACGAGTTGACGAGGGAGGACAATTTGGGACCTCGTTCTCGATTTCGCAGTGGGTCAGCATTGTCGTCCTTCTTGGTTCAGCAATTGGCTTGGGTGGAATTTACTTTGGCAATCAACGCAACGCATCCGTCGCAACCACAGCTTTGAAATAATGCAACTTTGTTAACACGAGATTTAAAGCCGGAACTGATGGATGATCCGGCCATCCCCAAGGACGTCCATGCGAAGGCCCTCAAAGGGCTAACGCGGCTCAACGCAGTCAGTGGTGTGCGCGGCGCGATGTATCGGCGTCTGCGAAGGATCGCGATGACGAAACCCGGTCGACGACTGCGTCTGATTGACGTTGCCAGTGGAGCGGGCGATCTGCCGATTGACTGGGCACGTCGCGCCAAACGCGATTCCATTGATTTGCAAATCACGACGATCGACATCAGTCATACGGCCGTCGAAATTCAGTTGGAAAATGCAAAGCGGGCGGGAGTCACCATCAATGCGATACAAGGTGATTGCCTGCACGATGCGTTGCCCAGCGGTTTTGACATGGCCACGTGCTCGTTGTTCGTGCATCACTTGGACAATCACGAAGTGTTCTGCCTGCTGCAATCCATGCAAGCTGCCAGCACGGGCGCGATCATGGTCTGTGACCTCTATCGGTCACGCGCCAATTTGGCGTTCATCAGCATAGCCGCGCAAATGTTTTCGCGGTCACCAATCGTTCATCACGACGCTTCCTTGAGTGTTCGATCGGCTTACACTTGCGACGAGTTCAAACGAATTGCCGAAGAGGCTCTCGCACGTCCGGTCGAAGTCAAAATGCTTTTTCCGTCGCGTTTCATCATGACGCTTCGCGAAGAAGTGGTGCTCGAAACATCGGCGGATCCCGCGGTCGCGTTCGCATGAATAGCGTTCGTGTGTTGGTCATTGGCGGGGGAGTAGCCGGTGCTGCGTGTGCGATCGAACTGCGCAAACGAGGCATTGAAGTCACGCTCGCCGAACGTGACCCTTTCCCACGCATCAAAGTTTGCGGATGCTGCCTTGGCGGCGCAGGAATTCGCTTGCTCGAACAAACCGGAGTGCTACCAGCGGTGCGTGCTGTGTCGGCGGACACTCACACTTGGCGAGGCTACCTGGACGGCAGGCTGATCGAAATTCCATCCGGTGATGGCATCGCCGTCTCGCGTGAACACCTCGACCCGATTTTGATCGCCGAAGCCAAGCGATTGGGCACCGACGTGCTGCAACCGTGCGAAGCTGCGATCGTGGACACCCCAAGCAACCAAGTCCAAGCCAAGCTCGGCTCGCAAGTGCAACCCTTTGATTGTGTCGTGATTGCAGCCGGTCTGAAATCAGGAAACGTGGGAGGACGATTGCCGTGGATCGAAACGCCCCATGGACCGTTTGGCATGTCTGTCATGGCGACATCCACGCGCATTGATCGCGGAGTGATCTACATGGCATGCGATGACGAAGGCTACGTCGGGTTGGTTCAACTCGATGATGGACGTGTTGACGTTGCCGCGGCGCTGCGTCCTTTGCTCGGATCATCGAAGACCATCACTCTGATGCAACGCGTACGAAATATGCTCGACCGTAGTGGTGTCGATGTGGATCTCGATCCGATTGGCAACGTGCTGACGACTCCACCTTTGCGTCGCACTCGACAATCGGGTAACGGCCGAGTGATTGCCATCGGTGACGCGTCTGGCTACGTCGAACCCTTCACGGGCGAAGGCATGACCTGGGCATTGCAGAGCGGCAAAGAAGCAGCACAGTTGATCGATACTTGCCGGCTCGATTTGTTAGGTCTGGGTGAGCGTTGGAATCAACATTCCCGGACTATGCTGGCGACCAAGAAACGCACGTGCCGAATCGTAACAACCGCATTGCGATCGCGGACCGCCCGACAAGTCGCAGCACGTACTCTGGGCATCTTCCCCGGTATCGCAAGACCTTTGATCACGCAGTTGAACAAGGCTTAGGCTGGTCGGCGTTCCAATACAGTTGCTAGTTTGGCAACAACGCTTCGAGCTTTGTTTTAAGCGGTCCCGCTCGCAAACTTGGGTCGTTCGATTGACCGCCGTACTCCACCAACGCGACCGACAACGCCTCAACGACTTCTCGGTGATCTGGATTTCCAAACGCGTTTACAAGCTCGTCAGGATCCGATTGTAAATCGAACAACCAAGGTACATCGCTAACGGATACCACAAGCTTGAATCGGTCAGACACCGCCGCAACCCAGTTCGCTTTCGCTTGAGCGGCTCTCAAGAACGTCACGTCGTCCCACGATTTAGCGTCCCCTTCCATTAGCAATCTGGATGCGTCGCGACCTTCCACTTCAGCTGGAACGGGCTTGCCGAGCAACGTCAATAACGTCGGTGCAAAGTCGACAGTACCGAGAGCTTGGTCAACTCGCGAGCTGGACGGAATCAAACCAGGTGCGGCAATGATCATCGGAATCTTCGCGCTCCCTTCATAAGGATTCCCTTTGTTTAGCCTGCCGTGCTCGTAGCAGAGATCACCATGGTCCGAAGTGAAAACGACGATGGATCGCTCGGTCAGGTCCAACTCGTCAAGCGTTGCCAGTAATCTCGCCACATTGTCGTCGATGCACTTCACCATGCCAAAGTACAACGACATCTGCGCGGCATTGAACTTCACGGTCGCGTTCTTGCCCTTTCCTGTTGCCCACTTTGGATTCTCCTTTGACATTGCAAACGTCATCGGCGGCCGAATGGCGGTGTCTCGATACATCGAATCGTAGGGATGGCGAACTGAGTTGGGACCATGAGGATCAGGCAAACTCAAATGAAAACAGAACGGTTTGTCTGAATGCTCGCGGATGAACTCAATCGCTCGATTGGTCAACCAGTCGGTGGAGAACGTAGTTTCATCGGCCCCCTTTAAATCGTAGCTGGGCTCTCCCTTGCGATTGGTCGATGCTACCTTCGGACCATCGACATCAATCAAAAACTTCTTCCAATGGCCACGGTTGAACATGAAGCGGTTGTCAGCAAAGCCAAACTGACGCTCCGGAGCCCATTGAGGCTTTCCCGGACCATCCAAATGCCACTTACCTGCGTACCCGGTTGCATATCCTTCACGCCGAAGCACCTCTGCAAACGTAACGACATCGTTGTTGAGCGGCAGGTCATTTTGCGGGCTGCCTGTGTTGTGCGGGAACCGCCCCGAAAAGAATGATGCTCGGGATGGAGTACACACGGGACTCGTCGCGTAAAACGATGTGCAAATGACACCTCGACTGGCAATCGAGTCGATCGCCGGTGTTTCGACGATCGCATCCTTGCCCCAAACCAATGCTTGATCTTCATCAAGCGTGTCTCGATAGCAACCGAGCGTTCGAAAGTTGTGCTCGTCCGTCTGAATGATCAACACATTCATCGGTGTGGCGGCCCAAACATTCACCGAAGCAAAGCATGCACAACTAAAGAGGGCAAAGCGTATCAATATCGATCTCATGGAATTTGGCTGACTCTGAGGGTAGGAATGCAAACAACTGACGCCAACCAAGCTTCAATTCGCGTCGATGTCGCCGTAGATGATTCCTCGACCGCCCGTTCCGATGTAAACGCGTCCGAACCGCTTAGGGTCGCCGGCGACGACGCGAATCTCGCCGAATTGATGCCGATCGTCATTGATACGAATCCATGACTTTCCCCCATCACTGGATCGATAGAAACCCTGAACGCCGTCCAGCTTGCCAACGCCGAACAACGCGGGAAGCTCACCTTCGCTCGCAGACTTCCCCTGACCCAATGACACGACCTCGGTGAGTTCGCCAACTTTATCAAAGCTTGCTCCGGCATCCGTCGACGCGAACACTCCTTCTTTAGTTCCCATGATTAGATAGCCGCGACGACCAGCCACAGGGACCATCGTGCTCCAATAGGTCGCCTCGGGTAGTTCCGACGCGCTGCGAGTAAACGACTTTCCCTTGTCAACGCTAACGTAGACGAAGCCCTTACTGTTGTCCGTGGCATAGAACACATCGGAATCCACCGGGTCAGCATGAGGCCGCAGCCGACCATTGAGTCCGCTTGCTGAGGTCCAATTTTGTCCACGATCCGCAGTGCGCCAAACGGTGCCTTCGCCGCCTTCGGGAGACCAAACCCAAACCTGTCCGTCTGCGCTGACGGCCACGTGTCCCTGATTCACATCAGGCTCGGGGAGACTGGGGGCGGGTTGCCAACTTTGGCCACCGTCGAGTGAATAGGCAATCGTAGCACTTTCGTTGTCACCCCAATTGCGATGCCCAGCCCGCACCACAAGCTTCGGGTCCGACACTGCTGTGGCCAACGACGTTGTATTGCTGAAACGGGGATTCCGATGAGACCGGCTGACAAGATCGTCAACGGAATCATGCTTGAAGCCGCCGATGTCACCGACAGCGGAAATCAAATCGGCGCCTTCAGCGGGGCTTAACAACGCAAGCGGCACCGTCTCTTCAAGGCCTTTGACCTGTGGCTTCCAGTATGTCGCTTGGTTTCGGGCCGCGTCAGTAAGGTTGGACGAACCGATGATTCCAGCGCCCGTGACATAACAAACCTTGTTGTCATCGAACGGGTCGATTTCGATATCGCTCATCCAGTGACCAATTTCCATGTGCCCCTGATCGTTCGCTAACCAAGGACATTCCGACGGATCTCGCACTGCTTTCTCGCTTGTGCTGATCCAAGTCTCCCCCGCGTCTTGCGAAAAGAACACTTCGTCCCGTCCCCATCGGTCCAACGTGGTCGTGATGACCGTGCTGGGGTTGGCGCGGCTAACGCTGATGCCGCCGTATCCGAAGTCACCGTTTTCCGGTCCAGGCACCAGGGGAGTGATTTCTTGCCAGGTTCCTTGATCGATATCATGTCGCCACACCGATCCACCGTCGCTGCCAATCGGCGACGGTTTGTTGCTGTAGGTGACGTACAACTTACGGTCGCTTGATAAAGCTGCGGTCGCAACTCGTGATCCACTCGGTTGACCTTCCACAAGCGACCACGTTTCACCGCCATCGTCAGATCGAAACCAACCCGGCTTCAAACTAGACACAGCCGCGTAGATCGTCTGCGTTGACGTTTCGTCCTCGCCCTTTGTCGGAACGAACGTCACATTGATAATCCCAACGGCTTGCGTCGTTGTTCCCCAAGCTACGACGCCCGCGTCATCTGACTCGGCCATGCTTGGAAACGAGTCCACTTTGTTCCACGTTTTGGCTGCGTCGATTGATTTCCACAACCCTGCGTCGCGTGAACCAAAGAACAACACGTTACCGTCGGCTGGATCGACCGCTAATCGTTCCCCATTCCCGCGTCCCGCTTCGTTGCCACCCATTCCAAATGGCATCCTCGTTCGATCCCACGTGTGCCCACGATCATCCGAACGCAGGATTTCTCCGTTCGGAACGTAGGAGTTGTTGTAGATGCCGGCTGCCAGATACACACGAGACGCATTGGAGGGATCGACGGCGAGGCTTTCAATGCCGGTTAAGTGCCAATCGTCGACTCCAAACATATCGGTGATAGGAATCCAAGATTCGTCGCTCGCATTCCAACGGTAAGCCCCGCCGACATCCGTCCTCGCGTACATCACTCCCTCCTCAGCCGGACTGGTGATGATCCCCGTCACAAACCCACCACCGCGAATCGTCACGTTCTTCCAGACGTATCCTGACTCGGAAGTGCTGTCAGAACCTATCGAAATGGCGGCGAGTGATCCCCATAGAAGGACGGCTAATGTTCGCATGACTTTTTCTATACTCATATCACTTTCCTGCAGACTGACGATGAACGCGGCCAGCGTGTTCTCAGAGCAAATTGTAACTCAATGGAAAGCAACCGAAGGCGAATACTGGAAACCTTCGGCATACCAACAAACGACAAGGTCACTGAGATCGGTTCAGCGCACCGAACCAGCCTTTTGAACGATTGGTGCCGTTAACGTCGACAATCGTATTCTCTGCTGGCCTGCATCGTCGAAGTTTTCGGGCGAAAGCCATGTCAAAAAGGCACGCTGAATGTCCGGCCACTCGCCATCAATCGCTGCGTACCACGCTGAATCGCGATTGCGTCCTTTCATGACGGTGTGCTGACGAAAAACGCCTTCGTAGGTGAACCCGAGTCGCTTGGCGGCGGCCCGTGACGGTGCGTTCATCGCATGACACTTCCACTCATACCGACGGTATCCAATCGTGAAGGCGCGTTCCATCATTAAGTACATGGCTTCGGTGGCCGCAGGCGTTCGCTGCAGCTTGGGTGAAAAGTTCACATGCCCAACCTCGATCGAACCACTAGCAGGCGTGATACGAAGGTAACTGGCCAGCCCCACCACATCGCCGGTCGAAAGATTGCGGATCACGAAGAATAGGGGATCGTTCGCCGTCCCGTTTTGTTCTAGCCACTCTCGAAATGCATCTCGACTATCAAAGGGCCCGTACGGCAAGTAGGTCCAGTTGAGCCCATGCTGATCTAATTGATAAGAGTCGAATAGCTCATCGGCGTGCAACGGAGGAACAAGCGCTTCCAAACGACAGAACCGACCTTGCATCGGGTCTCGACTTGGCCATGGCGGCTCAGTCCAACCAGCCACAATTGCATCAATGGGTTGCCCCATGGAATTCGTTTCAATCTCCATTGCGAAATACTCTTACCAAGAAAATGAGAAGGATGAACAGTTCATCTGGCTATCAGATGAATGCTGAATCGGGAAACTAATCAGCCTTCTCGATTGTGATGGGCTGAAACAATGATTGGTGAATCTCTGCTAACTCAGCCGCAGGAATCTTGATCTCCTTACGATCGTAAGTCATCAAACCGTTGATTTCGCCTTCGACGTCGGTGGTCTGAGTGTAGACACCAGCCGCGATGCCTTGGGCTCGAAGATCGTTAAGCATGTCGATCGACTTGACGTATCGTTGCTTGTATTCGTCTTTCGTCTTGGGAATGTCGCCGTAACCCCAATTGCGACGCTTGGCGTCCCACAGATGTCCTTCCACCGGAAAACCGTGTCCGCCAAACTCGCCGATCACCTTGATGTAGTTATCAAAGCGGTCATGGGTGTTTAAATCAAACGGAAAACCAGGATGGGGATAGCGGTGTTCGTCAACGATATCACCGACGGGCCAGAAGTTCCCGCCACTGGCAACGTTCACTAATCGACTAGGATCGCGTTGCGAAGTCCACTCACCTACTTTCATTGTCTGGTGCTGTCCCCAAGCTTCGTTGAACGGGACCCAGCAAACGATGGAAGGATGGTTTTCTAGCGACGTGATCATGCTTTCCAGCTCAAACATGAATTGCTTGTGTTGCTCAGCAGGCCATTGAGCATCTACGGGATCAGGTTTGAGCCGCGTCCATTCCGGCCACCCTTGCCTGCGTCCGATGCCGCCGCTGACTTGATCTTGCCAAACCATCATTCCGATTCGGTCACAATGGTAATAGTATCGCCGCGGTTCAACTTTGATGTGTTTGCGAATCATGTTGAACCCCGCATCTTTGAGCCACTGAATGTCAGACAACATTGCTTGATCGGACGGTGGAGTCAGCAAACCATCCGGCCACCAACCTTGGTCCAACGGTCCCCAATGGAAAATCGGATTGCCGTTAAGCGTGAAACGCCACTGCCCATCTTTGTCCTTTACCTTGCCGACTGTACGAATACCCGCGTAAGATTCGACGCGATCAAGCGTTCGCCCCGCCGAATCTAAAAGTGAAACTTCAAGTTCGTACAGATGCGGCTTTGACGGGGACCAGAGCTTCGCATTGGCTGGCTTGATTGCTAATTCGTTAGCGTTGCCTTCCAATGACGCGACTGGTTCGCCATTGTCTTTCACTACCACTCGTACCGCTGCCACTCCTGCGCGTCCTTGGATTTCGGGAGCGATCGAGATCTCACCCGCCCTGGCATCAGTCTTGATCTTCAAATCTGTAATGTGACTTTGAGGGACCGTTTCGAGCCAAACGGTTTGCCAGATCCCCGACACCTGCGTGTACCAAATTCCGCGAGCATTCAGAGTTTGCTTGCCCCGCAGTTGGTAGCCGTCCGTTTTGTCTTCGACACGCACGACGAGATCGTTCTCACCATCCTTTGCCGCATCAGTGATGTCGATCGAAAAGGGAGTGTTTCCACCTTGGTGGCTACCGACCGTCGTTCCATTGACAAACACTTCACAACGATAGTCGACCGCTTCGAAGTTTAAAATGAGCCGGTGGTCTTCGTTGTAATCGGTTGCGAACGTCCGGTGGTACCAAAGCGTCTCGGATCCATCGAGCAAACGATGTACTCCGCCAAGCGTGGACTCTAAGCAGAAAGGAACGAGAATTTCGCCGTCCCACTGCACTGGAATTTCACGCTCTTTTGCATCGGTGATTGCGTAGTCCCACGTGCCATTCAAATTTACCCATGGTTCGCGTCGCATCATCGGCCGCGGATACTCAAGCCACGCGTTATCAGCCGACACGGCTTCGCCCCACTTCGTAATTAACCTTGACTTGAACGGTTTCGTATTGCGTTTCGGTGGCGGCAACTGCCGAACCTTGTCCGCATCAACAAAATGCACATCGATAAATTGTCCGCCACCGGTTTGACCACAACGCACCGCCATCAAGTTGCTGCCCTTCTTAATAACAGACCGCTTGCCCGCTGGGATTGGAATCACGGCGTAGTCCGTCGCAAACCCGCTTAGCTTCGCCACCGACTTGCCGTTGATAAACACTTCCGCATCTTCGTCGTGGTGAATCAAAAGAGCAGGATTGCTAGGCAGGTCGTCAACACGAAATGACTTACGAAGCCAAATCATATTGGTCGCCCAAATGGTTCCCACTCGCGATCCTGGCGTGTCACGAGTTCCAAATCCACCTTGGCCAGTCATCCAGTTCGCGTCATCAAATCCATCGCTCTGCCAACCCTTCGCCGGCCGACGGAGTGTATAACGCCAAGTATCAAAGACCTCCTCAGCCAAAGAATGACCGCACAAAAGGCAAAACAGAAACGTCAGTCCTAGGGATCGCATGATGAATCGCGTTGCGTCAGAGTTTCGTAAATAACAAGAGTAAGCGTCGATAACGCCCAACCAGAATACGCATCACCGATAGTGTCCGCCACTACTTGAGCCGGCCTCTGGTCAAAAGTCCTGCGCGGACGAAACGACTACCTTCAACTTACAGCATCGCTTTGCGATCGATCATCGCAAACATCAACCACCCATCATCAACCACCACGCGATACCTCCAAGTATGCGATCAGGCTACAATCGACATGACCAGAGCATGTCCCATACTTGTTGCCCCACTGCTTCTTGACCCCTTACGGTACTACGATGAATCGCTCACTTCTTGATGCTTTCTCCACCACATGCATTGCATGCGTGCTAATTGCCTGCGTTGTGATTGCGGGGGTGTCAACTGCGACGGCTCAGAGCGACTATGTTGGTCGCGGTTCCGATGCCGACTGGCGAGTTGCAGCTCAGAAACGCATTGACCGACATCGCAAGGCCGACTTGAAGATCACCGTCCAGCAAGAAGACGGAACGAAGGTCCGGAACGCAAAAGTCACAGCAAAGTTGCAGCGTCACGCATTCAACTTCGGAACCGCCGTCGATCCCCGATTCTTCCTTCCGACAGAGAAGTCGTACGACGCCCGATACGAAAAGACACTCAAGCGTGCGTTTCATGCGGCAGTGTTTGAAAACCACATGAAATGGCGAGCTTGGGCAGGAGGATTTGGCCCCCATTTTTCACAAACCGTCACGCTAAACGGTTTGGACTGGCTCAACAACAATGAATTTGATGTTCGTGGTCATGCGATGATTTGGCCGAGATACAACAGCGTTCCCGATGATGTCCGCGCATTACTCGACATCCCCCACCCAACTGACTCGGAACGACAACAACTCTACGACGCGACGTTCGCGCAAATCAATGACATTGGTCTAGCAACGAAAGGAAAAGTATCCGCATGGGACGTTATCAATGAACCGCGAACGAGCTTCGACATCGAGGACAAGCTGATCGGATTTACCGCGCCGGGCCAACCTGCTATTGCTAGTCGAACGGACCTGCGAAAACGCTGGCTTAATGCCGCTCAAACGGCTGCGCCTGATGCGATGCTAGTGATCAACGACTACGCGATCTTACCCGGCGGCGACAATCCAACAAAGCCACGCATGGATAACTTTACGATTCTGAGGGAACTTGTTTCCGCTGGAGCTCCGGTGCATGCAATCGGATTCCAATCTCATTTTAAAGACCTTGAATTCCGTCCGAACGGGAGTCGCGATGTCACTGGCATTCCTCACGTCATCAATTTGCTCGATTCCTACCAGCGCGAATTTGGCCTTCCGATTCAAATCACCGAGTTCGACATTCAAAGCGATGATGCGGATTTGAAGGCGGACTACACAAGAGATTTCTTGATGGCAACCTTTTCGCATCCATCCGTCGACTCGTTAACGTTCTGGGGCTTTTGGGAAGGTAAAATGTCGAGCCCAGAAGGAGCACTGTTTGACAACGATTTCAACATCACACCAAACGGCCAAGCGTATCTGGACTTGGTTCAGCGCGAGTGGCGGACCGAAGCAGTGGGAGGAACGAATTCCGATGGGATTTTTGTGACACGAGGATTCAAGGGTGAATACCTTGTCACCGTTGAACATGGTGGCCAAACGCAACAAGTTACCGGATCGCTTGGCGACGGAGAACTCGAATTAGTCGTCACTATGGCCGCAACGGCAGCATCCCAAAAATGACCTTTGCATGCCTTGTTTGCCACAACCACTTGCCTGCTTTATCGCTGCTTCTTGAACACTCTCGTCCAAGTCACATCAAACGACCGCCGGTTCTATTCATCGAGTCCAAGCGACTGCAATGTGAACGTCGACTGCTGACCCAACCCTGCGTTCGCACGCTATTCGAACATGCTTCCAATCGTAAACGAGCTTCGAATTTCGTCCTCGGTCATGGCACGTTTGAATAACGACAGTTCGTCGATTCGTCCTCGCAATTCTCGGTTGTAGTAAATCTCATCTGCTTCGTCGTCCAGTGTGCTGCCGAATGCTCCGATCGTACTAGGACCAAACACAATGGGGTCGCTTCCCGACCACTCTTCACTGGCAACAGGATTCCCGTTCAAAAAGTAAGTGGCGATTCCGAGCTTGCGATCGAGTACCGCAGCGAGGTGACTCCAACGGCCTAGCGGAACCGGCGATTCGTTGCATGTAATCGTGTACCCCTCGCTTACGCCTACGCGGAAAGCTCCATCGCGCATAAGATTCCAATGATGCTCGCCGGGCTGCCAATCGTTCGTATTGAAAAACGTTTGCAGAGCATTGTCGAAACGATTGACCTGAATCCAAGCCATCATCGTGACGGCGTCGTAGCTACCAGGAATATCAAGCTCAACGCGGTCGCCAGCATTCTCCAATAGCAACGCACCCTTATCGGGCCACCGTCCCGAGGCCCAATAGCAACCACGAATCACACCATTAGTCGGTGACGTTGTACTGCTTACCCGGTTCTTCAGCACCCGGTCATTATCTGGCTCAACTTCAAAATCAAAGTACAAGACAGCGTCCGGATCTCGACGAAGTTCATTGCTATGACGCAACCACTGCTGATACCCAATGTCAGTGCGCGTAGCAAATCCCTGGCTTGCTGTTCGACTCAGTGCGTGACGACCGTCCTGGTCCCAAGCAATGGCCATGTCTTCGGTTAGCAATTCGCCGGGCTGTCCCTTTTGATGCAACTGGACTTCACCCGCGAACACGTGAAGCTCACTGCGATCGGCTTCGTCCACGACGACACCGAACTCGGTGCCAAGATCTTCGACCTGCATGTTCGCGGTGGAAATCACAAACCCGTGGCCCGATTCAGGAACAATCGCGCGAGCGCGTCCGAGATCCAGCCGCATATGCATGGCATCAACAATCGTATACTTCGCAGGAGATTGCATAGAAACTTCGACACCGTTTTCGAATCGCATCGTGACTGCGCCCGCAATAAGATGGTAGTCGCCAGCAACAAAATTGCCTTCAATTGGCATTTGTTCGTTGGCAAACTGATCATCGAACGAAACAACCAACGTCGCGACCACATTAGTTGGCGAGACCTTTGGCTGCATTCTCGTCCACCACATCCCCGCGACCATGACCATCACCGCAGCGGCGAGAGCAGGGATTACAAGCCAACGTAGGTTGGTTCCTCGTTTCGCAACCGCGATCGTTGAATCACCGGAAAGAGAACGCAACTCGGCATCGACCATGGTCGCTTCACGAAAACGATCTCGTAGTTCACGATGCAACCCCAACAGCTCGGTAAACTCCGCTTCGTCAGGCGCAGTAAGGCAACCGAGCAAGTATTGGTCTAATAATTCGTCAAATCGACCTTGATGGTTTTCAATTTGTTTCATGACCTAAACCGATTTAATGCCCAGGGATAGTCGCCGGTCGACGCACGAGCGCAACTTACTACGCAATCGGCCCAATTTCTTGTAAACACTGTTCGCACTCACACCGGTTTGTTCCGCCAGTTCCGCTGCACCGCCGGTGTAGCGATAGGACGATAGCAGCAGTTGTCGATGCTCGAATGAAAATTCGCTAAGACACTCTTGCACAGCCGATCGACGATCCGCAACGTGCTCGCAAGGCTGTTCGATATCCTCGCTCGCGATCAAAGACACAAGTTCGTCACTCAACACGAGCCGATCTCGGCTCAGTTTGCGACGGTGCTTGAGAGCTTCGAAACGGACAATCACCTTGGCCCAGTTTAGAAATTCTTCATCAGCTTGCAGTTGATCAATTTTCCGCCACATCACGACGCTAGATTCCTGCAGTACGTCATCAGCAGCGTCCCACGACGGCACCATCACGCGCGCCAAACCCGCAAGCTCCCGCTCGTGACGAATAAACAGCGATAGAAAACGTTCGTGATTCACAGTCTCTCTTCACTGGCAAACCAGTCTGTTTTACGAAAACTCGCATCTTGCTGGCTGGAAAATCCTAGTTTCAAACCCCCGTCCGAACGACAACCTGCCGCGAAGAATGGAAAAAATTGCCAGTTTATACGGCAGGTTCGCTTTGGCTTTGGAGTTTAAGAACGTTCGCGATTCCAGTCGCATTACCCTAGCGGTGGTCCATTCACCACAATCCCTTTCAATTTCTGCTAATTGTTCCGCCTGCCTTAAGCGAAAGATTTTCCTTGTTCCGATTCTGCTCTCTTTTCAATGCGTTGGCTGCAACCGGAGTCATTGGTTTGCTGACTGTGCCGAGTCTGCTTGCCGAACATCCTGATGACAATCTTGTCGACTTTCGAACCCAGGTGCAGCCGATTTTGTCGGATCGCTGTTTCCATTGCCATGGCCCTGATGCTCAGAACCAAGATTCCGCATTCCGCGCAGACAGCCGAGAAAACTTGTTTGCGGATTTAGGAGGATACTTTGCTGTCGTTCCTGGCAATGTCGACGAAAGCGAAATTCATCTACGCATCCACAGCGATGATGAAGAACTACTAATGCCGCCGCCGGATAGTAATCGATCTTTGTCGAAAGAAGAGAAGGCGACCATCGATCTTTGGATTCAACAGGGAGCTCCCTACCAAGGACACTGGGCATTTGAGAAACCGGTCAAGACCGATCCACCGGACGTAAATGGGAAATGGGGTAGCCATCCCATTGATTGTTTCATTGCTGAAAAATTGGCAAGCCATGGTTTGACGCCGTCTCCTTCCGCAGACCCCAGCACTCTGCTGCGCCGCGCGGCGCTAACGCTGACCGGATTGCTTCCGCCACAAGAGTTAAGCCAGGCTTACTTGGCCGACCCGAGTGATGAAGCCTATGCCGAGGCAATCGATGAACTGCTTAGTAGTGATGCCTACGCCGAACGTCAAACGTTGCGTTGGCTCGACGCAGCAAGGTACGCCGACACCGATGGCTATCAGGTCGATCAGGAACGGACGAATTGGCCGTGGAGAGATTGGGTGGTAAAAGCGTTTCGCGAAAACATGCCGTTCGATCAGTTTACGATCGAACAAATCGCTGGCGATATGCTTCCCAACGCCATCGAATCGCAGCAGATCGCGACCGCCTTCAACCGCAATCACCGTCAAAACAATGAATCCGGTGCATTGGCAAAAGAGTTCTTTGTTGAAAACGTCATCGACCGTGTGGAAACGACATCGACGGTTTGGCTTGGCTTAACGTTTGGATGTTCACGCTGCCACGACCACAAGTACGACCCGCTAACGCAGCGTGAGTTCTATCAGATGTTCGCTTACTTCAACAACATTGGCGAAAGTGGAATCGGTAAGGGTGTGAACGCTAACCCAACCCTGAAGACATCGTCGCCGTTAGTCGACGTGCCGGAGAATCTTCGCGCGGCGATGAAGGAGGCGAATCGAAACTTGACGATCGCCGAGAAAGACTTCAATCAGCGGTTGTCAGGACTGATCGAATCACTTGAAACCAAAGTGAACGAAGCGATCGGCTTGAATGAAGATGCCGCACCAACACTTGGCCTCGAAGCGGACTTGGTATCGGCACTACAAGTAACGGCGGAAAAGCGAACCTATCAACACAAAAAAGTGCTGCGGGAACATTTTGAACGTCTCGATGAACCGCTCATGGATGCTCGAAGAGTGGCTCGTAACGCTGAGCAAGAACTCAAGCAAATCGGTGCGGCACCCGCGACGATCATGGTGATGCGTGAAAAGAGTGGTGAACCCACTCCGGCGTACCTCCTCGCTCGCGGCCAATACGATGCCCCCGTGATGGACACGCCGCTATCACGAGGTGTTCCCACTTGGCTATTGGCTAACCAAGATTCAAAGCAACCTGCCAATCGCTTGGAACTTGCACGTTGGCTGGTCTCGCCGGACAACCCAATCACGGCTCGAGTGATCGTGAATAGAATTTGGCAGGATCACTTCGGCATCGGTTTAGTTAGCACCGCAAACGACTTCGGTATCCAGGGCGAGCGACCTTCCCATCCCGAATTGCTCGACTGGCTAGCAGTCGAATTTGTCGAGTCGGGCTGGGACATCAAGGCGATGCACCGCTTGATCGTGACCAGTCAAACGTATCGACAATCGTCAAAAGCAGACCCTAAACAAATCGCAAACGATCCGAAGAACCGCTTACTCTCGCGCGGACCTCGCTATCGCGCCGACGGATTTACGATTCGTGATTTAGCGCTTCAAGCCAGCGGACTTCTCGACGAAACGGTGGGCGGACCGTCCGTTAAACCGTATCAACCCAAGGGACTTTGGGAGACAGTGGCAGCCGACGCTGGCACAACCTATACACCCAGCGGACCAGAGGGCTTGTACCGCAAAAGCATGTACACGTACTGGAAACGAGCAGTGAACCCACCCCGACAAATCATTTTTGACGCGGGAGGGCGTGAGGTTTGTAGTGTCGCTGCCAATCGTACAAACACTCCGCTTCAAGCTCTCGTGCTAATGAACGACCCAACGTTCATCGAGAGCGCACGCAAGCTTGCTGAACGCGTTTTGTCACTTGCGTATTCTGAAAACAATGACACAGCAAAGGATGATGCCAACGTGACACAGATGTACCGCATAGCGGTCTCACAACCTTGTTCAGACAAGACCATCGACGTCCTCATCAAGAACTTGAACTATTTTCGAAAGCACTACGCGGCGAAACCCGACGATGCCGAAAAATTGTTAGCAGTAGGCCAATCAGTATCGAACGACGCCCTTGACCGAATTGAATTGGCTGCGATGACAGCAGTCGCTCACTTGATTTTAAACACCGACGAATTCATGTCGATTGAATGACGTTGCTGATTCCCGGAAGAAAAAGTTCTTATTGCGGACGAATGAACGCACCATCCAATCCGTCCAATTGATTGCCAACCCAAAACTGACTTTAAAGATGGATCAACCAAACTTTCTCGACGAACATCGCATGCTCCACACACGGCGGCACTTCTTCTCTCGCTCGGCGACTGGCATTGGCGCAGCCGCGTTGGCGGCAATGATGGGAAAGGACTCGTTTGCCGAGCCCGCCTCTTCAACACCATCGCTGAACGCTCGTCCGAATGGAATTTTGGACCAGTATCACACTCCACCTAAAGCCAAGCGAGTGATCTACCTGTTTCAGAGTGGTGCACCGTCTCAACAGGAATTGTTTGATCACAAACCCGAACTGCAGAAACACGAGGGCGAGGAGTTAAGCAAGTTTGTTGAAATGAATCAGCGGGTCACCGGCATGACGGCGGGACAATCGTCGTTTCCCTTGGCCGGGTCTCGGTATAAGTTCGAACGTCATGGTGAATGCGGAATGGAGCTCGGTAGCGAACTGTTGCCCAAAATTTCCTCGCTTGCCGATGACATCTGCCTGATTCGTTCGATGCATACCGAGGCAATCAACCACGATCCCGCGATCACGTTCTTTCAAACCGGCCACCAATTGCCGGGTCGACCAAGCATTGGTTCCTGGCTGCACTATGGCTTGGGAAGTGCCAACGAGAACTTACCGACCTTCATCGCGATGGTGTCCCGAGGTACCGGGCGCCCCAATTGCCAACCGCTATACGATCGCCTTTGGGGCAGCGGTTTTCTGCCGTCGACGCACGCGGGCGTGAAGTTGATGAGCGTCGGTGATCCGGTTCTGTATTTGGGGAACCCCGACGGAATTGATTCGTCAGCTCGACGACGAATGCTCGATGACTTGGCAAAACTGAATCAGGAAAATCTCGATGAATTCGGTGACCCGGAAATCAATACGCGGATTCAGCAATACGAGCTGGCCTACCGAATGCAAACCTCAGTGCCTGAACTGATTGATTTTTCGGATGAGCCGCAGCATGTACTCGATGCCTATGGGCCAGACGTCATGCAACGAGGCTCCTATGCTTACAACTGCTTACTGGCTCGACGACTCGCCGAGCGAGATGTGCGTTTTATTCAGTTGTTTCACATGGGATGGGACCAGCACGTCACCTTACCGAAGCAACTACCCGGCCAATGTCGCGATGTTGACCAAGCGACCGCTGCACTAGTGAACGACTTGAAACAACGCGGCTTGCTTGAAGACACATTGGTCGTTTGGGGCGGGGAGTTTGGTCGAACTTCGTATTGCCAAGGTGAGTTGACCGCAGAAACTTACGGTCGCGATCACCACCCGCGATGTTTCTCACTATGGATGGCAGGTGCCGGCATTAAGCCGGGCATGACCTACGGAGCGACCGACGAGATGTGCTACAACATCACCGAGAACCCGGTTCATGTTCACGACTTGCACGCCACGATGTTGCACTTGATGGGTATCGACCACGAGAAATTGACGTATCGCTTTCAAGGCCGCTATTTCCGACTGACGGACGTGCATGGTCACGTCGTGAAAGACATCCTTAGCTGACAACAGACGTAGCTGACAACGAACGTAGCTGATCATTCAATCGCGATCGCTAGCGGCGCGACTGATACGGACAACATCAAGAATTGCCTTGTACCACTGGCATTTAAAAGTGGTGCCACTCAAGACCAATCAAGCCTCGAAGGCAGCACCCTTTCGCGAACCGGCTCGCGTATTCCAAATCTCACCGTCGGGGAAACGATGCTTGCCGACGAACGCAGATAGAAATTCTAGCCCCCAACCGGGCGCCGATGGCGTGACGTAACAACCGGCTTTGGTCGCTACCGGACTCTCGACCGCTTCCTGCAAGAAGTCAATGTACTCGACCAATTGCGTATCGGAATGCCCCGCGACCGCGATCTGGTCCCACATCCCATAATGCTGGATCATGTTGCAGAGAGCGATTCCGCCACCATGCGGGCAAACGGGTACGCCGTACTTCGCGGCCATCAAGATGATCGCCATTACGTCGTTCACTCCGGCCACCCGGACCGCATCAATTTGGCAGTACTTGATCGCACCACTCTTAAGCAATTGCTTGAAAATCACCGGCGATGCAGCGTGCTCGCCACAAGCGAAACCGAAGTCGGCATCAGCGAACGTCGATGCCAGTTCGATGTACCCAAGAACGTCATCACGAGCGATGGGCTCTTCAACCCATTTCAATCCGAAGGAACGATAAGCCTCGACGTGACGCTTCGCTTCCTCAACCCCCCAGTACTGATTGGCGTCAACCATCAGATTGCAATCAGGTCCAATCGCATCTCGCATAAACTGGATGCGTTCAACATCTCGCTGTGAATCCTGGCCGACTTTTAACTTGAACGAATCAAAACCTTGATCTTGAAGTTTGCGAATGGTTGCTAGGATTTGGTCGTTCGTCAAACCCAGCCAACCGGCAGTGCAGTACGCTTTGGGCCCGAGTTCTGACATTTCGAGCTCACGCTTGCCTACGTTTGCACGACGATCTTGCAACATCGCGATCGCTTCGTCTCGCGTCAACGCATCGCTGATATTTCGCCAATCAATGCAGTCGGCAACAAACTCGGGCTCAAGGTCAACCAGCAACTTCCAAAGAGGCTTGTCGAGTGACTTTGCCCATAAATCCCACATCGCATTAATGACCGCACCCGCAGCCATCCGGAACACGCCGTCGTGCAACCAGCGCAGTTGGTGATGGTCAATCAAGCGACGATACAAGTGGACCGGTGCTGTTGCAAAATCTTCGAGCGTGGTGCCAATGATTAATTGACAAAGGTCATTGATACCGTGGCAAATCCAATCGGTTCCCGCACCGACTGTGAACACAACGGATACCCCTCGCAACCCGCCGTCGGTTTCCAAATGCAAAACAGCAGATGAGTAGTCCGGCATTTTGTGAAAGGGATCTGAACCGAGCATCGCATCCGAAGTCGGAACACGTAGGTCAATCACCTCGGCGGAAGTGATCGTGATCTTTTGAGCGGTCATGAAGGATGCGACGTTCTGGGTGGGACAATCGGAGATGCGATAAGTCTAGGCAATAATATCGTTTACCACATGCCCTTTTACATCCGTCAACCGCATATCGCGACCACCAAAGCGAAACGTGCTGCGTGTATGGTCAACTCCCATCAAGTGCAACATCGTGGCATGCAAGTCGTGGATCTCAACTCGATTTTCAATCGCTTTGTAGCCCCATTCGTCGGTCGCGCCGTAGATCGAGCCCGGCTTTACTCCGCCACCGGCCATCCAAACAGTAAAACCGAACTGATTGTGATCGCGGCCATCGGCACCTTGAGCGAACGGCGTTCGCCCGAATTCACCCGCCCATACCACCAAAGTTTCGTCAAGCAAACCTCTTTGCCTAAGATCCTTCAGAAGCGCTGCAATGGGTTGATCTACGGCGCGAGCATTGTTCTCGTGGCCCTGTTTGAGCCCACCATGTTGATCCCAGCGATCGCCGCCGACCGCCGGGCAAGTCAGTTCAATGAACCTAACGCCTTTTTCGATCATTCGTCTCGCGATCAGGCATTGGGCCGCGTAAGTTCGAGTGGGTCCGTACTTCGACTCCATTCCATACATCTTTTTCAAGTGTTTGGGTTCGTCGGTCAACGACATCACCTCAGGGACAGCCATCTGCATCGCATAGGCCAACTCGTAGTTCCGAATCGCCGATTCAAGGCTATCGTGATTACCAAATTGTTCGGTAGCCAAGCCATCGAGTTGGTTGATCAACTGTAGCTTTCGCCGCTGATCCTCGTCGGTTGGTTCGTTGCGGCTGATGTTGGCGACACCTGTTCCTGACGGCTTGAAAACCGAACCCTGGTAGCTTGCGGGAAGAAAACCGCTGCCAAAGCAATCGAGTCCGCCGGGCGGTATCAATCCACCATTGATGACGACAAACCCCGGCAAGTCCTTGCATTCACTGCCCAGCCCATAATTCGCCCAAGCACCCATGCTGGGACGCCCCTGCAGTCCGCTACCGGTGTGCAGAAAGTAATTTGCGAACGTATGCTCAGGAAACTCAGAAACCATCGAGCGAATTAGAGCCAATTCGTCGACGCATGTTGCGACATGGGGAAACAGATCGCTAACGGGGATACCCGATTCACCGTATTGCTTGAACTTCCACGGACTCGCTAGCACCGTACCGTTGTTGTTGAACTGAGTCGGCTCAACGTCGAATAATTGTGAAGGATCTTTTCCGTTGAATTTTTCAAGCAACGGCTTGGGATCGAACGTATCAACCTGCGATGGTCCACCGTCCATGTACAAGAAGATCACATTCTTGGCTCGGACTTGATGATGGGGGCCGTGTCCTGCAAGGCCACCATCGGCAAACGCTCGGTCGCTACCGAGGGCAGCAAGCGCCACTGCACCAAACCCACTGCCACATCGACGAAGCATGTCGCGTCGTGTCGTCGGAGCAGACTGGTATCGCTGACATGGAAAAGGATTGAAGTGCGTCATCGTAAAAAGATGAACTCCTTGGTATTGATAATCGCATGAGCAAAATCTTGCCATGCTGCTTGTTCTGATTCGCTATTGCCGGACCCCAGGAACGCACGAGCGAATTGCAGTTCCCGGTCCGTCGGCTTGCGAGCCAATGCGGACTCATACATCCATTGGATTCGCTCGAGCTCGTTGTCTCGTTGCTCAATTGCCCGATCCGCCCAACCCTTTGCTTGCTTCACCACAAACGGATCGTTCATTAAGATCAACGATTGAGCTGGCACGTTGGAAACATTGCGACGCCCCATCGTGCTAAAAGGTGACGGAGTGTCGAACGCCAACATGAATGGCGAAAGAAAATTACGACGAACAGCAACGTAGATGGATCGGCGACCATCACCGTCCATTGGCCCACTGACGTTCGGTTTGCCTCGGCCGTCCATAAAGTCTGTGAGGTGAATTGGAACAGACGGTCCAAATGGCTGACGAGCGAGCCGACCCGAAAGTGCCAACAGCGCGTCGCGAATCACTTCACCTTCCAAGCGCTTTGGAGGCCGGTGGTGCCAAAGCAAATTATTGGGGTCTGCTTCAACCGCGATGGGATCTGCTTGACTGGACATCTGATAAGAACGCGAAAGTGCGATCGTCCTAATCATTCGTTTAATGCTGCGACCGTCGTCAACAAAACGAATGGCCAAATGGTCCAACAACTCGGGATGCGTAGGGCGTTGGCCAAGTACACCGAAGTCATCGGTGGTAGGAACAATTCCACGTCCCATCAAATGATGCCAAATCCGGTTGACGATGACACGCGACGTCAAAGGGTTATTGGGATCATTGATCTGTTCAGCCAATTCCAATCGACCACTGCCCGTCGGTATCGCCATCGGTTGGTTGCCATTGATCGCGGTGAGAAAGTGGCGAGGCTCAACATCACCTGGCTTTGACGAATTCCCACGAATCAAAATACGGTCGTCTTCGCCAGTACCATCTATCATCGCCATCGCCAAATGCGAACGTCGCTTCACACGAGTTCCCAATTTCGCTCTCGCGTCAGCCCAGGATTGAACAAGCATCGCCTCTTGATCGCCGAGTGCTTTTCGTGCTGCTTCTTCATAGCCCCTGATGATCTCAGCGACCGCATCTTCACGCTTGGCGATTTGGGCTCGGATCGCGGAGTTCGTCCCTTGTGTAACCAACGACACTTGCAGTTGACTGTCCTGATCTGGGACAAATTCCAGGTGCAGACGATGTCCGACGTAACGCTTGAGCTTCATGTGCACCCAAGGTTCGCCTTCCTTGATTGGTTTTACCGTTTCACCGTGCAGCGGTCCGGCAACCAAACGATGGGAATCCACGCAAGCGACGACGTGCCCTTTGCCTCGAACTCGACAATAGACGTCGCCATGGGTGAGTTCAAAGGTTGGTGTGCGCAGCGTTCGCCCCGAACTTGGGAGCGTTTGAAGTCGATTTCGCTCTGCAATACTCTCTTGCGATAGAGATTCTAACCCATCCCAAAACCAATCACTGACGGCGGCCGAGTGCTGCGAAAATCGCAGCGCTGGCGACTCGACGTCCATGGCAAGATAAGGCTCGCCAGCCAACCGAGCCCGTTTCCCAAAGGCGAATCCCTGCTGCAGGTAATCGTTGGCAGTGATCGATCCAAAATCCACGACCACATACGATGCGGCCTCATCGGCCAGCGAAGGAACACTTGGTTCCTCGACGCCTGACTTCGCGAGCAAAGCTGTGATTTCGTTTTGATACGATTGGTCGAGCGTCGCAAGCTCGTCAGCGATTTCCTGATTGTGTTCAAGCGATTCAAAACGAACTTGGCAATAATCGCTGCTCTGCAAAAAGCCCGACAACGAGTAGTAATCGGCGGTGGAGATCGCGTCGAACTTGTGATCGTGACAACGAGCGCAGGCGACCGTGACTCCCAGGAACGTTTTGGACATCACATCGATCATATTGTCAAAACGATCGGATTCATCCTTGCGAATATCGACTGGCGAATGCACCCACTCGCCGAGAAACCAGAAGCCCGTCCCCAAGATCGACTCATTGAATCCCTTGTCTGGATTCAAACGCGGATGAGCCAGCAAGTCACCGGCGATGTGTTCACGAACCCATTGATCATAGGGCACATCGGCATTCAAACCTCGGATCACGTAATCACGATATTGATAGGCATTGGGTGCGTCATTATCAAACTCGTGACCTCTGGATTCTGCGTATCGAACCAGGTCCAACCAATGCCGACCCCAACGTTCACCGAAATGCGGCGAGTCGAGCAATTCGTCAACCAATCGCTTTGTCGATCCAGGAGCAGTGTCGTTTAGAAACGCAGCGGTTTGTTCGGGTGTCGGCGGCAATCCGATCAAGTCAAAGTACAAACGTCGCAGGATCGCCGCTCGATCGACATCCCCCGCAGGCTGCAGATTGGCTTGTTCCAACTTGGCAAGAACAAAGTGATCCAAGTCATCGCGCGGCCAAGATTCATTTTCAACGCTGGGAACGGCCGATGATTTGATGGGTTGCCATGCCCAATGATCAGACTTCCGCTGCAGCAAATCAAATTCAGGCAAGGCCGCTTCGCCCGACGGTGCATCCTCAACGGGCCATGGCGCCCCCATTTCGACCCAACGTTCTAACGCCTCGATGTCCTGGTCAGGCAGCTTTCCCTTGGGTGGCATCTCGTATGAGTCATAGCGAACTGCTTCGATCAACAAACTTGCGTCGGCATCGCCCGGCACTAGCGCCTCACCAGAGTCGCCACCACGGATAAGCGAAGCGCGACTATCGACCAACAATCCTGCTTGAACTTTCTTTGCGTCGACGCTGTGACAGGAATAGCAATGCTCCGCCAAAACAGGCCGCACTTCTTTTTCAAAGAACTCTAGTTCATCCGATGTCGGACTAAGTTCCGCAGCGTGGGTGGTTCGACCAATGATTGCCGTCGCAACCATCACAAACCCTATGAACAAGGTGTTGACCGGATGGACCATGCGAGAGCGGGACGTGCGAGAATGGCTCACTACTTCTCCGTTGAAAGTGACAACTAACGGTTGAACTGCGGCACGGAAGACTTTGGCTCGGCAGTCCCATATTATCAATGTTGTTAAGCACAGAACCGCTTGTCGAGGACAATATGCGTTACGATGATAATGATTTGTATCATGCGGATGTGAGGCAGCGGAAACGTTGGTTTTGCAGAATCGCCCGAAAACCGCATTGTTCGGCAGAACACCCCATTCCTGGCACAGGGGGCGTCTGAGCAAGAAAGACTATCCAGCCGAATTTTTCGAGTTTATTCGGCAAGGCTACCAAGATCGTTTGGCACCAACCGAATCACTCCGAGAAGTCTGCTTCTAACTCAGAACATGCCAGCATTCTTAAACTGTCGTTCAAGCTCCATTTAGTCCGTTCCTCCAACTACTGAACCGAGAAATGATCTTCGCAGAATTTCCCTGGCAAGTTTTCATGACGCCGTTTGGCATTCCCATCGCAGCCATCATGGGAGCGCTCATTTGGCAGATCGTGGTAGCGATATCAGAAGCTATCACGAAGGTTATGTGCAATCGAAACGACACCGAATTGAAGCTGGATTTGTCGGCGCGCGGGTTCACTGCTGACGAGATCGTCAGGACCGTCGAATGTGGTCGGGAACTACCACCCAAGGCCACCACTCATCCTGGCTTTTCAGCTCGAGGTGTCTAGTGGTTGATTCGCGACGAGTGCGAACCTTGGCCCCATTTCATAGCCGATATATTTCAGTGGTTGGCTAGCGGTATGCTTCTACTGCCGCACCGGTGAACATGAGACTGTACGGATAGCGATTGCTAACCTCAGTTGCCGCCAAGAACTTCGCTTCAATGCGACGTCCACTATGCTGCCAACCACTACGCTGCCAACGCGTGCTATTTGCTAAGAACGCAATCCAACGTTCCGTGACGTGATGGTACGCAACCCTAAGAGCGATTATTCTTGCTATCGTCTTCGAACGGCAGCGATCTTACGTCGCTATAGCTGACGTTTTCTTTTGGTACTCAGCCTGCGGCGTTGCATCCATCACTATGAAAAACTTAACGTCGGTGATCGTCGGTTGCGTCGTCGCGATGACGGGTCAAGTTCACTCGCAGGACATCGTCGCTCACCGCGGTGCGTCTCATGCAGCTCCCGAGAACACACTCGCGGCATTTGAACTCGCTTGGGAAGAAGGGGCTGATGCGATCGAGGGCGACTTTTATCTGACAGCGGATCACCACATCGTCTGCATTCATGACAAGACAACGGAACGTGTCTGCCCACAATCACCTTCATTGAATGTTTCGCAATCCACACTCTCACAGCTTCAATCGCTGGACGTCGGTAGCTGGAAAGCGAAAGAATTCTGGCGAGAACGCATCCCCACTTTGGCAGATGTCATGGCGACGGTTCCTAAGGGGAAGCGAATCTTCGTCGAAATAAAATGCGGCGTTGAGATTGTTCCCTCTCTGAAATCCGAGCTAGAACGAAGCAATCTTGCATCCGAGCAGATTGTGATCATCTCTTTCGATGAGGAGGTTGTGAAAGCGACGCGAGAAATGATGCCGCAATACAAAGCCAATTGGCTGACTAGCTTCAAACGAGACGACGACGAACTGGACTTTCGCCCAACCACGCACGTGCTGCTTGACACGCTTAGCAGGTCACACGCGACTGGCCTTGGGTCCCAGTTCAATGTCGGCGCGCTCAGCCGATCATTGGTTGATGACATCAAAGAATCCGGGTTCGAATTCCACGTCTGGACGGTGGACGATTCAAAAGACGTCGTGTTGGCGGTGGAATTCAGCGTGGACTCCATCACGACAAATCGGCCACAATTTGTCCGGCAAATCGTTAATCAAACGCATGTCAGTATCTCACAAGACACTCAAAATCAGCCGCAACCGGTAACGGTGCCTTAAGCGAGTCCAAGGCAGGTTTTTTGCCGTTGCTTCGATGCACCCGTCGCGACCAACCACTACTTCAACGTTCGTATTGGCGTTGGCGAATAGCCTTGTTCTTTGGCCTTTTCAGGAATCGAATCGAGGAAGAATTGATCGCGTACCTCGTGGTACTTCCTGTAGCTCTCTATGCGACTGTCCACATTCAACTTGTTCCACGCTAACCATTGCTCATGCAGTTGAAGCGCCAGTTCCTTTTCGACATCAGCTCGATCGTTTTGCTCTGATCGATCGGCAGGCAGATGGAACATCTCTGGCTTTCCGTTAGGCGATTCTAGAACGTGCTTGGTTCGGTTGGCATTCAAAATGGACCAGCGGACACCGCTTTCTCGCCAGTAAAGGAACTCACGAGAGCTTGCGTTGTCGTCGCCCGTTAACCGAGGAATCAGATTAACGCCTTCCATGTTTTCCATTGCCGTAAGGCGGTCGCTTGCGAGCGCAACAGCCGTCGCAGCGATGTCGAGCGAAATCACTGGCTGGTTATACACGGTCCCTTTTTCGATTCGCCGCGGCCACGACGCAATGAAGGGTACGTGGACACCGCCGTCATAGAGACTTCCTTTGCCATCGCGGAACGGCGCATTGGATGACCCATTCCATTTGCCAGGTTGCTGCTTGCTAGATTGAGGGCCACCGTTATCGCTAAGGAAGAATACGAGCGTGTTTTCTCGGACGTCATTCGCCTCAAGGGCTTCGATCACCTTTCCTATTCCCGCATCCATCACATCAACCATCGCCGCGTAAAGTCGTCGTTTGCGATCCTTGATCGTGGAGTACTTAGCAATCGCCTCGGCTGGCGCCTGAAGCGGTGCATGGGGGGCGTTAAACGCGAGATACAAAAAAAATGGGTCGCCTTTGCTGGACTCAATGAAGTCGACCGCATCGTCGCAAAGTGCGGTCGTCAGATAGCCATCAAACTCGGCCGGCTTCCCGTTGCGTTCAAGGGCCTGCAAGTACCCTTCTTTAACGGGTTGTCGAAGATCAATTTTGAAGTAATCGTGACCACCACCCAGAAACCCGTAGAAGTAATCGAAACCGCGATGGTTGGGATGAAAAGGAGTCGCAGCGCCGAGGTGCCACTTCCCAATGATTCCCGTTCGATAACCTGCCTTTTGCAACTTAGCGGGAAACAAAGTCTCGCTTGGATCAATGCCCACGTATGGGTTGCTAGGGTCATACGCCGGATTGGTCTCGAATCCAAATCGTTGCTGATAACGACCAGATAGCAATCCAGCTCGACTGGGACCGCAATAGGGATGCGTCACGTACCCGTTGGTAAACGTGACCCCGGATGCGGCGAGTGCATCAAGGTTGGGAGTTTCAATGTCCGTAGCGCCGGTGAACCCGGTATCGGCGTAACCCATGTCATCGGCCATGATCAAGACGATGTTAGGCCGCTCGCTGGCCCAACAATCGACCGCGACAATTGCCAAAGCGAAAAGGAGTGCGAGGATAACTTTCATGAGTTCGCTTATGAAATGATTAGGGAATGTCATGGGGGCCAATATAGGGTCATCACCGAAAGACGCAGCGTGACGCCTCTTCGTTTTAGCGTTCGGTAATCAAGCTCGCAGCATCGCATCGCATCGCATCACGTTGAATCAAGATCTCAATAGACAACAAGAGCCTTTCCAACTTCATGCAGAACGAATTGAATCCAGCAACAGTCGTTCACCAAGTACCGCTTCTTTCTTCACGAGCGACGAAAGCACCAATTGCGGTAACACCAAGCTTCTCACGCACAACCCATCTCGCATCACCGCAAACTATCAACGCGGCACTAAGAAGGCATTGAGATTGTCAAAGTCGATGGACGATCCATTGACGGTCATTCCGAATTTCGTTTTTGTGGGATGGTCGATCCCAGGCGACTTCAATCGAGTGATTTCGCTTCCGTCAATAAACGCCGACAAGGTGTCGCCTTTCAACTGAATTCTGGCGTGATGCCATTTTCCTTCGTCGAGTTGAACAGCCGCAGAAGCCTGAGTCGCAGCGAGGACTGTCTGCAAGCTGGCTTTCGCATCGGCGTTCAAATTCTTGTCTTGGCGTTGCTTTCGCACTTCAAGGTTCATCGAGCCATTTTTGTCGTCACTGATCGAGATTCTCTTGGGCGTCAGGGATACCCGACAAATGTGACCAGCGTGCACTGACTTTTCGTTTTGATCGTCGAGCACAAAATTGAAGCGAGTTCCCCCGTTAAACCGGAAGTCGAATTCGATATCGATATCCTTAAAGTCCATGTGTTTGCGTATCACCGCGCCGTGGTCGTCGTTGGTTTGGCGACCGTAGAGCACGCCATCACTGATCGTCCACGCTCCCTCGGCACTCCTCGCGATTGTGTAGTCGTCCCCCGGAAGTTCGCGTCCATCGAAATTGTCCGAGAACAATGATTTCCGCTCGCCGGCGCCGCTTGAAACTTTGGCTTTTGATGCCTTGCCAGCGGGATTCTTCGTTCTCGACCTCTGTTTCTTCGGCTTGGCTGCCAAAGCTGGCAACTCAATCCCCGGAGCATCATGTTCGCTCGCATGCAAATCGAACTGCGGCAATACGGCCAGCAATTCATCACGTTGGGTCCGATGAGCTTCGCTTACTTCGGACCAGTCTTTTATTTCAGGGAAGCTGATCAGGTCGTCAGGCTGAGTTGAAACGTCCCACCATTTTCCTTTGCCATCTTTCATCACCAAGTCGCCTCGAATGATTTGGTCGTCGCCGTTGTACCCGTACACCCATTCACGATGCGACGACTTATCGGTGTACAAGAATGGGACGAGACTTTCACCATTGACCTCGTAGTCGCTAGGGACGTTCCCGCCCGTCATTTCCGCGATCGTGGGAAGCATATCGGACATATTGACCAACACATCCTGCCGGCCTTGCTTTGTCATGCCGGGCGCTAGAATGATCAGCGGTACGTGCGTTCCTTTCTGACGATCCGAACTGTTCTTTCCGTATCCGCTAGTGCCATTATCAGCGCAGAAGATCAACACTGTGTTATCGGCGATCCCCATTTCCGTCAGCTTGTTGCGGTAGAGCCACATTTGATAGTCCAGGTAATTCACATGGTGGTGAATCCCAGGACTTGTGATGGTGCCATGATCGTCGTACACGCCCTCGTCGCCTGTGACACTTGGCTGATCCCGCGTGTAGCCTTTCCCATCCCAGTGAACCACGGGAGTCCCGGGCCATTTGGATTTAGATTCCGGATGCAGCCAATCGAAGGCATCGTGCCCGAGGTGCGAAGTGTGGTAGATGAAGAACGGCTTGCCATCGGCTTGTTGACGTTCCATAAAGTCGAAAATGAAATCGAGTTCAACGTCGGGACCGTAAGTGTTCAAACCAAATTCTGCTTGGGATTCCAAAGTATGAGGCCACCACTGAAATCCATTCCTGTTTCCAGCATGCTTCATCAAACGAACGTGGGGTTTCCAATACCAACCGTGTTGCAGGTAGCTGTCAATCTGCTGATCCGTGTCCGAATTGAATAGCAACTTCGTTCCATCAACCTTCTTTTCGTACATCTTGAAGTCGGTGTACGGGTTGTCTTTGTCCGAAAGTTCACCGGGCGTGAAGCAGCCCTGATCAAAACCAAACCTACGAAGGTCACCGGCCATTTGAGTTTTTCCCGCCCAATACGTCGCATAGCCAGCACGCTGGGCGACATGACCAATAAGAACGGGAGAACTTTCGTAGAGTGGCCATACTGTGGGCTTCCCTTTGGCATCGAGGTAGCGTCCCTTATCTTTGTTATTCCACCATTTATGTCGATGTGCATAGCGACCAGTCATCATCATGGCGCGACTGGGCGAACAAACGACCGACGCCCAAGCCGTCTCAACCCAGCAGCCTTCATTTGCCATCTGGTCCAATGCTGGAGTGTTGGCTCGAAAGGCGACATCCGAGGTGTTGCCACCAGTGGGAGGACTCCAGACCGATGAACCATACAACGGCAGTTCTCGTGCACTGATATCATCGGCGAAAACGAGAATGATGTTGGGACGATCCAACGCGTGAGCTTGCGAGGCAACCGTCGCGGTGATGATCATCGCGAAGTAAAGAACTATTTTCATAATGATGGTTTGTTCAAAGTAGTAGTTGAGAACCGAGGGTACGGTTCCCGATGTTCGACGCACACCGATAACCGGTGCGCACAGAAAGTCGATGGGCAAAGGAAGTGAGTGATCGATGTCTAACCTTGCATCAATGGTCCGCTAGCTCGGATCGGAGACCAAGCGATCTTAGAACTTCTGCAAGTGAGCAAAAGTTGCTCTCGGTGATGTGAACTGCCGATCGCGTTCTCTTTCCTCATCGCTGCCGACGAAGGTCAACACAGATTACAACCGCCCTGTCCAGATACAAAAACGACGAACAGCGAAATCACGTCGACCTGCAATACAAACTTAGCCAAACCGATTTGGCTTATTAAATAGCCGCAGACGAAGCGATCAAGCGTTCAACTCGAAACCTTTGCGACGCTTTCGCCCCATCAATGCATTGGCTTGATCATCGCTTCCAAAGTCGCGTGTCTTACCATCCCACTTCAGGTCACGCCCCAGCATCAACATGATGTTGCACATGTGCAGCGAGTTCATCGAATTGACGTGACTGGAGACGTCAGACATGGGTTCCGATCGATCTTCGATGCAGGTGAAGAAGTTTTTCATATGATTCGTAACTGGCTTGCCCTTGTTGAGCTTGGTAAAAGCTGCCGTGAACTCATCTCGTGTCGCATCGTCCACTCGGGCGAAGCACTCCTGAAAATTGTCCGTAGCGGAACCATCCGCCTGATACTTCTTCTCTAGGTTGTCGCCAAAGATATCTTTGATCGGTGACCCTTGTAGTTTGGCACGATTGACAAAGATCCTTCCCTTGTCGCCTTCAAACAGAATTCCGTTGCCGAACTTAGTAGTCCCTGACTCGTATTCATGATTGACCGAAATCGCTCGCCCACCTTCGAAGTCCAGATTGATGTGGAATTCCGTAGCAGCGTTATAGCCGTTGGGTAGATCAGCTTCGCCGTCAAGGAACTTCTTCCAATTGAAGTCGTCAGGAACGATCGGCGTCATTTTTCCAGAACCCGACACACGCTCGACAGGAGTGTGATCAAGCCCCAATGCCCATTGTGCGATATCAACATGGTGAGCGCCCCAATCGGTCATCTTGCCGCCGGAATATTCGAGATACCAGCGAAAGAAACGACGGCGTTCCTCGCAGTAGTCCTTTTTCGCGGTTGGGCCTAACCATAGATCCCAATCCAGACCTTCGGGAACCGCCGCAGTATCAAACGGCCCGCCGGTTGGAGCCGGATCAATCGCACAATGAGCCTTCACATCCTGCCCGATCCGTCCGCTTCGGACGATTGCGGTTGCATACATGAAGAGGTCCCAACTCCGTTGCATCGTGCCAACCTGAAACACGCGATCAGATTCCTCTGCCGCTTTGCGAATCAATTCCCCCTCTTCAATGGTCAACGTAAGTGGCTTTTCGCAATACACGTCTGCGCCGTGCGCCAACGCGTGCAAGGCGATGGGAACGTGCCAGTGATCGGGAGTACCAATCGTGACGACATCAGGCTTTTCCTTCTCGAATAGTTTGCGGTAATCCTGGTACCTGTTGAGCTTTCCATCGTAAGCGGCGTTGAATTCGTCGTTGTGCAACGCATCGACGTCACATACCGCGATCATCTGCCCGTACTTCGATGCGCTGTTCGCGATTGCACGGCCTTGGTTGTAACGACCACGACTGCCGCCGACGCCAATCGCGGCAATGGTCGGTTTACTATTGGCGTCCGCTGCCCTGGCGGAATGGCTGGTCCAGACATACGGATTCATCACAGCGGCGCCGGCGACGGCAGCCTGCTTCAAAAACCGACGTCGCGAGTCTGCTGTTCCCGCTAGTGTGGCGGACGTTGTCGAAACGCTTTGAACATTATCAATTGCCATTTTTCGGATCCGAATTCTTGGGAAGGAGTGGAATGTGTACGTTGAATGAATGAGCCATCTCTTTGGTTTCCTCGGCAGCACAGAACAATACGCTCGGCACACCGTCTTCTAGCCAAAGCTGCGGACGTTCGAGGCGATGAAACGATTGTTCGGTTCCATCGGCCCAGGTTAACTTCCGCTGTAACACCCACGGATTCGACGCAACGTCCCAGTCTAAACCATCCGGGGACGTGAATAGTGCTAGCGAATCTTCACCGGTTTGGTTGAAATGACCTTTGTGGTCGTTGACGATCGCCCAACATCGTTCTCCATCCGACCAAACGTAAGGATCCTCGGCGGGAAACTTTACGCCCGGCGCCGTAAACAGTGGCTTCATTTCTTTGACGAACGGCCCCGTCGGTGACATGGATGTTGCCGCTAAGTGAATGACGGGTCCACCGAACGGAAGCGGTCCTTTCGTTCCGACCGCTTTGTAGATCAGGACGTACATTCCATCGGACCGTCGCAGTATCGACGGGTTGCTCGTCATAAGCTCGTCATGAGCGCCAGGTTCGGGCGTAATATCGATCAGCGGCTTATCAAAACGTTTCCAAGGTCCAGACGGATGATCGGCGACCGCAACACCGATGCGTTGGTTATTGCGATGGATCGAATTGAGTTTCTTAGTAGCGTTGCCGTCGCCAAAGTTCCCCATGTAGTAAAGGTAGTACTTGCCATCGAACTCGTGCACCGTGGGGTTATGAGTGCACATGCCATCCCAGTACTCAGGTCCTCGCGCGGGAAGGGCGACGTCAACATGTTGGTAAGGGCCAAGCGGCTCATCAGCAACGGCGTGAGCAATTTCGGAATGCGTAACCCACGCGTTGTGTCCAAGCTCACGAAGCCATCGGCTATACAGCAAGTGGCACTTACCGTCGGCGTCTCGCACCATGCTTCCACCCCAAATGTAGAAGTCTTCGTCAATGAACTTTGCTGACTCCAGCACTCGCCCAATCATTGACTTAAAATCCAATTCAGATCCGGGGTTTGCATCAAGACTGCGTTCGCTTGTTAAACGCGCGGCCGTTCCCCCAGTCACACCATTCATCCAATTCCAAATCTGATTGCGATACTCGCTCGGTTTCAGCATCCAGCGGTCCGTATGCGCAGCCTTCGCAAAATTGTTGGGAAACGGTCCAAGAATGCTAGACGTATTCACATGCCCGAACGTGAACGAACTGGCGTCAGTCACCGACGAACGAATGAATTGCTCAGACGATTGATCGCTTCCATTTTGACTAACCCAGTACGGTCGATTCCCAACTCGCTGCAAACGTGTTGTCGCGTCGGCTCGGTAACGATCCAATGGCGATCCCCACTTGGTTCCCCATTCCTTCACTCCATCGAAATGATCGTGCGTCAAAAACGCAGTCCATAATCCAGATATTTCGTCATCGTGTAAACCGAGATAGTTGACGCCAATCGCACCTCGCGAGAACCCGCACAGAATCACCGCTGATGGATCAGCACCGTATTGCTGAATAATCCGAGGGACATTTCGCTTTGCATATTCAACGGTCGCGTCCTCATCGCCCCACCAAGTCACTTCGTTGCCATCACCGGTCTTGTTGATGTACGGAAGCGAAACCCAAATATACTGACCAGCGGACAGCCCAAAGCCTAAGGCGGCGTCTTCAGGCTTGCCGGTTGACCCCGACTTCGCAAAGAAGTTTCCGGTGTACTCGAAAATGATCGGCAGCTGCTTGCCGTCCGGTTTCCAGGTCGCGGGAAGGTAGAGCGTATGGAAGACGTCTGTGCCCTCATATTCCGGTGGCGTCACGGCAACACGCTTGCCGGCTGCAGGAACACCGTCGGAAAGCTCAGGCACCGCAAGTGATTGCGAGGCAAACTTGTCTATCCGAATGTCCTCAGCTACGACCAATGACATGGGAAGAAAGATCACAGGAAACGCGATTCGCTCAAACAACTTAAAATTCGTCATCTGATAGATTCTCTTTCGTACTTACCGTTCGCCGCGTGCGGCCGCATTGATTAACTTCTGTCGTGCCGCTTCCTCGCTAAGCACATTGGGTCCATGCTTGTCGATCCATTTTGGTGATACGTTTTGCGCGTCCCATTGTTGAATCAATCGTTTGAGACGATCAACCGTCTCGGGCCGCTCCGCCGCCAAGTCGTTTCGTTCCCACGGATCACTCGAAAGATCGAATAGCAGATCTTTGTTCTTATAGGCACTTCGAACCAATTTCATATTGCCGTCGCGCACCGCGAAACCGTACTGACCGTCGCCCATCGCATAACGCCAGAAAAGCCGCCGCGAGTTTCCTAGCGTATCCCGTTCGTCAGCGGCAATTGAAGGCATGACGTCGATGCCATCGAGTTCCGGTCTGTCATTGGGTGTAATTCCAGCAGCCTGCAGTACAGTGGGGAAAATGTCCAACGCGGAAATTGGCGACGAGTGCGTTATTCCGGCCGGAATTCTTCCAGGCCAAGTCATTAAGAACGGTACACGGATCCCACCCTCGAATAGCATTCCCTTGTGACCACGATAAGGAAAGTTCACCGCGTGTTCTTTTCGCCCTCCGTTGTCGCTGTAAAAGATCACGAGAGTGTTGTCATCTATCTTTGCTTCCTTCAACTTGGCAATCACGCGACCGATGCCTTCATCCATTCCAGCCACCATCGCGCCGTAAACTGCTCTTCCGCCATATTCGATGTGCTGCGTCTTGGACAAGTGCTTCTTAGTCGCCTGATCAGGTGCGTGGGGTGCATTGTAGGCGAGATAGAGAAAGAACGATTCGTTCTGGTGCCGATCAATGAAACGTACCGCTTCGTTTGAAAAGTCATCGGTAAGGTAGGTCAACGTTTCTGGATCGACTGGTTCATCACCTCGATGCACTCCCAATCCGACAGGCTTTTTTCCGAGGTCACCCCAGTAACTCAGACCACCGGCACTAAAGCCGAACCATTCGTCGAAGCCGCGTCGATTGGGCCAGTACTGGGGTGCGTCACCCAAATGCCACTTTCCAATCGCGCCGGTCACGTAGCCCGAGTCCTTCATCACGTTGGCCAACGTCGTTTCCGACAACGGCAAACCGGGTGCCTGATCGTCCACTAAACGCGCGTCAGGCTCGGGATTGCACTCATGCCCAAAACGCTGTTGGTATCGCCCAGTTAACAACCCTGCGCGACTCGGACTGCAATACGGATGCGAAGCGTAGCCACACTCGAACACCACGCCATGTTTTGCCAACGCGTCTAAGTGCGGAGTCGGTATCTCTTTGCAACCATTAAATCCAACATCACTGTAACCCAGGTCATCCGCGACTATGAGCACAACATTAGGTCGGTGATCAGCAACGCCAGCGGCTGACCAACCGAAGTTGAGCGCAACGATCGCGGCGAGAAACAGTGAGAAACGATTCATGGGAAAGTCCCTAGGAAGACAAAACATGGGTGGCGGACCAAACTCGAGACCGACATTATCACCCCGGCTTGGCGCCATTGTCGGCAGTGTAGCGAATCACCTTCGGAACTCCCGTCCCTCTTGCTTCTATCAGCTTTTGCTTCCATGCAGCTTTCAAACGCTCGAGAACTTCGCTGTGCTGATCTTGGTCGATCAAGTTGTTAACTTCAGCAGGATCATTTTCAATGTCATAAAGTTCCTCGTAAACAGGTTCCTCGCCCTGCAGTGGCGATTCAACATAGTGACGGTAAACCGCGATTCCATCATCGTGCACATTGTAAAGCATCTTGCCGACAGGAATATTTAACTGCTTCGCAACAAGAATCTTCTCGGACGCCGGAAAGGTGTCATTCTTGTAGTAGCGAATGTATTTCCATCGCTTGTCTTGAACCGCTTCAATGCGAGGATTACCAAAATGCGTTGACCACAGGTTCTCGGTAAAAATGAATTCGTGAACCGGGCCTGCGTTGCCGTCGATCAACCCGCGAAGGCTTTTTCCCTGGAACTCAATCGGAGCATCAATCCCGGCGTAGTCCAACATCGTGGGGGCGATATCGATACTCTGGACCAAGTCCGAGATCCGGCGTCCTGATTCTGCGTGAGGCGCCTTAGGATCAAAGACGATCATCGGAACATGAGTTGTTTGCTCATAACAAAGTGCTTTGCCACCCAAACCGTGTTGCCCTTGGAATTGCCCATGATCGCTACTGAATACGATAATCGTGTTCTGATCAACACCTTCCTTGGCCAGCTTCTCGCGAATATCGCCGACCATTCGGTCGATGCCAGTCAACGCTTGCATCTGACGTGTGATTCGCTCGATGCAGGTCTCGGGATTGTCGACCCAATCGTATCCCGTCTGACGTTCCTTTGTTTTCAACAAGTCCGGCGGTAGCTTAGGATTCTTGATGTCCTCCTTTGCGACGTAGTGGTCAGGCAAAGGAATTTCGACGTCACGATAAAGCGATTTATAGATTTCGTCATCACTCTGTCGCATCTGCATCGTGCTGGTACCTGCATCATGTGGCAGGTTCAAACAGATACTCAGGCAGAACGGCTTGCCCGAGGGACGAGATTCAAGAAATCGGATTGCGCCTTCGAGTCGATGTTGATCGGAAAGGAAATCCGTCGCACTTTCACCGACAATCTCTACCTGGGTATCCGCTTCTGCGTGCTTAAAAATCTCGTGAAGGTCTTTCGGGTAAAACTTGATGTGACCATGGCCGGCATAGAAATAGTCAAATGACTTTTCCATCAAGCCGCTGGTGTAACCACCATCACCAATGGGCGCATGGTTCTTGCCGACGTAGCCGGTGTAGTAACCATGTTCTCGCATCATGACCGGATATGACTTGGCCCATGCCTGCGGCGCAACACTCGTGCCAGAATTGAAGTTCACGCCATGCTTTCGCTCAAACTGACTAAGCAGAATCGAAATTCGACTCGGAGTGCAAATCGCACTAGTGACGTATGCACGATCGAAGTATACGCCGTCCCTAGCTAGCTGATCGAGATGCGGTGTCTTGGTGACCTCGTTCCCATCGCATCCCATCATTCCATAAGACTGATCATCCGTCAGCACGAAGACAAAGTTAGGACGATCATTCGGTTGGGCCTTCACTGGTCCACCGAGTATGCAAACAAGTGCGATGGCCAACGTCAACACACTGACAATTTTCTGGTTCATAGAATTCAAGACATCCATTGGGTAGTAACGACCGAACGCTTCGGTATCGATAGCTGATAGATTTGAACGCGATAGATCTGAACACGTCAGATCACCGGAAGATTCAAGCAAGGCTTAACAGCCTACTCTCGAAACGATGGAGAGGTGCAAATCAGGGATATCAGATCAGCCAACCGACTACCCTGTACTTTGTTCTTCGCGACAATTTGATCAATCGCCACTCGGTCAGTGATATCAGGTGGACGACCCAACGCGTGCGTCCATAACTTCGACGTCAGTGCGTGTGCAAAACGATCTTGTTTGGACAATAGAGCGTTGCGCAGACCAATGACTCCTTCAAACGTACCGCCATCGGCGAGCGTTCCAGAGGCATCGACTGGCTTCCCCTTCGTGGCGGTTCGCTTGCCGTTCTTTTTCTTGTTGGATTGACCGGCGTAGTGATCACGCCACTCACCAATCGCGTCGAAGTTTTCCAACCCGAACCCCCAAGGATCAATCCGACGGTGGCATGTGTTGCAGGTTTCCGACTCGCTATGTTTGGCAAGCATCTCTCGTATGGTCGTCGCACCACGCACGTCGGGTTCGATCGGTTCCACATCTGGCGGCGGTGGGGCCGGAGGTGAATCGAGTAGATTTTCCAATACCCAAACGCCACGCACCACCGGCGAAGTCCGAGTTCCGTTGGACGTTAGGGTCAGCATGCTGGCGTGGCCAAGCAATCCTCCCCGTGGATGATCGCTCGGCAACGGAACTGGGCGAAAGTTCCGTCCCACCACTCCCTCGATGCCATAATGCCGCGCCAAACGATCGTTCAGCATCGCGTAGTCTGGCGTTAGGAAGTCGGTGATAGGAAGGTCCTTAGCAAGGATCTCGCGAAACAAGCTTTCCGTCTCGCCACGGATCGACTGTTCGAGAACAGGATCGTAGTTCGGATAGAGTTTGGGATCGGGCAGCATCGCTCCCACGCGCCGCAGGCCCAACCACTGTCCGCAAAAGTCAACAACGAATCGCTGGGATTTTGGGTCGTCAAGCATTCTGCGCACTTGCTCTTCCAAAACGTTTTCGTCGAGCAGGTCCCCGGAATCAGCGAGTTGAAGTAGTTCATCGTCCGGCATCGAATTCCACAGGAAGTACGAAAGACGACTCGCCAATCCCCAGGCATCATCCGCACCCTGATGCATGATTGAGTTGTACAGAAACCGTGGAGAACAAAGCACCGCTTCAACGACGTTTCGCATCGCCGCGTCACTGTCTAAGCCGGACTCGATGCCTAGGTCATAGATACTCTGGTAGCGTTGGACCAATGCTGATTCAACGGGACGGCGAAAGGCACGGGTGAGAAACGCGTGCAATCCGTCGAGTTTCTTTTCCTTCAGCGACAAACCAATTATTGAATCTGAGTTTGATGAACTTGAATCGCGTGCTAATAAGGATTGCTGCAATTCCGAAGGCCAAGACTCAACCAAAGGTCCTTCGATTTTCATTTCTCGAACACGGCATATTTCACCCACCAGCATTTCGTCGCCATCGACCAGTGCCAGTGGTGTGTTTCCGGTGCGCAAGCAATCCACTGCCTGCACAAATACGTTTTCGCCTTTCTCGAGAACACATTCGACTTCGTAGGAATCATAGTGATCTGACACCGCGATCTTCGTTAATTCCCGACCTGGCGTCGCTCTCCTTCGTTCCGCCCCCAAAACGTTCGACGACTCAGCTTTGATCGCCACCATTCGAGGACGTTGCGCTGGAATCCTGAATCGTTCAAAGTTGCCCTGGTTCAATGCCGATTTCGCGTTCGCAGCCACATAGCTTTTTCCCGCCGCATCCAATTCATCACGATTGTCATACTGGCACGCTTCGATTCGAATCCGGTACACACCAGTCCAGGGTGCCGAAAAACCACTAAGCCAGACTCGGTCGGCTTCACTGCGACTACTGCAAACCAGGAGTTCATCATCCTGTTTGATCACTCTTTTGCCATGCCCGAGTTGTTCAACTTCATTAATGAGAGCCATTCGTGGGTCGGCCTGATCCGCAGGAGCGATGATGTTCCTGGCGATACGTCGTGCATTGACTTGCAGCACACTCATGAACGTATCGGTCAACTCAAGACCCTGGCCCAAGTTATTGAAGCCACCGATTTCGGCGTCGGGCGGCAAGTCCTTAGTAATGCTAAGACCGGTGCCGATCAAATCCTGTACTGTGTTTTGAAGCGCCGACTGACTTAGGCGTCTTATGCCCGACTGCGGTTTCGAAGAAGCGGCTGTCGCTTGTTGAATCGCCACCTCTACCGCTGTTAAGAACGCTTCCAACTCTTCGGAAGCTGGCTGAGGCTCATCGGGCGGTGGCATTTCGCCCAGCTTGATCAAGTCGATGGCATCTTGCCACGCGATCGCGGTTGCGGCATCGCCGATATCGCGACTGAGGATGTCGAGTCGGAAATCACCTTGCTCTTCGCGTGCATCGTGGCACTGATAGCAGTACGTTGACACAAAAGGATCGACTTGCGACGGGAAAGTTTGATCCGAATCCGCGACGACAGCCTCGGTCGTTAACGCGATCATCGCTAAAAAAAGAACACCTTTCATCACACCCCCAACCATTGGTTGGCGTTGCCACGGCTTCCAGCAAACGAATCCACTTCCATTCCCATTCGCTGCAGCATCGTGACAAATAGGTTGCAAAGCGGTGTGCCCTCTTCAAGACGAACATGTTGTCCGTGCTTATATCCGCCACCGGCGATCAGGACGGGAAGATCGCGATTGGAATGTGAACTCGCGTTACCAAGTCCGCTACCAAATAGAACCTGGGTGTGATCCAGAAGCGTCCCGTCACCAGCTCGAACGGATTTCAAACGCTTCAGAAATTTTGCGAGTGACCGAGAATGCATCGACTCGACTTCGATCAAATCACGAACCGCGTCGGCGGCCATCCCATGATGCGACAGGTTGTGATAGTTCGCCGTGCGAAGATTGTTCGTCTCGATTGGCAAGCCTTGACCGGGCAACGAAACCGAGACCACACGTGTTGAATCGGTCTGCAGTGCGATCGCGGCGAGTTCCAAGATTAAGTCCAAGTTCTCATGATACGTTGTCGGACGCTCAGCCAGCGGCGGTGCGTGAGGCTTGGGCTTTTCGGTCCACTGCAATTGTCGTTGGATTCTTTTTTCGACATCGCGAACCGAAGACATGTACTGATCCATACGATCACGATCGTTGCGTGAGATCTCTCGTTGGAATGCGGTCGCATCTTCATGAATCAAGTCCAGGACACTTTGCCCAAGCTTCATCGCGGTGGCTTCGTCCTTGGCATCCGGAACGAACAAAGCGTTGAATACTTTGCTCGGATCCGATTGCGAAGGTAGCGGAGTTCCCTTTTCGTTCCAAGAAAGGGCGTCGAACTCGCCAAGCTCGGCAGCACTGAGCTGCAACGACGAGAATCGAGTGCCGTTTCCCAAGTGTTGGGCTGCAAACTGATCGAGCGTGATCTGGTTACGAACGACAATCGCCTGACCGACAAACTCTGGCTTGTAAACACCGGACAGGAATGCTGGCGTACCTTTGTGTCCGCCGCCCACGCCGGGGTGGTCGATATTGGACAGCAACGTGAAATCGTTTCGCAATTCGTTGAGCGGCTCGATCAAGCGAGGCGCCCGGTAATCGCGTCCTTCTTGTGATGGATTCCATTCCCCGGGATACATGCCTAATGCAACACCGATGCAAACCAAACGCGCAGCACTACTGGCTGGTTGATCGCTATAGGCAACCTCCGCATCCTTGCCCGATCGTTTTGGTTTTTGAGCATGAACTGGCAAGGACTCAAGGAACGGCAGCGACAATGACACGCCGGCCGCTTTGAAGCAGTTCCGCCGGCTTACGCGGCGACGATTCGCGTTCATAGATGACCTAAGATCAAGTAAGAGAGTTCGTAATAAGTCGACGATTACAACTTCAGTCGTTTGTCGTCAGCTCCGATGGCAAAATCGCTGATCACCGACTTGGTCCCCGTGGCTTTGGGTCCCCAGTCGACTTCAACACGACCGTCGCCGATGACAATATTGAGTAGTTTGTTGCGCAAACCTTGAGCCACAGACTGGTACGACTTGTCATACGCGAGATTATGAAGCTCGGCTGGATCCGATGAGAGTTGATAGAGCACCGGTTCTAACTCTTCGTAGCTTGCGTTCATCGCCCAGTCCATGTTCTGGCCGCGTTTCTTATCCGGTCGCGACTTGATGGAGAACATGAAATCCTTGGTGCGAATCGTTGCTCGTGGCCCCGTAACCGCGTGGCTTTCACCAACGACGTAGTCGCGCGGTTCCAATTCTCCCGATGCGACCTTGGCGAGGTCATAACCATCTAGAAATCCAAACTCCTTAGCACGCAGATCAGCACCAGCAGCCGCAAGGATGGTGGGCATGATGTCAACAAACTCGGTGAAGTCAGTGACAACTTTTCCGGCGGGGAATGACTCCTTATCTGACGAAACCACAATGATGGGATCGAGGCTATCCATTTTCCAAGGTGAAAACTTCGCTATTGCACCATGCTCGTTTAGCTTCCATCCATGATCGCCGCAGACGTAAACGACCATCCAAGGTTGACGATGCTGTTCGCTGTATTGAACAAACGCGTCGGCTGCTTCACCCACCAAATGGTCGCCGTAGGCGCAGAACGCATAGTAGTCGCGAACCATTTGCTGCTTCTCAGCCTCGGTGTAGTGATCGGAATGATTGATCGTTATCAGCTTCTTCAACTGTGGCGGCAGCGACGCCAATTCTTCCTTGTCGAATTCAGGAACCTGATAGGTGCGGTCTGCAAATCGCGATCGAAACGAATGCGGAGGCAGTACTGGAGTATGGGGAAAGTCGAAGCCGATGTGAGCGAAGAGTGGCCGAGACGGGTCGACTCCAACAAAATGCTGCGAGCCAGCGGCCAAAGGCTTGTTAGGGTTCTGCAAGTAGTCTTTCAACTGAGCCGTATAGTAGCCATCTCGAGTTTTTCCGGCGGGCTGCGAACTGACACCACCAATAATCTCTCCCGCACCGAATCGTTTGGGCTTCTTGCTGTTGTACATTCGGAGCAGATCGTACTTCGCATCGATCTGCTCACTGTGATTCTCAAAACCTTTCACGCGGGCGAGGTCACCGCTGGTGTTTTCCACAGTCCCGTCGGGTGAAAAAAAGAAATCGCCTTCGATGCCTTCACTCTTGATATCGACTCCCGCAATTTCAGCGATCGGGCCTTTTGTCCAATCGGTTAAACCTTCGGCGGCACTCTTTTTGAAGTCGATATTCGTTTGATAAAGCTCCAACTTCCTAGGCTTGCCGCGTTGCAGCGTACGGATTCGAACGCCCAGTTTGCCAACGTGCATGGTTTGGTAGCCAAGCTGCTGCATGCATTCTGGCAATGATGGCTTCCAATGGTCGGCTTTATTGTTGAAGTACTCAAATTCGTAGATGCCGCTGTGATGCGGATATCGGCCCAGGTGCATCGAAGCGCGGGACGGGGCACATCCCTGGGCGTGGCAATAGGTGTTGATGAAGGTCGTCCCTTTAGCCGCCAACTCATCAACATTAGGCGACTCCACGTATCCCAATTCGCTTTGATCGCGTTGATGCAGAATCTGGTTAAAAGCTCGAATGGAGTCATACCGTTGATCGTCCGTCAAAATCCACAACACGTTGGGACGTTGTTGCGGTTCGTCGGCGACAGCTCGAGAATAGGTTGCCGCGGCAAACGGAATCAGAGCAAGTGCGAAGGCGAGTTTCATTGAGGCGGGGTGGCAAAGGGGGATACTCGACATTTCACCGCGTTCGACTTCGCCAAACGGCTGAAATCTTCGAGGCTAGGCCGTGCCAAGCATTGAAAACGCGAGTGGTCGCGTGGTGATACGACTAGGTAATCGCACCCACTCGCCCAAATTGGAAACTTTTCTGCACAATTCTGCGAGAACGACCAAAACGTGGTGCTCGGTGTGCAACTCGATCGCCTCAGCCCCCGTTTGCGTAAAGCCCGAATCATCTCAGGCTCCGTTCGTCTCAGAATCCGAATTGTTTCAAGCTCCAATCACCGGTGTCGTTCGCTCGCCACTGTTTCGAATCCGCAAATACTCCTCACGCAGCCGCTTCACGCGATCGGCCTGGGCGGGGTCATCCACTTTGTTTTCCGCCTCATTTTCGGTCGGATTATCATTCAAATTGAACAATGCGATGGGTTCGAATTTCGAAACTTTATGATCGCTTTTTAGGATGAGCTTCCAACCGTCCTTTCGGAACATCACTTCGTTCTGACTTCCCGCCTGCATCATCAGATACTCGCGAGGCTGAAAACTGCCGGTCCCGGTTAGCAAGGGCATCAGGTCCAATGAGTCCTTCGCTTGGTCAGCGGGAACTTTCACGTTCAACAAGCTAGCCATCGTCGCCAACGTGTCCTGATTGATCACCGTATCATCGCTCACGCTGCCGGGTTCAATATGCCCTGGCCATACGGCGACGAAAGGTACTCGGTGACCGCCTTCATGCGGTGAATTTTTGAACCCGCGCCATTCGCCGCTGGAATCATGCCCGGCTTCGACAGTCGCTTTGATCCCTAATCCACCGTTGTCGGAGGTAAAGATGATCAAGGTGTTGTCGTAGACCTTGTTTGCTTTGAGCGACTGCACAATGCGAGCGACTTGTTGATCGAGATCTCGCAGCGTATCAAGATGGTTCGTCGGTGTCGTGCCGGCAATCTTCAGACCGTCAAACTCATCGGTCGGCGTGTGCGGCAAGTGAACGTGCGGACTCCAGTAGCACAGAAAGAACGGCTCCTTACCGGCCCGCTTGTCGACGAAGTCCACCGCCTTAGCTGACAGCAATTTTCCGATCTCGCGAGCGTTCCAATGCGAGTCACCAAGTCCGGGCCCCTTATCCGAAACAAACTTGGGATCAATCGCGGTCGTCTTGTCGAGGAAGATGATTTCCGAATCTTCGTTCAGTGGCAACCAATCGCCATTTTCGTAAGCCGTGTAGGTTGGCCCCTGGATTCCACAAGGCAACGTGAGGCTGTAGTCGAAACCAACCGATTGAGGACCACCGCCGACCATTCGAGTCAAGTCAACTGTTGCCCCCGGTTCGTTGCGTTCGTTCTTTCGATAAATCTGGCCAGTTTCTGAATCCAAGAAGTCACCGCCGAGATGCCACTTGCCGATAAATCCGGTCGAGTACCCCGCTGACTTAGCCACGCTTCCCAGTGTCGCTTCGCCCGGCTTGAAAGGACTTGCCCGAAACGAACCCCATACACCCCACGGAGCATAGCTGCGGTAATTCATGTTGCCGCTCATGACGCAGTAACGAGTCGGTGAACACAGCGACGTGGCGGAATGAGCGTCGGTGAACCACATGCCATCGCGAGCAAGCGCGTCCATCGCAGGAGTAGGCACCTGAGACTTATGGCCTTGGAACTTTTCTTGGTAATAGTTGACGTCACCAAGGCCCAAGTCATCGGCCATGATCAGCACAATATTCGGCCGCTCTTCGGCAACGCAAGATACAGACCATGCGAACACAAAAAGGCTTAGAAGAAAAGCAGATTTAGTCATACGATTACCAATGGCAAAGGGGAAAAAGATTTGGTTGAAAGGATCAAAAATGAACGGGCCAGGACACGTATCTTAAAGAACTAAGGTAGCTGAAAATTCGTCAGCTTCGAAAACCCGACAATCAGCTCTCCTGATATGGTTCGACCGATCAGCTTGGCAGCGAAATCATGCTGGGTAATTCCATTGCCTTCGCCATCAAAGACCAAGACCAATCCATCGGGATGCGCCTCCGATGTGATGACCTTGCAACCGCGACCATAGTCCACCTCTTGCGACGCACCAAAACGAAGAGTGTCCAGATCCATCTCCGTTGTGGCATCGAAACCATCTTCGGAACCAATCCGGATTCTCGATTCTGTTCTGCGGATCACGTGGCAACACTAATCTGGCACAAAACAGTACGATTCTAAACATCAACAGACCTCGGTGGCAATCTTAAGAAAACAGCACGATCCGGTAGGTGATCGAGCACTACCTCGTCACAATCCAAATGTTACGAAACCGATTGGGATTGCCATGGTTTTGCAGATAGATCGGGCCTTCAGCCACTTCGGGTCGCGGTCCGGCCGGCCCACCACCGGTGCCTTGGGGAACATGGAATTGGTCGTGAACCTTCACGCCGTTGTGGATCACGGAAATCTCGGCGTCGGAAACCTTGACGGAGTTTTCGAAACGTGCCGCCTTGAACTCGATCTCCATGCTTTGCCAAGTCAGTGGCGGCAAGCACATGTTGAACTTTGCTGCTCGGATTCCATAGATGCTACCGCACCATGTGTCGACTGGTTTGAGCAGATCTATTTCTTGCCATGCTAGTGGATCAGGATCGATTCCGAACGTGTCAGCGATCTGCACCTCGTATGCTCCGACCGCGAAGACGCCACTGTTTCCGCGGTGCGGGTGACTGATCTCGGGCTCCGGCTTCAGCGGCAACATGAATTCCAGGTACAACGTGAAATCTCGAAAGCTGCGTTTCGTCGCCGCTCCCGCCTGAAGCGTTCCGTTGTCGATCTTTGCATTCTTCCAGGCGCTCACGTCCGATCCATCGAACAAAACGACGGCGTTATCGGGCGGTTGCTTACCTACCACGTTCTTGCTGCGATCGATCTTTTCCCAACCTTGCAAGCGACTCTTCATCGCATCCAGCTCGACCCACTCGTGATCAACCCGACTGCCATCCCAACCTGTTCCTGGCAAGCCGCCCTGATAGATGGAAAGGTAGAACCTTTTGCCCGATGGTGTCGCTTGCAAAAAGCGATTTCCTTGGGAGTACTCGCCGATGAACTCGAAACCTGGAAACTCCTTCGCCGCCAACTTTGCGTCGGTCCATACGAGAGCATCCGGGTACTGGATGATCTTCGGCTTTGACTTCGGCTTTTCAGCTTTCGGTTGCAGAGACGTCGTGTCGCCAGCACCATCATTCGCTTCGCTGCCGTTGTCATTTGTCTTGCGAATTTTCAGAAAGTCATACTCGGGTGAAACACAATCGCCCGTAACCGATTCGTACACCAACCGTAGCGACTCCTCGCTTTCGGGATAGCGACCCTGGTCATCAGTGGCCTCTTCCCACTGCTGGAGATAATCGCGGTGTCCCTTCAGCACCGATGCGTATTCTGGATCATCCGCTAAGTTGACGGTTTGGTGAGGATCGTTCACGAGGTCGTACAATTCTTCTTCCGGACGTTGCGCTGCGTCGTGGTACGATGCTTGCAGCGGAGTCAGCTTTCCTTGAGCGAGCAATTGCCGTAGCGTCTTGAAGGTTGCATACTTGTCTCGATACTGGGGTTGATACAACGCTCGATCCGTTTTGTAGTTGCGGATATATCGAAACGTTGCTGACCGAACGGTACGGTTGCGATCAATCGCGTTGCCCATTCGATCGCGAGCCGATATCACGTATTCCTGCGGCTCATAATCCTCTGAAAACAGATCGCGTCCTTCCATGAATGGGGGCACGGACATTCCAGCTAAGCCGAGTGAACTTGCAGTGATGTCGATTCCGCTGACGAGGTCCGAGCGAGATTTTCCACGGGGAAGTTGCATGCTCTTTGGCCAACGTACAATTAGCGGCACTTTGGTACCGTCTTCGTAGAGGAACTGTTTAGCTCGGGGCAAAGGACTACCATGATCGGTAAAGAAAAACACAATCGTGTTGTCCCACAAACCGAACTCCTTCAACCCCGCAATGATCGCGCCCACTTGAGCGTCCGTTTCCGCAATTTGTTCGTAGTGACGAGCGATGGCATTTCGAAACACGGGATGGTCGGGGTACTGAGGTGGAACCGCAACCTGATCGTCCGGAACACGACTCTTTGCGGGAAACTTTGATCCCGTTTCGCCTTCGATCTTTCCTCCCTTAAGCTGAATTTGGCCAAAGAACGGCTTGCCCTGCAATTGCTTTAGCCAAGACACTTCGCGACCGATCATATGCGCGTTCACTTGCTTGCGAGTGGGCCGAGTAAACTCCGACGAATACATCAGGTTTCGGTCACGCTCGAAGTTGTAATCATCCTTCGCTTCATTGAACGTCAGGTAACCCGCCTCGCGAAATAATTCTGGCACCGTCACGACCCCATTGGGGAGCGGCTTTTTGATCATCGTTCGGTGCTGGTGCAACCCATACGTTGTTTGCATCGTTCCGGTAATCAGCGCTGATCGAGTCGTCGAACAAACTGGCGCTGGCATGAAGGCGTTTTCAAACAGGACGCCTTCCTGCGCAAGACTATCGATGTGGGGAGTCTGGGCAATCGGATCGCCATAGCATCCCATCCAATCACTCATGTCATCTACATAAATCCACAAAATGCTGGGGCGTTCAGCAATCGCATCGACGCCACCGAACACAAGCCATGTGACTGCGAAGACGATGACGAACCTAACGAGACGGAATCTATTCATAACTTCAAACTTGGGAATAATCTTTTTGAGCCAGTAGTGTCCGTCTACGGAACCACTTCGAACTTCAAGGTGTAATGGATACCATCGCGTGAAAAGGTGCTCTTCTTGCCGGCGGCCAACGGAGTCGCGTCGTCCCATGAATACACCGTGATTGATGCCGATCCAACCTCCTTTGCACTGACCACGCCAAACTTGTTGACCGAGGCGATGGACGGATCACTCGATTCCCAAATCAGGTTCTGACGAGTCGCATGGGACGGCGTGATGAGACAGTTTAATCCGATCGATGTCCCCTTACTAAGCGTGGTGTTGTCGTTTGTGATGAGTAGTCCACTGACGGGCACATACTCGTGCTGTTTAATGGTCGCACCGAGCGACTCGTAAGCCGCCCGTTGCTCGGCATCCAGGTTTTCCGGATCGAGCCCGCTGCGATGATAGTGCGCCCACGCAACACGAACCGTATGATCAAACTCATCAGCCAATTCGAGTCGATCGGTTCTCAGGTCAAAAAATCGACCGTTGGGAAAATTCGCATGGGGTGCGTAGCGTTTGAAGTCTTTGTTGAACGCGTATCGTAGTACTGTGGACGTGTCGCTCGCCGGCTTGTTGCCGTTGTACCACGTGTAGATGTTCTTTCTCGGCTCGCCGGATTCGCCAAGCACCTGCGGCCAGAAACTGATCCCGTCAATGTTTTGTGGAGTTTGCAATTCGATGCCTACCGCCTCACACATGGTCGGGTAGATATCCGTCACATCGACCAAGCCATCGTAGCTGCGGAAGTCATTCTCTTTACCGCCCGTGATCTTTCCGGGACAATTCAGAATCAATGGCACATGAAGCCCATTGTCAACGTTTCCTCCCTTACCGCCGGGATAGCTTGTTCCATCAGGCAAGTGATGGATGAACGGTTCCTTCGTTCCGTTGTCGCCCATCACCACAATGATTGTGTCGTCACGTAACCCGTGCTGATCGAGCTTGTCGACTACCTTACCTATTAGCTTGTCCATGTACGCAAGCATATCGGGGAAAAACCGCTTGTCGTCGCCGGAGTGGCCGTCCTTGTTGTGCTTGGTTTCATCGAACTGATCAAACAACGAATGTGGCTGGGTGTCCGGCGTTGGCTTGTGTTCGTCATGAACTAGCAGCATCGGATAGTACAAAAAGAATGGCTCATCTTTATGCTTGTCGATGAATTGAAGTGCATGGCGATTGCAGATGTCGGGGCCATACCAACGTCGACCTGTTTGCGGATCAATGTCCTCGCGACCGACGTAATTATGTATCTCGCCATTAATAACGAGGCTCGGATTGATATACCGCTGGCTCTCGCCAACAACATCGAAGCAACAGAACTCATCCCATCCGAACTCGAAGATGTAATCCTTGGCGTGAACTAGCTTAGTTCCCCGCGTCTGCTTCCACTTTCCAAAGATCCCCGTCGCGTACCCCGCTGCGCTGAACGTGTCGCCGAAAGTGATCTCGGAAGCGTGTTGTGCCTTGCACTGCAGAAAGTTCCGCGAGTTGTACTGACCGGACATCAAGGCAATCCGCGTCGGTTCGCATAATGGATAAGCAAACGCGTTGTCACAGCGAAGCCCAGTTTGGGCAAGTCGATCGATCTTCGGCGTTTCGAAACGCTGATTCGTAAACTTCCCATTCTCTTCGCTGATCCGGTCAGCACCGTAGGCTGTCACGCCATAGTGACTCAGGTCATCGATCAAAATCAGAACAACATTGGGCTGCTCAGCCGGCACATCGCTGGCGAACGACACGCAGATCGCGAATAGCAACCAACATGAACAGCAGAATCGAATCGTGCGATTGAACATGAGAACTCGGGAACGAATAAAGAAAAGCTACGTGTGCGCAGAGACCAGAACGCAACAATACCGGCTCGACTATGGATAAAGTATTTCGACGACTCGCACTACGACCCGATCTCGTAGCCTTCTCGGTAGGGGCGGCTCATCATACTCGCTGCCAAATCGTCCCCCGTGATTTGCTCGGTTGCTTGGTCCCAATGGATTGTTCTCCCCAGACGACAACAAATCCCCGCGAGGTGGCAAACATTCAGCATTTTCATGTGGGAATGGACGTCCGAGATGGGCAACGTACGATGTTCGATCGAGTGAATGAGGTTAGCCCAGTGAGCATCTCGATCGTTGCCAACCATTGGCATCCCGCGATAGACCTTTGCAATTGCTTCCTCTGGCAAAGGATTGGCTTTGAGCTCTTCGATCGCCTTGCCGGTCAGCTTGCCACGATTAACGAAAATGCGACCGAGTTCACCTTCAAATAAGATCCCATTGTCGACATCGTGCCGGACATTCATAACCACATCCCCGTCGGCGAAATGAACGTTCAGATCGAAAGCGCGAGCAGTGTTGTAGCGATCATGCTGCAATGGCATACCGTCTTTAAACTCAACGTCATGCTTTGCCGTACCGCCTACGGAAATGGGATCACTATTTTGCCCGGCAGCTTCGATCCCCAGCATCGCAATGTCGATGTGGTGAGCGCCCCAGTCGGTCAATTTACCGCCGCTATGTTCGTACCACCAACGAAAGTGAGTGTGACCGTTGGTGTAGTTCCGCTTTGCGTCTGCTAG